>CAZYDR010000038.1:0-32412 GCA_964645285.1 uncultured Alphaproteobacteria bacterium
AATCAATCTATCCCAATTCATACAATCAAATTAATAGGTTCTGAGCCTAGCTACCCGTCCGACTCGACCCACGCTTCCGGCAGTTCGACGCCGGGGCCGGGGCGGATGACGTAGTCGTAGGCCGGCGGCATTTCCAGGCGGTCGAGGCGGTCCAGGGTTTGGGCGGCGTGGAACGGCCAGTAGGGGTCGCGCATCATTTCCTTGCCCAGCAGCACCATATCGGCGTCGCCGTTGTGGATGATGGCGGCGGCCTGGTGGGGATCGACGATCTTGCCAACGGCGGCGGTCGCGATTTCGGCGTCGCGGCGGATGCGGCTGGCATAGGGCACCTGCCAGCTCGACCCGATGGGATAGTGCTCGCCGGGCACGGCGGCGCCGGTGCTGCAGTCAATCAGATCGACGCCCGCGTCCTTGAGCGGCCGCGAGAGCGCCACGGAATCGTCCAGGGTCCAGCCGCCGGGTGCCAGGTCGATGGTCGACAGGCGCACCGCCAGGGGTTTGCTTTCGGGCCATACCTGGCGCAGCGCCTGGACGGTCTCCAGGACGAAGCGGCTGCGCCCGGTGAAGTCGCCGCCATAGGCGTCGCCGCGCTGATTGGTCAGCGGCGACAGAAAGCTGTGTAGCAGATAGCCGTGGGCGGCGTGAAGTTCAAGCAGGCCGAAGCCGGCCTCATCGGCGCGCCGCGCCGCATCCATGAAGGCCTGGCGCACGACGGCGATGTCGTCGATGGTCATCTCACGGGGCGTGTGCCACAGGGCGCCGCTGGGCGGATCGAAGGCCTGGGGGCTGGGGCCGATCGCTTCCCAGCCGCCATCCTCCGGGGCGATGGTGCAGTCGCCGAGCCACGGCGGCGCGGCACTGGCCTTGCGCCCGGCATGGGCGATCTGGATCGCCGACACCGCGCCCTGGGCCTCCATGAAACGCACGATGCGGGCCAGAGGTTCGATCTGGTCGTCGTTCCACAGGCCCATGCAGCCCGGCGTAATGCGGCCCCGGGCCTCGACACCGGTGGCCTCGACCATGACCAGCCCGGCGCCGCCTACCGCCCGGGCGCCGAGATGGGCGAGGTGCCAGTCGTTGGCCACGCCGTCCTCGGCCATGTACTGGCACAGGGGCGCCAGACCGATACGGTTGCGTAGGGTAACGCCGCGCAAGGGCAGCGGGTCAAAAAGATCAGGCATGGGGTGGTATCCTCCGGGTTTGCGGTTCGCGCCAGCGATGTCGATAAAGCCCGACTGTTTGTGACCGGGCGCGGTCGAGTATAGCGCTGTATCACGGAATAGCGTTAAGCTACCGCGCGTTGGGTCCAAAACTATTCGTTGCGGGAGCGATGAGCGATGTCCGTTGGGCCCGTGGCGGTGGCCTGATTGAGGAATGGCCGCGAGTTTCTGGCTTATGGCTGGCGACGTTTCGTGGAAGACCGCTGTCCCAGTGTTGCCGCGGCGCTGAGTTACACCGCGCTGCGCCCCTGGCCGCCATCGTCTTTGCCGTGCTCGCGGCGGTCCCCCTGTTCGACGGCGTCCGGGAGAGCATCAACGGCTTCGTGTTCGACAATTTCGTGCCTGATACGGGCGAGCAGATCGCCGCCGCCTTTGACGGGTTTGTTGATAACGCGGGCGAGCTGAAGGCTCTGGGCATCGCCGGCCTGGTGATCCCCGCGTTCATGCTGCTGGCGACCATCGAGGCAATCTTCAACCGGATTTTCCGGGTGGTGCGCCGCCGCCGCCTGCCGTCGCGGCTGGTGGTTTACTTTGTTGTCCTAACCCTCGGGCCCATCGCCCTGGGGGTCAGTGTGTCCCTGGCCAGCAATGTGGCGGCGGCGGCGAGTTGGGCCGGGTTCCATGGTCTCTCCGGGCTGCCGTGGCGATTGGATTGGCTCGGTCCGGCCTTGTTGATGGTGGCCGCCTTCAGTGTGCTTTACACGGTAGTGCCCAACCGCGAGATCGCCTGGCGCGACGCCATCGCCGGCGGCCTGTGCGCCGGTCTGCTGTTTTCCGGTTTGCGCTGGGCGCTCGGCCTCTACCTCGAGAACTTCCCCATCTATCAGACCATCTACGGCGCCCTGTCGGCGGTGCCGGTCTTCCTGATTTGGATGTATCTGTCCTGGGCGGCGGTGTTGATCGGCGCGGTGATAACCGCAACTCTTTCCGAGTGGCAAGATATGACCGTCGCCGACCGCAAATAGGTCTAGAGCGTTCCCCGTGTCAGGAAATTGACGGTTGCCTGTATGGTTGCCTGGTGGCCGGAAATCAGGCCGTGGATTTAGCGCACAATCAAAAAGCCCTTGGCGCCGTCCAGGCGGGTTTCCGCCACGGTCACGGTGCCGTCGTCGTCGCCTGACAGCAGCGGGTCGTATCCCCGGTCGTCGCCCTTGCCGCCGGCAATGATGGCAAAATCATGGGCCAGCGGCGGAACCAGGGCGACCTCGGCCGGGGTCAACTCCTGGCCTGACTCGCCGTAGATCAGGTGGTAAGGCCCTAGGTCCTTGAGGGTCCGGGCGATTGCGGAACCCTGATTGGGCGGTGCGATCATGACGACGCCCTGACCCTTGATGCGGTCCTGCCAGGTATCGTCACGGGCCAGCAGATGGCGAACCACCAGCCCACCCATGCTGTGGGTGACAAAGGAAACCGTGTCGCTCCCTTCCTGGCGGTCGAGGAGCGCGGCGAGCCCTGCCGCGTGATTTTCGATGGTATCGCGGCTACTGGGATAGCTAATGGCGACGGCGTCATAGCCGCGTTTGATCAGAGCCTCCTCAAGCGCCCCAAACGTGCCGCCCGAGCGCATGATGCCGTGAACCAGCAACACCAGATGCCGGCCGGTTGGCCGCAGGGCTTCGCTCTCCTTTGCCTGCTGGAGCTGTACCTGGCACTGCGCGTAGGTTCCCCAGGCGCGGCGGGTATCGCCCGTGTCGAGCAGTCGGAAAATGACCGGTCAGCAGGTTCTCCTGAATGCGCCAGCCGGCGTAGACATGGGAATCGCGCCACAATTGCTTGCCGCCCATGGTGGGCGCGGCCAGATTCCACTCGTTGTTGCCATTCGCCAGGGCCAGGGTCGATACCAGTACCAGGAGTACCATCACAGCGGCGGTCAGTTCACGCATGATGGGCCAGCCCGGCCAGGTAGTTGACTACCATATGGCGCGCCATGCGGCGCCCGGTCTCATTGGTCACCACATCGAGCTTGCCGGATTTGGCGAGGGCGGTAATGCCGTGAAGGCTGGCCCACAGGGTCCGCGCGGCGAGCTTCCGCGCCGCGCCCGATGTCAGTGGCGACAGCGCCTCCTCGACCAGACCGAGGGCATGATCGACCTTGGCGAGATACCAGTCGGGCAGGGTGGTGGACGGGGCGAGGCTGTATTCGAAGAGAACGCTCCAGCGGTTGGGATGATCGCGCTCGAAGGCGAGATAGGTGTCGAGCAGACGAAGCACGTGGGTCTTGGGATCGCGCGACCGCCGCGCCCGGGTCATGTGCCTGGCGAGGTCGTCGAGAGTGCGGCCGTTGAGATGAATGATGATGTCGTCCAAGCCCGCGAAGACGTTGTACAGGGTCCCGGGAGAGTAACCGATGGCATAGGCGATGCGCCGCGCGGTCAAGGCGTGAATGCCCTCGGCCTCGACAATTCGGGTCGCGGCGCCCAGTGCCAGTTCATGAAGTTCGTCGCGCGAATGGTCTGATCTGCGGCCCACATTGATCTCCGGGTCGGGGTGTAATTGAACGTTGTCCAAAATATATTGAGTGAGACATAAAAAATCAAGAGTTATTTTAAACGACGCTCAATTAAATGCTATCCGACACGAACGAAGCGCTGATGCTCGGTGGCGAAGCGGTCGCAATCGTGTCCGTTGCATTGTCGCGCCGGCATCGGCCTGTTAGCGTGAACGCGTGCTACAAGGGATATGGAAACAATAGGGATAGGGGCATGGCAACCGCGTTCGAAGAGGTAATGGAAATCCGCGGCGACGGGCTGCCCGGCGACGGCGAGGTTGCAATCACCGGCACCGATCCGGTGTTTTCTACGGCTTTCAAAATCGGCGAGACCTGCGCTTCCGTGTTGGCCGGCGTTGGTGTTGCGGCGTCCGATATCTGGGCCTTCAAAACCGGCCGCCGCCAGAACGCAGGGATCGACGCCCGCCACGCGGCGGCGGCCTTGCGCAGTGCAAACTATCTGCAAAGGCCGAGACTGGACGGCGCCTTCGGGCCGCTGGTCAACGAACACCAGCTCGCCATGCACAAAATCACTCAGCCCTGGCCGACCAAGGATGGCCGCTGGTTTCTGCCGCATTTCGGCCTGCCCCACTTACGCGACCGGGTGCTGGGCGTGCTCAATTGCGAGCCGACGCCGGAGTCCGTTGGTAAGGCGGTGGCGGGGTGGGATGCGCTCGACCTCGAGGCGGCCATCGACGAGGCCCGCGCCTGCGGCGCCATGGTGCGAAGCAACACCGAATGGCTGGGCCATTCCCACGGTCAGGCTCTGAAAGCAAAACCCATCGTCGAGATCATCAAGATCGCCGACAGCGACCCTAATCCGTTGCCAACGGGTGACCGGCCCCTAAGCGGTATTCGGGCGCTCGACCTGACCCGCATCCTCGCCGGGCCCGTCGCCGCGCGCACCCTGGCGGAGCACGGCGCCGACGTGTTGATGGTGGCGGCCGAGCATCTGCCGCAGATCGCCGAACATGTCATGGATACCAGCCATGGTAAGCGAAGCTGTTTTCTCGACATCGACACCGCCGAAGGCGCCGCACAACTCAAGGCGCTGGGCCGCGATGCCGATGTCTTTTCCCAAGGCTACCGCCCCGGCGTCATGAGCAACCACGGCTTCGGCCCGGAAGACCTGGCTTTGATAAACCCGGGCATCGTCTATCTTTCCATAAGCTGCTTCGGCGCCGATGGTCCGTTCAGCCATCGCGGCGGCTGGGAGCAGGTCGCCCAGACGGTCACCGGCATATGTATGGAAGGCGGCACGGACCGGCCCCGCCTGTTGCCGGCGGCGGCGTGCGACTACACCACGGGCTATCTTGGCGCCTATGGTGTCTTGCTGGCGTTGGCGCGGCGCGCCCGCGAAGGCGGCAGCTACCACGTCCGGGTGTCGCTCTGCCAGTCGGGCATGTTCATCTACCGCCAGGGCAAGACCGAATATACGGCTCCGGACATGAACCTGTCGGATGCCGAACTCGACGCTTTGCGAATTGAGTCGGACACCACATACGGGTCGTTGCGCCATCTCGGTCCCGTCCTGAAGCTGTCGGAGACCCAGCCTCATTGGTCGCGCCCGACCCCGCGGCTAGGAGGGGACGCACCGGAATGGCCCGGCGAGGCATCGGCGGCCGCGTGACGTTCTAACAACAAGGAGGACCCGCCATGAGCGACGACCTGCTCTACACCGTCAACGATCGTATCGCCCATATCCAGATCAATAAGCCCGAGGCCATGAACGCCATCAGTCCGCCCCTCATGCCCAGGCTCTCAGCGCTCCTGAAACAGGCGGATGACGACGACGAGAATGTCTCAGTCGTGGTGTTGAGCGGCGCCGGCGAGCATTTCGGCGCGGGCTATGATCTCAAATACCCCTGGGGTGACGACTACGGGCCGGACGCCCTTGAGCGGCGCCGTATGCTTATTGAATGCGTCAGCTTTGAGTTCACCCCCTGGGACTGCACCAAGCCGGTGATCGCCATGACGCGCGGCTACTGCCTGGCCGGAAGTTGCGAGTTGGCCATGATGTGCTGCGTTACCTTTGCCAGCGACACCGCCAAGTTCGGCGAGCCCGAAATCCGCTTTTCGGGCGCCCCGCCGGCGGTGATCATGCCCTGGATCGTCGGTCTCAAGAAAGCCCGGGAACTGCTCTACACCGGCGATATCATCGACGCTGACGAAGCGTTGCGTATCGGCATGGTCAACCGGGTCTTCGCCGACGAGGCGCTCGAAGAGGAGACCTTCCGTTACGCCCGGCGCGCTGCCGCCATCTCGCTTGAGGGCTTAAGAACCACCAAGGCCTCGATCAACCGGGGCGCCGAAATTGCCGGCATCCGCCAAGCTCTCGATTACGGGATTGAGCAGGGCGCGATGCTTGATGCAACGCTGACCAAGGACCGCAAGGCCTTCAACGATATGCGCGAAAAGGAAGGTCTTCCGGCCGCCCTACGCTGGAACAAAGCGCGGTTCGTTTAGCCGGTTCTTAACGCAAGACTCGATCGGCCCATCAACGCTCCGCCGCTAGCTGATCAATAGCGTTGTCCCATGCGGCGATGGTCTGTGCCACATCGCTGTCGTTGATGGCGGTGGAGACGTAGTATTTGGCGCTCGATTTAAGGATGCCGCGCTGCTTGAGCAGGGCGTCGAGGCGGGCGGCGAGCTTGCTGTCGCCGCGCAGCAGGTCGCGATGATTTTCCATGGCGCCGCCGGCGAACACCACGTCGAACATGGGCGCGACGCCGACCACCTGGGCCTCGAATCCGGCCGCGTCTAGCTTCCCGGCCAAGGCGGTTATCAAACGGTTGCCGGTTGCAAAAAAGCGCTCGTAGGTGCCGGGCCGGCTCAGGATATTCAAGGTCGCAATGCCCGCTACCGAAGCCACCGGGGTGCCCGAAAGAGTGCCGAACTGCGGCAGGAACTTGCCGGCTTCCGCGCGCTCACTGTCGAACAACGCCATCACATCCTCGCGGCCGGCGATCGCCGCCAGTGGAAAGCCGCCGCCAGTGGCTTTGCCCAGGGTACAGATGTCGGGGGTGACCCCGTAATAGGTCTGGGCGCCGCCATAAGCCAAGCGGAAGCCGGTTACCACCTCGTCGAACACCAGCAGCATGTCATGGGCCAGGGTTAGCTCGCGCATGGCCTCGAGGAAACCCGGTTGCGGTGGAATGAGGCGCTGCAGGGGCTCCATGAACACCGCCGCGATCTCGCCCTCATGGGCCTTCATGAGGCTCTCCACCGCGTCCGCGTCGTTGAACGGCGCGATCAGCACCGTGTCTTTGATGGCCGCCGGAATGCCCGGCGAGCCCGGTATCGGCTCCATGGAATTGCCCGGGTTCTTGGGCGCCAGGCTCATCAGACCGTAGTCGCTGTAGCCGTGGTAGCCGCCCTCGAACTTGAGAATTTTCTCGCGCCCGGTATAGGCGCGCGCTAGGCGCATGGCGAAGGCGTCCGCCTCGCTGCCGCTGGCCGAATAGCGCACCTTGTCGGCGCAGGGCACCGCATCGATGATGACCGCCGCCAGATCGATGCCTTGCGGGTTGGTGGCGAAGAACGTTGTGCCCTGATCGAGCTGTCGGCGCACCGCCTCGTTCACTTCCGGGTGAGCATGACCGACGATCATCGGGCCCGAGCCGATCAGGTAATCGATGTACTCGTTACCATGCTCGTCCCAGACCCGGCTGCCGCGGCCGCGACTGATGATGGTCTCGCGCTCGACATTGCCGAAGGTGCCGCCGGGCAGCACCCGGCGCGCCTTTTCCTGCAGCGCCATATGGGTTTGGGGGTTTGCGGACATTTCGGCGGCTCCTTCGTGACAGCGTTACAACATGCCGGCAGTCTACACGGCTTCGAATCCCAATGCCGAGTCTCTGCGGATCACTCTCGCGTTGCTCAGGTCTTGTTCTGGCTCCCGGCGCTCTCCGCCACCAGGCACATGATTTCGAACATCATCTGAACCCCGTTTAGGCCGGTTGTTCCCGACGGATCCCAAGGCGGGGAGACCTCCACCAGGTCACCGCCCACGATGTTCAGTCCGCGCAGTCCGCGCAGCATCTGCATGGCCTCGAAGGTATTGAAACCACCGACCTCGGGCGTGCCGGTACCGGGCGCGTAGACCGGGTCCATGCCGTCCACGTCGAAGCTTACGTACGTGGGACCGTCACCGACCACGTCCCGCGCCTTCGTGATGACCGCCGGGATTCCCATCTCGTAAAGCTCCTCGATGTGAATGACGGTCATGCCCGAATCGTAGCTGAAACTCCACAGGGCTTCGGCCGGACCCCGGATGCCGATTTGAATGGTGCGTTTGGGATCCAACACGGCTTCCTCCACCGCAACCTTGAAAGGTCCGCCATGAAAGTTGTTGTACCCGAAGAGCTCGTCCGCGGTGTCGCAATGGGCGTCGAAGTGAATCAGCCCCACCTTCTCTCCGGTGTGTTCCGCCATGGCTCTCATGATGGGTAAGGTAATCGCGTGGTCCCCACCTCCCGTGACCGGCGCGATGCCCGCCGCGAACACGGTGTCGTAGAACGCCTTGATGTCGTCGATGGCGCCGTTCAGCTCAAAGGGGTGCTCGATGAAGACATCACCGAGGTCGGCAATATTAGCCAGGTCGAAAGGACGCACCCCGGTTTGATGATTCAAAGTCCCCATCAACGTTGATTGATCACGAAGATGACGCGGCCCGTGACGGGCGCCCGGGCGATTGCTTACCGCGCCGTCGAACGGTACGCCGATGAGACCAACCTCGACATCGTTCCATTGCTCGGCTTCTTCAAGCAAGGGGCGGCGCATGAAGGTGGCGACCCCTGAGTAACGCGGGTGGTACTTATCTCCCCAGGCTTTGCGCCGCTCGTCGGAGACACCGGATTGTTCGTCACTCATTGGTAATCTTCCCTCTAGTTTTCTCGAGTTATACGGAACGTGCAATGTCTGCATGGTACGTTCTGTCAGCTATGAGTCCAGAGGGGAAAGGACCTTCTTATGTCCGTCGCACAGCCCTATTTGCGGCGGAGCGCCGGCACCTGCCCGGTAATGCCGCGCCGTAGCGCCATCCAGAGTTTCGTCACCGCGTCCTTGAGAGTGGCGCCGTCGTCGGCCAGCAACCGCACCCAGGCGCCACAGTCGTTGGGCAGGGTCGAGGCCGCGCCATAGACCGCCGGTGTATCCTCCAGTCTATGGCGCAAGGCCTCGAGTAATGACTGCGGCGAGACCGCGGTGCTCGCCGCCAAAATCGTCGCCTGCATGCCATAACCGCCCATGACGCCGACCTTGCCCGCGCGGCAGTCCGCACCACTGGTATGGAATCGGTCGAGTACCAGATGCCGCCCGGTCCCATCGCTGATCTCGGTCTCGCTGCTGTAGCGCCCGAACGGCTGATCCGCGCCGCCGGGATCATGGGACAGGAAGGCATCGACCACGATCGCCGTGGCATTGCTCGCCAGTTTCAAGCTCAGCCGGTTATGGAGACGGGATTGGGGAAACATAATCATGGGGTCCGGCAGGTACTCGAGAAACCCGCCGGGGCCGACCTCAAGGGCGGTCCGCTGACAGGCCTCGCCGCCCTGCGTGCGATGGACAATGGTCGAGGCTTGGGTCGTAACATGGGCCATGGCGTTGGCCTCGCAGGCGACCGAGACGTCGAGTTCGTCGCCGGCGTACAGGCCGCCGGCGCTCGATTGCAGGTATAGGCTCGCCATATGCGGCAGGTCGGCGTCGAGATACTGGACCCGGCAGACATGAAACGGATAGGACGCGAACTGCCGGTTAAGGAAACTTCGTCCCTCGGCATCCGGCGCGAAGACAAGCCCGAGCCGGCCCGTCGTCCGGCGCGGCGTGGCCACCACCGGATCGGACGGCTGCATGGCGGCGGCGTCAGTCATCGAACAACACATCATGGGACAATCGCGCCACCACGGCGTCGATGCCGTCGCCGGTGGCGCAGTTCGTGGTCAACACCGGCTTGCCGCCGCGCACCGCCCGGGCCTCCTCGATCATGCGTTTCAGATTGACCCCCACCAGGGGCGCCAGATCGGTCTTGTTGATGACCAGCAGGTCGGAGCGCACGGTGCCCGGCCCTTTCTTGCGCGGGATGTCGTCGCCGCCCGCGGTGTCGATGACGAACAGCCAATAGTCCACGAGATCGAGCGAGAAGGTCGAGGCCAGGTTATCGCCGCCGCTTTCCAGCAGGATCACCGAGAGATCGGGGAAGCTCGCCACCAGGCTGTCGATGGCCAGGAGGTTCATGGTCGGATCTTCGCGGATCGCGGTGTGTGGGCAGGCCCCGGTTTCGACCGCGAGCACGCGCTCCGGCGCGATCAACCCGCTGTCCCGCAGGCGTTCGGCGTCTTCCCGGGTCACCAGGTCGTTGGTCACCACGCCAACCCCCAGGCCGCGTGCTTCGAGGCTGGGGATCAGCCGTTCGATCAAGGCTGTCTTGCCGGAGCCGACGGGGCCGCCAATACCGATCCGCGCCGGCGCCGGATTTGCCTTGTCGCCGGGTTCTTGTTGTCCCGTGGGCAACACATTCATGATCGAAGTTCCTTCATCAGTTCGCGAACAGCCGGGTCTCGGCTGTTTCGTGGCGCATGGCCGCGATCTCGGTCGCCGGCGTGAAGGTGGACATTTCGCTCACCGGCGGCGCCGTTTCATGAAGTATCCCGACAAGAGTTTCCCGGGCACCCAGTAGGATCCGCTGGGCATCGACATGGCCGATGACGCCGAGACGTATCGCCGCCCCTAACACACCGATGGAATAGGTGTGGGCGGACAACAGCTCGGCCTGTTCCAGGGTGAGCCCAACGCCCCGCCACACGAGGCCCTGGGCGACGGCGGCATGGCCCGGCGTATCGCCGGCCCGGATCCGGTCTTGAAACGCGCGAGCCAGCGGCGTTCCGAGCTTGTCGTGCATCGACAACAACGCGCGACCGGTGCGGCGCGAGCCGTCGCGGAGTTCGTGCGCCAATATCTGGGTCTCGACCAGCTGATCAATGACGATGACCGCCTCGAGGTCCGCGCCGGTGCCATGGGCCGCTGCCAGCGCGACGCGGTCGCTGGTCGCCCAGCGGTAGCGTAACTGGTTGACCAGAAATTTCGAGACGCTGTCGGCCGAGTGGATCTGGCCATCCTCGACCAGGGTTTCCAACCCCCAGGAAAACGACACGGCGCCCGAGGGAAAGAAGCTGTCGCCATGCTGGAGCAGGACGAGATCGTTCGCCGGGTCAGTCATCGCTTACCTCGACCGCGCGGCCGTCGTCGAGAAACAAGCGAAGGCGCGCGAGATAGTCCTCTTTCGGCCCCTCCAGGGCGACAAGAATTCGCGCGCCGCGGAACTTCACCCGCCAATGCAGGTTCCCCGCGAAGTAGCCCAGCTCGAGCGCCGCCGCCTCGTCGCAGGGCGCGAGTTGCAACCAGTGCTGTTCGGCGAGATGGACGACGATGGCCCAGTTCTCCTCCAACGCCAGCACCACGCCGTCGCCCAACGGTTGGCCCGGGGGCAGGGCGATCAGGCAGTCGGTGCCCTTGTCGGTTCGCGCCCTGAGCCGGCGGCGATGGACATCTTCGCTATCGAGAACCAGATGCTCGAGGCCGTCGCCATGGCCAATGTCATGGAGTCGCCCGGCCACGGCGGGATCGCTGGCAAATCCGATAATTCCGGTAATCCTGACTTCCATGGCAGTTGTCCTAAATCCCGCGCTGTTTTCCCGCAAGTCAGTCCGAGTGGGGCCGTTTGATCGCTTGGTCGAACACTTTGCCCTGGAACCGGGCCATGGACGCCATGATGCGAAGGACTTTCTCCGCGACCATTTGATTGACCCGATTGCGGACGGTTCCCTCCGAGGTCTCCAACTCCCGCGCGATCACCGAATAGGGAATCCGACCGTCATCTCGTAGATCATCGTGCTCCCATAAGCTCTTTGAGCTTCAATAGCGATTCTAGCGTCCACGACCTCGGAGTATGATTCAACGATAATTTACTGGGTTCGAAGAGCTAGCGTGCATAAATTCCGGTATTCGTTATTTCCCATGCTTGTCCGTGTTCTCGATGACGCCGATCATCCTTCACTGGAGATGGACGAATGATCGGTCCTCGTCATCCGCCACTTGTTCAAACATCGACCTTTTCGGCGATGTCGAGTGGGCAATGGGCCTCGACACCATAGCATTTGACGGTGCTCTCCAGTTTCGTTCGGAATTTTCCGCGAACTGGCCACATCCAAGCGTCTTCGACGGCGTCCTCGAACTTAATTTAGGTCAACGACACTCAGGGCAATCGCCGGCTTTGATGGTCGATTGGCAACGGTGCCGCTCGCGCTCTTGCTGGCGGCTGACCTGCCGTAACGACAACTGAATAGCATTCCGCGAAGGTGAGTGAAGAGAAGTGATGGCCATCAACGATTCCACCCCGGAGCGGAATGTCGTCGGTGCTGTAATGGTTGTCGGCGGCGGCATTGCCGGCATGCAGGCATCCCTCGATCTGGCCGACGCTGGCTACAAGGTCTACCTGGTCGAAGAGCAGTCGGCAATCGGTGGCCATATGGCCCAGCTCGACAAGACCTTCCCGACCAACGACTGCGCCATGTGCACCATCTCGCCGCGCCTGGTCGAGGTCGGCCGCCACCTCAATATCGAGCTACTCACCGACAGCCAGGTCATGGCCCTTGACGGCGAGGCCGGCGACTTCCGGGCGACGCTCAGTACCGCGCCGCGCTACGTTGATAGTGACCGCTGCAACGGCTGTGGTGAATGCGCCGAGGTCTGCCCCGAGCGCTTCTCCAGCATCTTCGATGTCGGGCTCGCCGAGCAGTCGGCGGCCTATCGGCTCTATCCCCAGGCAACGCCGGATTCCTTTGTTATCGAAAAGCGCGGCGTGGCGCCGTGCCGCGATGCCTGTCCCGCCGGCCAGCGCGCCCAGGGCTACATCTCGCTGATCCGCGAGGGCCGCGTCGACGACGCCTACCGCAGCATCATCGAGGACAACCCGTTTCCTGGCATCTGCGGGCGCATCTGCGACCACCGCTGCGAGGACGCCTGCAGCCGGGCCAAGGTCGACGAGCCGATCAACATCCGCGGCCTCAAGCGCTTCGTCAGCGACAGCATTCTCGAAAATCCACGGGTCGTGCCCGAGCCGGCGGCCCGGCTTCATGACGAGCGCGTCGCCATTATCGGCAGCGGCCCCTGCGGCCTGACTGCCGCCCAGGACCTGTGCTGGGCGGGCTACGGCGTCACCGTGTTCGAGGCCCTGCCCGTGGCCGGCGGTATGCTGCGCGTCGGCGTGCCTGAGTTCCGCCTGCCCGCGGCAATCGTCGACCGCGAGGTCGAGGACATCCTCGATCTCGGTGTCGAGGTTCGGTTCGAGACCCCGGTCGAGCGCCTCGACGACCTGTTTGACGAGGGCTTCACGGCGGTGCTCATCGCCGTCGGCGCCCACGAGGGCATCCGCCTGCCGGTGCCCGGCAACGAGCTTGACGGGGTGCTCATCAACACCCGTTTCCTGCGTGACGTGCGCCTCGCCGAGCGCGGCGGCTCCGCTGCTCCCGACCCGCGCGCCGATATCGCTGGCAAGCGGGTGCTGGTGGTCGGCGGCGGCGATGTGGCGGTCGACGTGGCGCGCACCGCGTTACGCCTCGGCGCCAGCCATGTGCAGATGGCGGTGCGCGGCAGTTCCGGCCGCATGCCGGCCAGCGACCATGGGATCGTCCGGGCCAAGGCCGAGGGCATCGCCATGCATGTGGGCCTCAACTTCCTGCGCGTCGTCGATGACGGGTCGGGCCGGGTCGCCGGCCTCGAATGCCAGCGCGTCGAGCGCTTCGAGCGGAATGCCGAGGGCCGCAATGTGCTCCAAATCGAACCCGATTCCGATCATATCATGGCCGCCGATGTTATCGTCTTTTCGGTCGGCCAGCGGGTCGGCCTCGGCTTCATTCCCGACGACGCCGGCGTCGCCATAACTGACGGCTGGACCATCACGGTCGATGGCGATACCTGCGCCACCGAGCGGCCCGGCGTATTCGCCGCTGGCGACAGTATCAGCGGCACCGCCTTCGTCATCGAGGCGGTCGATAGCGGCCACCGGGTGGCCCGCTCCATGCTGCGATATCTCCGTGGCGAGGCGCTGGTGGCCGAGCCGGTGTCCGAGGTGCCGGTCGCCGAACTGACCCAGGCTGAGCTCGACGCCCGGGTGCTCACGGGCGAACTCGCCATAACACCCCGTGTCGCCCTGCCCGAGCGCCCGGTGAGCAACCGCCGGGGCGACTTCGCCGAGGTCGAAGGCTGTTACGGGCCGCTCGACGCCATGGCCGAGGCGGCGCGCTGCCTGTCCTGCGGGGTCTGCTCGGAATGCTTGATGTGCTCCGACATCTGCGGCCTCGACGCCATCCATCACGAGATGGGCGGCGCCACGCGAACCCTTGACATCGGCGCCGTCATTCTGGCCCCCGGCTACCGGCCCCATCAGGCTGAGCTGTCCGAGGAATTTGGCCACGGCCGCTACGCCAACGTGATCACCTCACTGCAGTTCGAGCGCCTGTTGAGCGCCTCGGGCCCGACCAGCGGCCGCATGTTGCGGTCGTCCGACGGCGCCGTACCGGACAAAATCGCCTTCCTGCAGTGTGTCGGCTCGCGCGACGCCAACCACGACTACTGCTCCTCGGTGTGCTGCATGTATGCCGCCAAGCAGGCGACGCGGCTCATGGAACAGGCCACCGACGACACCCAGGTGCGCATCTTCATGATGGACACGCGGGCCTTCAGCAAGGGCTACGAGAGCTATTACCGCAAGGCCCGCGAGACCCATGGCATCGACTACATCCGGTGCCGTATCTCGGCGCTCGGGGAGAACCCGGTGACCGGCGGGTTGACCGTTAAATACGCCGACCGCACCACGGGTGAAAATTTTGCCGAAGAGTTCGACATGGTGGTGCTGTCGGTCGGCATGGAGATTTCCGATAGCGCCAGGACGCTCGGCGAGCGCTTCGCCATCGATCTCGACAGGCACGGCTTCTGCCGCACCATGACGTACGATCCGCTGCAGACCAGCCGGCCCGGCGTGTTTGCCGCCGGCACCTTCCGCGAGCCCAAGGACATCGCCGAATCCCTGCTCGATGCCAGCGGCGCGGCGGCGCGCGCGGCGGCGTTGTTGAACCGGGCGCGCGGCACCTTGGCGCTGGAGCCCGAATACCCGCCCGAGCGCGATGTCGCCGACGAGGACGCCCGCACCGCCGTCTTCGTCTGCCACTGCGGCACCAATATCGCCGCCTATGTGGACGTCGCCAATGTCGCCGATTACGCCCGGAACCTGCCCGGTGTAATTCATGCGGAAGACACGATCTACGCCTGCGCCCGCGACGGCGTCGCCCAGATCACCGAGAAAGTGCGCGAGCTGGGCGCCAACCGTCTGGTGGTCGCCGCCTGCACGCCGCTGACCCACGGCCCGCTGTTCCAGGACAGCATCCGCGAGGCCGGGCTTAATCCATTCCTTTTCGAGATGGCCAACATCCGCAATCACTGCTCATGGGTCCATTCCAAGGACCGCGAGGCGGCCACCGCCAAGGCCCGGGAGCTGGTCCGCATGTCGGCGGCCCGGGCCAGCCTGCTCGGGCCGCTGGAAACCGCCGAGATGCTGATCATCAAGGCGGCCCTGGTGGTCGGCGGCGGCGCGGCGGGCATGACAGCCGCCCTGACCCTGGCCGAACAGGGCTTTCCGGTCCATCTGGTCGAGCACGACGACCGTCTCGGCGGCCAACTGCGCAACCTGCATTACAGCTTTGACAAGCACAACACCGACGGCGGACCGCAACGCTTCCTCGCCGAGCTTATGGGCAAGGTCGAGGCCGATCCGCGAATTACCCTCCATCTCGCCACCGAGCTGGCATCGACTAGCGGCTTCCTGGGCAACTTCGCGTCGGTTCTCAAGCCCACCGGATCAGCGGCCGAGCCTGTTGAGATCGCCCATGGGGTCACGGTCCTGGCCACCGGCGGCGTCGAGTATCGCGGCGACGAGTACGGCTTCGGCACCAGTCCGCGCATCGTCAGCCAACAACAGTTCGAGGCGGTGCTGGCGGCGAGTGATGTGGCCCGGGGCGCGGCGCCGCCCCGGTCAGTCGTGATGATCCAGTGCGTCGGGCCGGCCGAACAGTACTGCGCACGCATCTGCTGCTCGACAGCGCTCAAGAACGCCCTGACCCTCAAGCATCTCGATCCGAAGGCCCAAATCACTGTCATCTACCGCGACATCCGGGTCTACGGCTTCAAGGAGCGCATGTACACCGGCGCCCGCGAGGCCGGTGTCGTGTTCATGCGCTACGACGACGACAACCTGCCCGATGTGGTCGTTGATGACGAAAACGGCGCTGTCAGCGTTCGCCTGCGGGAGGAAATTCTCGGCCGTGATATGGTGCTTGAGCCCGATATGCTGGTGCTCAGCATGCCGGTCATTCCGTCGCCCAGCACCGGGGAAATCAGCAACCGCTTCCGGGTGCCCGTCGATATGGACGGTTTCTTCCTCGAGGCCCACGTCAAGCTGCGCCCGGTGGACTTCCTGTCGGAAGGCATCTTCATGGCCGGCATGGCGCATTATCCAAAATTGCTTGGCGAAGCGATTGTCCATGCCCAGGCGGCGGCGGCGCGTGCCGCGCGGCTGTTATCCAAGGACACTATTACGGTCGGCGGCAAGGTCGCGGCGGTCAACGCGGCGCTCTGCGTCGGCTGCCTGACCTGCGTGCGGAGCTGCGAATACGGCGCCGTGCGTATCGATGCTGAGCTTGTCGGCGTCGGCGGCATTCCCGGCGCGGCGGTGGTCGAGCCGGCCCTGTGCCAGGGCTGCGGCCTGTGCGCGGCGGCCTGTCCGGCCAAGGCCATCGAGATGTCCCACTACACCGATGAGCAGGTGATGGCCAAGGTTGACGCCCTGTTCGAGGCGCCGAAGTTGGAAGAGGCAACGGTATGACCGATTTCGAACCGCGCATCGTCGCCTTCTGCTGCCGCCATTGCGCCTATGCGGCGGCTGACCTGGCCGGCTCGTCGCGTCTCACCTATCCGCCGGCCCTGCGCATCGTCGAGTTGCCCTGCACCGGACGGATCGACGTGTTGACCGTCATGCGAAGCTTCGAGGAAGGCGCCGACGGCGTGCTGGTCGCCGGCTGTCTGGCCGGCAAATGCCATTATCAGCAGGGCAACACCCATGCCGCCCAGCGGGTCGAGCGCGTCCAGACGCTGCTCGCCGATGTCGGCCTTGAGAGCGAGCGTATCCGCATGGTCAATATCTCGGCGGCCATGGGCGCGCAATTCGCCGCGCTGGCGACCGAAATGGCCGCCGATGTCGAGGCCCTGGGCCCCAATCCGCTATCGCCAACCAAACCCTTGGCCAAACTGGAAGATGCATCATGATCGTTGCCCAACAAAAACCGGTCTCGGACCTCAAGAAGATGCTCGACGGCCATCACAAGGTCCTCGCCGTGGGCTGCGGCACCTGCGTCACCGTGTGCTTCGCCGGCGGCGCCCGCGAGGTCGGCGTTCTCGCCACCAGCCTGCGCATGGCGGGCAAGCTCGACGGCACGCCCCTTGAGGTCGACGAGACTAGTGTCCAGCGCCAATGCGAGGTGGAATTTCTCGAACCTCTGGCCGAGCGCATGGCCGACTACGACGCCATCCTGTCGCTCGGCTGCGGCATCGGCGTGCAATCCTTGGCCGAGCGCTTTCCCGACAAACGCGTGCTGCCGGCGCTCAACACCAGCTTCCTCGGCCGGCCCACCGAGCAGGGTGTCTGGGAGGAACGCTGTCAGGCCTGCGGCAATTGCATTCTCGACCTCACCGGCGGCATCTGCCCGGTCAGTCGCTGCGCCAAGCAGCTGATGAACGGCCCCTGCGGCGGCTCGCAAGACGGCCTCTGCGAGATCGACGAGACCACGCCCTGCGCCTGGCAACTGATCTGGGAGCGCGTCGACCGCCAGGGCGGGCTCGACCGCCTGATGGAGGTTCAGCCGCCGAGGGACTGGTCGGCCAGCCGTGACGGCGGCCCGCGGCGCATAACCCGCGACGATCTCAGACTGCCCCACGACAACGACGATGCTAGTGAGTGAGACCATGAAATCAGGCAGCAATCTCGAACGAGTGCTGGCCGCCGGCCACTTCGCCGTGACCGGCGAGATCGGCCCGCCCAAGAACCACGACGCCGAGATCATCCGCCGCAAGGCGGGGCTGCTCAAGGGTCTGGTCGACGCCGCCAACGTCACCGACAATCAGACCGCCATCGTCCGCCTCAGCAGTATCGCGGCCGGCGTCATTCTGGTCGCCGAGGGCCTTGAGCCGATCATCCAGATGACCTGCCGCGACCGCAACCGGCTGGCCATCCAGAGCGATCTGCTCGGCGCCGCCGCGCTCGGTATCCGCAACCTGCTGTGCCTGTCGGGCGACCACCAGTCCCACGGCAACCATCCGGGCGCCAAGAACGTCCACGATATCGATTCGATTCAGATGGTCGCCATGGTCAAGGCCATGCGCGACGACGGCGCCTTCCAGTGCGGCGAGGACATTCCCGGCGGCGGGCCGCCTATGTTCGTCGGCGCGGCGGCCAATCCGTTCGCCGATCCGGCGACGTTGCGGCCCCAGCGCCTGGCCAAGAAGGCCGCCGCCGGCGCCGATTTCATTCAGACCCAGTTGGTCTACGACATGGACCGCTTCGCGGAGTACATGAAGCGGGTGGTCGATCTCGGAGTTCATGAAAAGCTTTCCCTGCTGGCCGGGGTCGGACCGCTCAAGAGCGCCGGCATGGCGCGTTACATGCGCGACCGGGTGCCCGGCATGATCGTTCCCGACGAGTACGTCGCGCGCATGGAAGGCGTGGTGACGGACATCGCCAAGGACGACAAGCCGGCGCGGACGGCGGCGTGGCGCGCCGAGGGCATCGCCATCTGTATCGAGCAGATCGAGCAGCTGCGCGCCATCGAAGGCGTCGCCGGCGTCCACATCATGGCCATCGAGTGGGAAGAGGCGGTGGCGCCCATCGTCGAGGGCGCCGTCCTCGGACCGCGCCCCGTGGTCCCCGAGGAAAACGTGGCATGAACGCGACCCTGCCAGTGGGCGCCGCCGCGTCCACGCCGTCCCTCGCCGACGCGGTTCTCGATGCTACCGGGCAGAACGCCTATCGTTGCTACCAGTGCCTCAAATGCACCAGCGGTTGCCCCATGGCCGAGCAATTCGACCTGGCGCCCAACCAGGTCATGCGCAGCCTGCAGCTTGACGACACCGGCGTCCTCGAAAGCCGCACCATCTGGCTTTGCGCGTCGTGCCAGACCTGCACCACCCGCTGCCCCATGGACATCGATGTGGCCGGGATCATGGACGCCCTGTGTGTCGAGGCGAAGCGCCGTGAGGTAGCGCCGGCGGTGCCCGAGATCGCCGCCTTCAACCGCTTGTTCATGGCCTGGGTGAAGCCGCTCGGCCGGCTCTACGAGCTCGGTTTCAGCTTTGCCTTCAACCTAGCGCGGCGCCGGCCGTTCGCCGACATGGCCCTGGCGCGGGCGCTGTTCCGGCGTGGCCGCATCAAGCTCATGCCGCGTTTTGCGCGGCCGCCCAAGCGCGTCGAGCCGCTGGCCGCGCCGAGCCCAAGGGCGGTCGGTTTCTTCCCCGGCTGCGCCCTCGATTCGAGCGCCATCGAGTACGGCCAGACCGTGCGCGCCACCGCCAGGGCGCTCGATGTCGAGTTGGTCGAGCCGCCGGGCTGGCAATGCTGCGGTTCAGGCCCGGCGGCTGCGGTCGATCCGGTAATCGCCAAGCGCCTGTCCCGCCAGCCGGTGACGGCGGTTTCGGACCTCGGCCTCGATACCCTGACGACGCCGTGCAGCAAGTGCTTCGCGCGACTCAAACATGCCGAGCACGGGGCAACCGAGGAGGCCGGCGGCGATGACGGCGTCGTCGTACAGCACTTCCTTGATACCTTGCTTGAGAAGGTCGGGCTTGATGACATAGCGAACCACGTCGAGCAGCCTCTCAAGGGCCTCAAGGTGGCCTGCTATTACGGTTGTCTGATGACCCGGCCGACCAAGCTGACCGGCGCCGCCAACCCCGAATATCCCATCGCCATGGACGAGCTTATGCGGACCCTCGGGGCCGAGCCGGTCGAGTGGTCGTTCAAGACCGAGTGCTGCGGCGGCGCGCTCGGCGTCAGTCAGACGGCGCTGTCCATAGGGCTGTCGCGTAAGGTCATCGACAACGCCGTGGCCTGCGGTGCCGAGGCCATCGTCACAATGTGCCCCATGTGTCACATGAACCTCGACGCCCGCCAGCCGGAGATGGAACTCGACGACGCCGTGCCGATCCTTCATGCGACCCAGCTTGCGGTACTGGCCTTTGGCGACGACGGCGACGCCGCCGCTCTTGACGGCAACGTGGTCGATCCCTGGCCGCTGCTTGGCGCCAAGGCACTGCTCTGACCGAAGACGAAAAGGGACTGGGCGTAATGACCGCGAAAATGGTTCTGACGAACGGCCAGGTGGATGTCGGCGGCAGGGTGGTTCACAGGTGACAACACCGGCGCCTTCCCATGTCGAGACCGCCATTGTCGGCGGCGGGGTGATCGGCTGCAGCATCGCCTATCATCTGGCGAAGCTGGGCGTGGCGGACGTGGCGCTGTTCGAGCGCGGCGCCCTAACGTCGGGCACCAGTTGGCACGCGGCGGGGCTGATCATGCAGCTTCGCTCCAGTCACAGCATGACCGCCCTGGCGCGCTACAACGTCGAGCTTTATTCGGCGCTCGAAGCGGAAACCGGCATGGCCACCGGCTTTAAGCAGAACGGCACCCTGGGCCTGGCCCGGACCGCTGACCGGCTGGCCGAACTCAAGCGCTACGCAACTGTCGCCAAGAGCTTCGGCATCGCCGCCGACATCATCGGCCCGGCCGAGGCCCAGGCGATCTATCCGGCCATCGACCACGGCTTGGTCGAGGGCGCCATTTATATCCCCGACGACGGCCAGTTGAACCCGGTCGATACCGTCATGGCCCTGGCCGCCGGGGCGCGACAGGGCGGCGCCCGTATCTTCGAGGAATCGCCGGTAACCGCCATCGAGCGCCTGCCATCGGGAGCCTGGCAAGTAACCACGCCCGGCGGTGTCACCGAATGCGAGAACCTGGTGCTCAGCGCCGGCCTGTGGACCCGCGACCTGGCGGCGACCGTCGGCGTCAACGTGGCGCTCCATGCCTGCGAGCACATGTATGTGGTCACGGAAGCACTCGACTTCGTGGAGCCGACACTGCCGGTGCTGCGCGACACCGACGGCTACGTCTATATCAAGGAAGACGCCGGCCGCCTTCTGGTCGGCGCCTTCGAGCCCCAGGGCAAGCCGCTGGTCATGGAGCGTCTGCCGGCCGAGCAGCAGTTCATGGAACTGCCCGAGGATTGGGACCACTTCGCGCTGCCCTACGGCAAGGCCATGGATATCATTCCGGCGCTTGAGCATGCCGGCATCGCCCGCTTCATGAACGGTCCCGAGAGTTTCACCCCCGACGACCTGTTCGCCCTCGGCGAGGCGCCCGGCTGTCCCCGGCTATACGTCGCCGCCGGTTTCAATTCCGAGGGCTTCGAGATGGGCGCCGGGACAGGGCGCGCCCTGGCTCAATGGATCGTCGCCGGCGAGGCCACCGAGGACCTTTCCGATGTCGACGTGGCGCGCTTCCACCCGTTCCAGAACAACCGCCGTTACCTGGCCGAGCGGGCCGGCGAATCCCTCGGCTTCATTTACCATATGCATTGGCCCAATGTTGAACGGGAGAGCGCCCGGCTGCTGCGCACCAGCGCTCTCCATGAGCGTCTGGCGGCGCGCAACGCCTGCTTCGGCGAGGCCATGGGCTGGGAGCGGGCCCAGTGGTTCGCACCGCCCGGGACCGAGCCGGTCAACCGCTATTCCTTCGGCCGGCCCAATTGGTTCGGCGCGGTTGGCGAGGAATGCGCGGCGGTGCGCGGCAATGTCGGCCTGTTCGAGCTCAGCTCTTTCGGCAAGCACTTGGTCCAGGGCCGTGACGCCTGCCGCCTGCTGCAGCGGCTGTGCGTCAGCAACATGGACGTGCCCGTGGGCAAGGTGGTCTACACTCACATGCTGAACAGCCGCGGCGGCATCGAGGTCGATGTCACCATCAACCGGCTTGCTGAAGAGCGTTTTATGATCGTCTCGTCGGCTGCCTTCCAGCCCCGTGATAGGGCCTGGATCGAGCGCCATTTTGAGACCGACGACCATGTCACCCTGACCGACGTGACCTCGGCCTATGCGGTGCTCTCGGTCCAGGGACCCAACGCCCGGGCGCTGCTCGGCGCGGTGACCGACGCCGATCTGTCGAGCCCGGCGTTCCCCTACGGCACGTCGCGGGAAATAGAAATCGGCTATGCCAAGGTCATTGCCAACCGCTTGAGCTTCGTCGGCGAGGTTGGCTGGGAACTCTACATTGCCACCGAATTCGCGCGCGGCGTCTTCGACTGCCTGATCGCCGCCGGTGAGATCTTTGATTTGCGTATGGCCGGCTATCACGCCCTCGAACACCTGCGCTGCGAGCGCGGATTTCGCGAGTTCGAGCTCGACCTGACCCCTGACGACACGCCCTATGAGGCCGGCCTCGGGTTTATCGTCAAGCTCGACAAGCCGTGCAACTTCAACGGCCACGCCGCGCTCGAAGCCCAGTACGGCAAGCCCCTGACCAAGCGCCTTGTGCTGTTCAAGCTCGATGATCCCGAACCGCTGCTCTACCGCGACGAAGTCATCCGGCTCGACGGCGATATCGTCGGCTACATCAGCTCGGGCGCCTACGGCTACACAGTGGGCGCTTCGGTCGGCATGGGTTATGTGCGCCATGGCGACGGGGTCACCGACGAATTTATCGAGGCCGGCGCCTTCGACATCGAGATCGCCGGGGATCGCTATGCCGCTACGGCCTCGCTGCGCTCGTTCTACGACCCCGACGGCAAACGCGCCCGGCTGTAGTAGCCTTAACGTAGGCAATGACAGCAGCGCCGGCGGTGCGTTAGGGTGACGCCATTGGGAGACAAGAGACGGGGCGCTTCAATGGACGGATTTTCGGGAAAAATGGTCGGATCGGCCTATCCCATTACGGCTGCGGAATGCCAGAGGATTCATGACGCCGCCGTGCGGGTGCTTGAGGAAGGCGGCATGCGCTGCGACGACCCGCGCGCGGCGAAGATGTTCGCCGCCGTCGGCTGCACTATCGAACAAGACGGCGAGCTTATCAAGATCCCCGAGAAGGTGATCATGGACGCCCTCGCCAAGTGTCCCTCGAGCTTCACCCTCCACGGCCGCAACGACCCCAGCCTCGATTGTTCCATCGGTACCGGCGAGGTCCATTTCTGCTCGGTCACCGGCCGTTATATCGAGGATTTCCGCACCGGTGAGCGGCGCCAGGCGACCCGCCAGGATGCCATCGAGGGCACCCTCATGGCCGACGCCCTGGAGAACGTTCACGGCCTCTACAAGCCGGTCATGTGGCTGTTCGACGAGCCCAAGATCTGCAATTCGCAGCTGCTGGTCGGCGAGTGGATGAAAAACACCAACAAGACCGGCACCTGGGTCTACAACACCGGCGCCGAGCACGAAATTTCCGACCTGGTCAAACTCTGGCAGATCGCCGCCGGCGGCGAGACGGCGCTGCGCGAAAAGCCCCACCTGTGCGGCCACGTCATCGTCAACCCGCCACGGGTCATCGACATCAACTACACAAGCTGGCTGATCGGCTTTTGCGACGCCGGCATCCCCACTACGATCTGCAGCGCGCTGATCGGCGGCGCTACGGGCCCGGCGACCCTAGCCGGCATGCTGGTCCAGATCATGGCCGAAATTCTCGCCCTGGTGGTCCAGGTGCAAAGCTACAAGCCGGGCCACCCGGTGGCGTTCAGCGCCTTCAACCCGGCCATGGACATGCGCACCGGCCTATGGGCCACGGGCAATCCGGAATTCGGCACCGTCGGCGCCGGCATCTCGGCCATGGGCAACCACTACGCCATCCCGTGCATGGGTTTCGGCATGAGCGACGCCTGCGACACCGACCAGCAGTCGGGCTACGAGAAGGCGCTCAAGATGTACACCTACGCTCTCGGGGGCCTGAGCTACATCTGGGAAATCGGCGGCATGGCCGGGTTCAATTTCGTCAGTTGGCCCGAAATGGTGCTGGAAAACGAGATCGCCGCCTTCGTCGGCCACTACCTCAAGGGCATCGTCGTCGACGAGGAACGCCTGGCGGTGGATGAAATCATCAAGGTCGGGCCGCTACCCGGCAGCTACATGAAGGAGCGCCATACCAGGGACTGGTACCGCAAGGAATTCTTCATGCCCGAGCTGAGTAACCGTGACAACTTCGAAACCTGGGAGCGCGGCCACACCGACCTTCAGGAGAAGGCGCGACGGAAGGCGGCCAAAATTCTCGACACCCACGAATCACCCGTTTCCTCGGAGATCCGCCAGGAAATTGACGACTATCTCGACTTTGTCGTCGCACGCGACGTTGGCTGACAGCGCAGGAGATCAAAACCCATGGCAACGGTAATCGACGACGATTTTTTCGACCGGCTCGCCCAAACCATCCTGGACGGCGAAACCGAAGAGTGCATCCGCCTGATTGAAGAGGGGCTGGCTAACGGCATGGACCCCTTCGACGGGGTCGAGAAAGGCCTCGGCGAGGGCATCCGCATGGTCGGCGACGATTTCGGCGCCGGCATCATCTTCCTGCCCGAGCTGACCATGGCGGCGGACGTCATGAAGCAGGGCGTCGCCGTCCTCGATGAGGCGATCAAGGACAGCGGCGAGGTCCGGCGTGCCGCCGGCAAGGTGGTCATCGGCACCATCAAGGGCGACATCCACGATATCGGCAAGTCGGTGGTCGGCGCCGTGCTTCAGGCCAACGGCTACGATGTCATGGATATCGGCATCGATGTCGATATCGACCGCTTTGTCGATATCGTCGGCGAGGAGAAACCGGACATTCTAGGCATCTCAACGCTCCTGACCCTGCCGCTCATGGACATGGGCAAGGTCATCGAGCGGCTCACCGAGGTCGGTATTCGTGGCGACGTCAAGGTCATCGTCGGCGGCTGCCCGGTAACCCAGGAATTCGCCGACGAGATCGGCGCCGATGCGGTCGGCTTCGACGCCCAGGACGCGGTGCTCAAGGTCGACAACCTGCTCGGTGTTAACCGGCCGGCCCGGGGAGCCGCCTGATCGGGCTAAGACAGCCATGAGCGGCCAAACACAGACCGTCACGGTATTGCCCGGCGACCAGTTGCTGCCTGTAGCACGGAGCGCCGGGGTTGATGTCATCACCACCTGCGGTGGCCGCGGACGCTGTCGAAGCTGTCGCGTCAAACTGGTGACGGGTGAACCGCCGCCGCCGACCCTCGCCGACAAGGTCCAACTCGGCGACGAGGAGATCAACGAAGGCTACCGCCTGGCCTGCCAGTACGTGGCGAGCGGCCCAGCGACCCTGCGCTTGGCGCCGCCCCTGGCTGAGTCGGCATTTCAAATCCTGACTGCGACGGCAGGCGCGCCGGAAACAGATCGGCTGGCTCTCGACAGCGGCGTCTCTACGGGGCGGGCCCACGGCATGGCCTTCGACATCGGCACCACCACGGTAGTCGGCTATTTGATTGATCTCGCCAGCGGCGAGACCCTGGCCACGGTATCGGGCCTCAACCCGCAGACCGTCTACGGCGGCGACCTCATATCGCGCATCGCTTTCGCCGCTGAGGAGCCGGCCAACCTGGGCCGCTTGCGCAGCCGGATCGTCGGCTTTGTCAACGCCCTGATCGGTGAGGCCTGCGCCGAGTCCGGGATCGAAGCTGAGCATCTCTACAAGATCGTCGTGGTCGGCAACACCTGCATGCACCACCTGTTCCTCGGCATCGACCCGACTTCGGTGGGCCGGGCGCCTTATGCGCCGGTAATGCGGCTGGCTCACGCTTGCGCGGCCCGCGAGGCCGGCTTGCGGGTGAATTCGGACGCCCGGCTTTTCCTGCTGCCCCTGGTCGCCGGCTTCGTCGGCGCCGACACCGTCGGCATGATCCTGTCGACCGGCCTCGACAATAGCGCCGAGATCAAGGTGGCGGTGGATATCGGGACCAACGCCGAGGTCGTCATGAGCGGCCCGGACGGCCTCATGGCCTGCTCGTCGCCGGCCGGCCCGGCACTTGAGGGCGGCCAGATTCGCTGCGGCATGCGGGCCGCCTTCGGCGCCATCGACCGGGCTCACATGGATGGAGATGCTGTCGGGCTTCACACCATTGGCGAGGCGCCGCCCCTGGGCATCTGTGGTTCCGGCCTGGTCGACGCCGTCGCTGTCCTGCTCGATGCCGGCATTGTCGCGCCTTCGGGGCGGATGCTCGCCAAGCCGCCGCCGATCCTGCCCGATGACCTGGCGTCGCGCTTGCGCCATGACGCCGAAGGCGTGCCCGAGTTTGTTCTGGTCCCGGCCGGTGACAGCGGCGGCGGTCATGACATTGTTATCGGCCAGAAGGATATCCGCCAACTGCAGCTCGCCAAGGCGGCCATCGGCAGCGGCTTGGCGGCGCTTGAACGGATTATCGGCGTCGGCGACGGCGACATCGTCGAGTTACTGCTGGCCGGCGGCTTCGGCAATTACCTGAACCTGACCAGTGCGCGCCGCATCGGCCTGATCCCTGACATACCTGAGTCGCGGGTGCGCTATGTCGCCAACGCCGCTGGGCTCGGCGCCCAGATGGCGCTGCTGTCCGAGACCGCGCGCCAGCGGGCCGACGATCTGGCCGCGGCTGTCAATCATATTTCCCTGGCCGAACAGCCGGACTTCCAAGGCCTATTTATGGCCGCCATCGCCTTCCCCGAAACAATCACGAAGCAACAGGTCGATGGCTGACCAGCACCAAATTCTGTTGATCTGTTGCGGCGCCATCGCCCGCGAGATCGTCGCCGTGATCCGACGGAACGGCTGGGACCACATGCATATCCAGTGCCTGCCGGCGAGCGTCCACAACCACCCCGAGACCATACCCGAAGCGGTACGGGCAAAGATCCGCGCCGGCCGCGAGCGCTTCGCCGACATCCTGGTGCTGTTCAGTGATTGCGGCACCGGCGGCATGCTCGACAAGGTGCTGGACGAGGAGGGCGTCGAGCGCATCAGCGGCACCCACTGCTACGAGGTATTCGCGGGCGCGGACCGGTTCGCCGGGCTGATGGACGAAGAGCCCGGCACGTTCTTCCTCACCGACTTTCTCGCCCGTCACTTCGACCGGCTGGTGGTCCGCGGACTGGGGCTGGACCGGCGTCCCGAGCTTCGCGACATATATTTCGCCCACTACACAAGGCTGGTCTATCTGGCCCAGACCGACAATGCCGAAATCACGGCGCGGGCGAAACGCGCCGCCGAAACTCTGGCACTGGAATTCGAAACCCGCTTCGTCGGCTTCGGCGGCTATGAGCAGTTTCTCGCGGCCCATCAAGTTGACCTGGATTAATGCCCCGGGGGGTACGAATGGCGTTCAATTGGCGCCGGATCGATGTTCGTCGGAACATCGCGGTCAAAAGGAATGGATTATCGAATGAAGGTCGGCGTATCTCTCGGAATAAGTCCTCGCGAACCCATCATGCACACGGTCGAAGTGGTCCAGCAGGCCGAGGCGTTAGGCTTCGACAGCGCCTGGATCGCCGACGTTCAGCTGTCCATGAAGGATTGCTTCTCGGCCCTCACTCTGTGCGCGGTGAACACCTCGACCATCGAACTCACCACCGGTGTCACCAACCCGGTGACGCGCCATCCCAGTACCATCGCCAGCGCCTTTACCGGGCTCCAGGAACTGAGCAACGGCCGCGCTCTGATCGGCATCGGCAGTGGCTGGAACGCGGTCTTCTCGGTCGGCCTCAAGCCCGCGACCATCAAGCATCTGGAAGACGCCATCATCCAGATCCGCACCCTGTGCTCGGGCGAGGAAGTCAGCGGTGGCGAGGAGGGCCGAAACTACCGTCTCACCACCGCCCAGGGCGCCATGCCGATCTACGTCGCCGCCAACCAGCCGCGCATGCTGCAGATGGCCGGGCGGGTCGCCGACGGGGTTATTCTGATGGGTGGTGCCAACAAGGAGTTCACCGCCTGGCAAATCGATCACGTGCGCACCGGCGCCGAACAGGCGGGCCGCGACATGGCGGCCATCAAGCTCGACCTGTGGGCGACGATTTCCATGTCCGACGACCGCGCCCAGGCTATCGACGACGTTAGCCATTGGGTCGCCTCCCAGGCCGAATCGTTTAACAAATGGCGCAATCTGCCCGACTTCCTGCTGCCCTATGTCGATGAGTTCAAGAGTGCGGCGGGCGCCTATAACCGCCTTGAGCATATGTCGCGGCACGCCGCCCACAAGACCGTGGTGTCGCCGGAACTGGTCGACTATCTGGCAGTGGTCGGCACCCCCGAGCAATGCCTGGCGCGGATTCGCGATGTCGAAACCCTGGGCCTAGACGGCGTCACTCTATCGTTCAGGGCCGGCGGCCGGCAGCAGACCATGGAAGCGCTCAGCGACAAGATCATCCGGCACCTCAAGTGACCGACAAAGCGACCATTGTCCTGATCCACGGGCTCTCCGATACCCGCGAAATCTGGTTGCGTCAGGCGCCGTTTCTGCAGTGCTCGGCCGACGTCATCACCTACGACATACGTGGTTTCGGCAGCAGCCCGGTGGGCGCCGCCAACGGCACCGTCGATCAGATGGCCGACGATCTCGCCCAGTTGCTCAGCGCCCTGGCCGCCGGCCCGGTCTGGCTGGTTGGGTTTTCCATGGGCGGCGTCATCGCCCAGCGTTTTGCGCTGGATTTCCCCGAGCGGGTGGCCGGGCTCGTGCTGGTCGCCAGTTCGTGCAAGATCGGCCGCGCCGGGGTTGATTACTTTGGCCAGCGTATCGACCTCGCCACCAAGGGTGGACTCGAGGGATTGGCGCCAGCCAACGCCGAGGATGCCCGAACCTGCCTGTCGGCCAACGCCAACGAAGCCATGATCGCCGAATACCAGCGTCTGCGTGTCGGCGCGGTGCGCGACATCGGCGGCTACCTCAATGCTTGCCGCGCCATGTCGGCTCTGGTCGGCGACGGCCTGCTGCCGGAACTCGGCGGGATTACGCATCCAACCTCGGTGATCGCCGGTGAGCACGACCCCTATTGCCCGCCGCGCGCCTCGGAGATGATCGCCGACGCCATCCCCGGCGCGGAATTCACCGTGATTCCCGATGTCGGCCACTGCCTCCACTGGGAGGCCGGCGATGCCCTCAATCAATTGATCGGCGACTTCATCGCCAAGCACAGCCGAGGTGACGCGCCATGAGCGACGAAGCGCCTATCAAGTGGGAGACCCGTGATCACATCGCCATCCTGACCCTGAACAGGCCACAGGCGTTAAATGCCTTCAGCCTCGAACTGATGGATGAGCACGCCCGCCGACTCGAAGAGTTCGAGGCCGACGACGATCTCTGGGTGCTGATCTATACCGGCGAGGGCCGAGCGTTCTGCGCCGGGGTCGATATCCGGAAATCGCCTGAGTACCTGCGCTGGGGCCCCAAGGAACGCATTCGCAAGTGGGCCACACCCTACACCGTGGACCTGACCAAACCGACCATCGCCGCGGTCAACGGCTACGCCTTCGGCGGCGGCTGCGAGTTGCTGATGACCTGCGATATCCGCATCGCCTCGGAGAACGCGGTGTTCGGCCTGCCCGAGGCCCGCCTGGCGACCATACCGGGGTCGGGCGGCACCCAGTTGCTGCCGCGCATCGTCGGGCTCGGCGACGCCCTCATGCTGCTGATGACCGGCGAGTCGATCCCGGCGGCCGAGGCCCTGCGCCTGCGTCTGGTCCAGAAGGTGGTGCCCCACGAGGACCTGATGGACGAGGCCATGAAGATGGCCACGGCGATCTGCCGCAACGGCCAGACCGCGGTGCGCCTCGCCAAGGAGGTCGCCACCCTGGGGCTCAGCATGCCGCTTGATGAGGCGCTATGGCTCGAACAGGTCTATTTTCAGCGCAACCGGGCGCTCGCCGGCGACGAGATCGACCAGCGCCTGCGAGAGTTCAACGAAAAGAGCAAAAAGAAGTGATGACGGAACCATGGACCTGAACCTGCACGGCAAAATCGCCATCGTCACCGGCGGCGCATCGAACATCGGTAAAGCCATCGTCGAAGGCCTCGCGGAAGAGGGCGCCACTGTGGTCATCGCCGACACCGACCGGGCCCAGGCCGAGCGCGTCATCGCCGGCCTGCCGACCAGTGGGCTGTTCGTCGAAACCGATGTCGGCGACCGGGAGCAGGTCGAGCAGATGGTGGCGCGGACGCTCGCCGCCTATGGCCGCATCGACATTCTGGTCAACAACGCCGGCTGGGTGCTTAACGGCGGTTTCCTGGAGCGGCCAATCGAGGAACTGGAACGCGAGGTCTCGATCAACCTGTGGGGCCCGATCAATTGCCTGCGCGCCGTGGCCCCATCCATGACCGCCAACGGCTACGGCAAGATCGTCACCATCGGCTCGGATGCCGGCCGCGTCGGCGAGTTTAACGAGGCGGTCTACAGCGCCTGCAAGGGCGGCGTCATCGCCCTGAGCAAGGCCCTGGCCCGCGAGTTCGGGCGCTACAACCTGAACGTCAACGTGGTCTGCCCCGGCCTGACCCTGCCCGAGACAGCGGACGATGCCGGGGCCGACAGCCTGTGGCATAGCGACAGCCCGCAAAGCCAATTGTTTTGGGACAAGGAAGTGCTGGCCAAGGTGGTCCGCCGCTACCCCCTGCGCCGTCACGGCATCCCGCCGGACTTGGTGCCCATGGTGCTGCTGCTGTCGTCGGACAAGGCCTCCTACGTCACCGGCCAGGTCATCAGCGTCAGCGGCGGCTACGCCATGTAGAATGACCGAGCTGGCCGAGACATATCGCGCAAAGGGTTATTGGACCGATCGTCTTCTGACCGACTTCTTCGAAGACGCGGTACGCGCCTATCCCCATAAAGTCGCCGTGATCGACGACCGCCACGGCGGCCAGACCTACGCTGAACTTGCCGAAACGGTATCGCGCCTTACCGGCGCCTTGCAGGCTGAGGGCATAGGGCCCGGCGACAGCTTCATCGTTGCCCTGCCGAACTGGCGTCACGTCTCGGCCTTTGTCCTGGCGCTCGGCTACATCGGCGCTATCGGCGTCCACATGCCGGTCACCGGGCGACAGCACGAGTTTGCCGCCGTATTCCGTATCAGCAAGGCCAAGGGCGTCGTCGTACCCGGCACGTTTCGCGGTCACGATTTCAGGGCCATGATCGACGGCATGATCGAAAAGCCGGAACTGCTGGTGGCGGTAGGCGGCGATCCCGAGACTCCTGACTGGCTGTCATTCGACGAACTGCTTTCCGGGCCGCCGCCCGGTAGTCCCGACCTGGACGCCCGCCCGGCGCCATCCGACGTCACCACGGTGCTGTTCACCTCGGGATCATCGGGCGAGCCCAAGGGCGTGATGCACAGTTCCAACACCATCGGCGCCCAGAATGTCACCGTGGCGCCGATCTTCGGTCTGGGACCCGACGACGTGATTTTCATGGGCGCCCCGCTGGGCTATTCGGCCGGCCACGCTCACGGCGTCCGCCAGGCGATCAACCTTGGCGCCACGCTAGTGCTTCAGGAATCCTGGGACGGCGACCGCGCCCTTGAGGCCATGGCGCGTCACAGGGCGACGTTCACCATGACGACGCCGGCGCTGCTGCGCGATCTGCTGTTCAGCGAGCGCCTGGCCGCCCTGGCGGACGCACTGACATCGCTGCGCCTGATCTTCTGTGGCGGCACCTACGTGCCCAGCGAACTGTTGCGCCAGGCCCATGAGATACTGCCGGCGGCTCTGACCACCGTGATCTGGGGCATGGCCGAGGGCACTGGCGCCGCCTGCCGACCAAGCACCCCACGGGACCGCGTGCTAACCACCGACGGCGAGCCGTTCCTGGGCACCGAGTTGCGCATCCTCCGGCCAAACGGCGACGACGCACCGGCGGGCGAAGAAGGCGAGCTTGTCATGCGCGGGCCGCAGCTGTTCCTGGGTTATTTGAACGCGCCGGACGGTCTCAACGAAGAGGCCTTCCTATCCGGCGGCTGGTTCCGCACTGGCGATGTGGCGCGGATCGGCGACGACGGCTTTATCAAGATCACCGGGCGCAGCAAGGAGTTGATTATCCGGGGCGGCGAAAATATCTCGCCGGCCGAGATCGAGGAGCGGTTGCTCTGCGACCCAAGAATCCGCCAGCTTGCCGTGGTCGATACGCCCGACGAGCGGCTCGGCGAACGGGTCTGCGCCTGCGTCGTGCCCGCCGACGGTAATGCCGACCTGACACTCGCGGACCTCGCCGCCATCGCCCGCCGCCAGGGCCTCGCCAAGCACAAGTGGCCCGAACGGCTCGAACTCATGGACAGCCTGCCGCTGACCGCCGCTGGAAAAATCCGCCGCCCGGCCCTGCGCGAATACCTGCAACAGCGAACCGAGGGAGAGAACCGATGACGGAACAAGCGCCGGCAACCTGCTTCACCGTCAACGGCGACACGGTGGAGTCGGGCGCACCGCTGGCGACCCGCCTCTCCCGGGTGCTGCGCGACGAACTCGGTCTCACCGGCACCAAGATCGGCTGCGATGCCGGCGATTGCGGCGCCTGCACGGTGCTGGTCGACGATGTCCCGGTCTGCGCCTGCCTGACGCC
>CAZYDR010000039.1:0-32337 GCA_964645285.1 uncultured Alphaproteobacteria bacterium
GAGTTACTATGGTTTTCAGTAGTCACACGTTTGTGTAACTTTCTGTGTAACATCATAAAAAAACCTCAATGAGATCAATGGCTGAGAATAACTGAGTAACTTTTGTGTAAGTTTACTATTCAACTATATCAATGACTTACACGCGATGTGCTATTCCCACCGACCAGGAAATCCAGCCGCCCCGAGGTGGCGATAGTTTCTGGGACATCATTCTGTCACCGGGCCGCCTGTGGTCGGAACCGATTTATGATGGCCGGACCCGGGCCAGCTTTCCGTTCGTGCTCTCCAATTCCCTCGAGAACGATGCTCACAACGGCCTCGCCACGTTCCTGTTCGACGACGATGGGGTCTCTGAACTGCGATTCCAGATTGTCCAGGAGACGGCGACTTTTCTTGTGTCCAACTGCTTCGATGCCTGGGGGGTTGCCGCCACGACCCTGCGCCACAACACGGCTGCCGTAACGTCACCGAATCCGGCACTTTTGCGGCCGTGGTCGGACCTGACCAAACACTACGACAGCGCGCTACTTGACGCCGCGACCCAAGGCGGCAGCGAAACAGCGATCGTCAGCGGGCTGGTCATGGACGGCGAAATCCATGCCACACCCAGCCGCGCCCGCCACGGCAACTACCCCTATCCGCAACAAATGCGCCACGGGGGGTGGTCGGTGACCAAATCGGCGGCGGCGACCATGACCATGCTGCGTCTGGCCCAGAAGTACGGCGATGATGTTTTTGATGCCTATGTTGGCGATTATATCGATGTCAGCGCCAACCACGACGGCTGGGGCAGAATTACCCTTGGCGACTGTCTCAACATGGCCACGGGTATCGGCGACGCCCAGCCCACGCAAGAACCCATGGCCATCCACGCCGACAACGACACTGACGGCGCCGGCGCGGAGACCTATCGCCGGTGGTACGACCGGCCCACGGCCCAGGCCAAAATCGATGCCTGTTTCGCCTACGCCAATTATCCATGGGGGCCGGGCGAAGTGGCGCGTTATCGCGACCCGGATATCTTCATGGCCGGTACCGTCATGGATGCCATCTACAAGCACCACGAAGGCCCCGACGCCAACCTCTGGGCCATGATGCGCCGCGAGGTCTACGCGCCCATGGGCATCGACCATCTGCCCAAGAACCGGACCATTGAAACCAACGGCTCGTCAGGCTTGGCGCTGATGGCGTTCGGCTTGTTCCTGACCCTTGAAGACTGCAGCAAAATTGCGCGCCTGCTCCATGACGGCGGCAAGGCCGGCGACAAACAATTGTTGAGCCCAACCCTGCTAGCCCGTGCTACGGACCCGACGTCAGACAAGGGCCTGCCCACCGGCGACAGCACAGTGGATGATCCGATCACCTATCACATGGCGTTCTGGCACTATCCCTACCGGGACAACAATGGCCGCCTATGGGTATTGCCCAAGATGAGCGGCTATGGCGGCAACATGGTATTGCTGCTGCCCAACGGCATGACCGCCCTGCGCTTTGCCCATGATCCGGGCGACGTCGATGAGAAATACGATGTGCTGGCCTACGCCCGCATCGCCGACGCCATCCGACCGTTCTAGGAGAACCCGCTCATGAGTTCAGAAAACAAAGTAGCCATTGTCACCGGCGCCGGCAGCGGCATCGGCCGCGAGGCCGCGGTGGCCCTGATGAACGAAGGCTATTGCGTCGGTCTCGCCGGGCGTCGCGTCGCCGCTCTCGAGGAAACCGCCGCCATGGTACCCAGCGCCAAAACCCTGACGGTTGTCACCGATGTGGGCGACCCGGCATCTGTGGCAGTCCTGTTCGCCGCTGTCCACGGCGCCTTCGGCCGGCTCGACCTTTTGTTCAACAACGCCGGCATCAGCGGCATCGGCGCCAACCTGGAAGACCTGCCCGTTGAGGTCTGGAAGGAGATCGTCGATACCAACCTGACCGGCTCCTTCCTGTGTACCCAGGAAGCCTTCCGCATCATGAAGTCACAAACGCCCCGGGGTGGCCGCATCATCAATAACGGTTCGATCTCCGCCGACCGGCCACGGCCCAACTCAGCACCCTACACGGCGACCAAGCACGCCATTACCGGGCTGACCAAATCGACGTCGCTCGACGGCCGCAAATACGACATCGCCTGCGGCCAGATCGACATCGGTAACGTCGCCACCGAAATGACCGCCCAGATGACAGGCGGCGTGCCTCAGGCCGACGGCTCCATGGCGGCGGAACCGACGTTTGACTTGGGCGATCTCGGCCGCGCGGTCATCTTCATGGCCGGATTACCGCTCGACGCCAACGTTCAATTTATGACCATCATGGCAACCAAGATGCCCTACATCGGGCGCGGATGAGGACCGAAACATGACCAGTAACTGGCAACTTCCGATCAGCTACAGCCATCACCGGGCAGCCAGCGCCGGCGGCCTGACCTTCGTGGGCGGCGCCGGAGACCTGGACGCCGCCGGCGTGATTCGCAATCCCGGCGACATTGACACCCAGATCGTTGGCGCCATGGCGAACCTGGCCGAAGCCCTGGCCGCCGAGAATTGCGTCATTGGCGATGTGGTGCGGCTCAAGGCCTATTACACCGCGCCCGATACCGACGACTGGCCTATCATCGCCGCCCTGGCGAAACTCTTACCCGATGAACCCCTGCCGGCCATCAGCACCCTGCCCGAGCCGCACCAGCCGTTCACCGACCAACTTATCCAGCTGCAGGCCATCGCCCAGCGCGACTGGCGGCAGGGCGACGATATCCGGGTGGCGACCCGGCCGGTGCCGGCGACGGCCCGCGACCTGCTCGGTGACCGGCCCCTTACCGGCGCCATTCGGGCCGGCGAGTTCATTGCCGTATCCAACCGCACGGCGGCCGACGGTGACGATGTGATTGCCGATCCCGGCGACGGCATTGCCCAGAGCCACATCATCATGGGCATCTATGAAGACGCCCTGGCCGAAATCGGCGCCTCGCTCCAGGACGCGGTCAAGATGGAGGGCTATTATTTCGGCACAACCCGTGAGCAATGGGCCGGCATGGCCAAGGCCAGGGCCAGCCATTTCCACGAGCCGGGACCGGTGGCGACCGTGGTACCGGGCCATAATCTGTGGCCAAAGGACGCGGTCACCAAAATCGAAGTCCTGGCCATTCGTGAACGCTGGAACGGCTTCGACAAATATATCCCCCGCGAGGACCATTGGCCCAAGCGGGTGTGGGATTGGCCGATCCCCCTGCCCTATCGCCAGGGTATCAGTGCCCGCGATGTCATCTGGCTCGGCGGCCAGGTGCCATCAGAGCCCTACAGCAACTCGGGCAAGCGCATGCTCGAAGGCCAACTCATGCCGCAAACCCGTATGGCCATGAGCTATATCGAGGACCTGCTACGCCCGTTCGGGCGGCGGCCCGGCGACCTCAAGTTCCTGGTCTGCTATTTCGCCTCCGAAGGTAGCCAGGCGGAAACCGAAGCGTTTGTCGCCACCCTGGCCGATTGCGTCGGCGGTGCCCTGCCGCCCATGACCCTGGTTCCCCAACCCCACATGCACTCGCCGGAGATCAAGGTGGAGATTTGGGGCGCCGCCCAGGGATAAGTACATGCACAAGCTAATCGCGCTGTCGTTGGTCCTGTGAGCCGGCTTCGAATTCGTCGATTACGCCGATATGTTTTTCAAGGCAGACGACGAATTGCGCTTTGAGGTCGGGCGCCGGACGGTCAGGGGCAGCACCGACCGCTTCACATTTCTATTCCAGAAACCCGCCGAGTAACTGTTGCGGGCGCCTATCCCGGTGCGGAATCAAGCGCCTGGCTGAGATCGGCGATGATGTCCTCGGGGTCTTCGATCCCCACGGACAGCCGCACCAGGCCGTCCGATAGACCACGGGCGTGGCGGTCGGCATCGGGAACCTCGGCGTGGGTCATGGTCGCCGGATGGGTGATCATGGTCTCGACGGCGCCCAGGCTCTCGGCCAGTCCGGCCAGCTTGACCCCGTTCATGACCGCCTTACCGGCCGGAATGCCACCGGTCAGTTCGAACGACAGCATACCGCTGAAGCCCGACATCTGAGCCTTGGCGATATCGTGCTGAGGATGGGATTCGAGGCCGGGATAAATCACATTGGAGACTTTGTCGTGGGCCTCGAGGAACTCGGCGACCTGCTGGGCGTTCGAGCTTTGACGCTCCATGCGCAGGCTCAACGTCTTGAGGCCGAGCAGGGTCAGCCAGCAATCGAACGGGCTGGACACCGCGCCGATGGTCTTCTGGATGAACTTGAGCTGATCGCGGATGTCTTCGCGGTTAGTGATGACGATGCCGCCGATGATTTGGTTGTGGCCGCTGAGATACTTGGTGGTCGAGTGCATGACGATATCGGCGCCAAGTTCCAGCGGACGCAGGAAGACTGGCGTGGCGAAGGTCGAATCAACCCCGAAGTAAAGCCCATTCTCCTTGGCGATGGACGACATGATCTCGACGTCGGTGACCTTGAGCAACGGATTGGTCGGCGTCTCGATCCACAGCATCTTGGTCTCGGGACGGATTGCCTGGCGCACGGTTTCCGGCTGCGAGGTATCCACATAAGTGAAGCTGAGACCGTAGTTCTCGAGCACCTTGTTGAAATGCCGCGATACGCCGCCATAAACATCGTCGGAACAAACCACGTGATCGCCGGATTTCAGCAGTTTCATGCAGCTATCCACGGCAGCCATGCCGCTGGAGTAGCTGATACCGTATTCGCCGCCTTCGATGGCCGCCAGATTATCCTCGAGCACCTGGCGCGTCGGGTTAGACGAGCGGGTGTAGTCGAAGCCCAGGTCGCGGCCAACTTCGGGCAGCACATAGGTTGCCGTCTGATAGATCGGCGGGACAATCGATCCGGTGGTGGGATCGGGCGTAATTCCGGCGTGTACGACTTTGGTATCGAATTTCACGTGCGGCTCCTGTTTCACTAAGATCTGTCGGCGTTGGTTCAAACCGGGTTAGCTGTCACGGTCCAGCTTGGTTGCCAGGAAGGGGATGAAGGAGAATATACAGGCGAAGAAAAAGAAGAGGCTTGCCAGTAGCGACACCATATCGCCGGCTCTGTAGCTGGAAATGATATAGGCGATCGCCGATAGGGTGAAGAAAATCCACCCCCAAAGCTGAAACCGCCAATTGCGGCGGGTTGGCTCGGTGCCACTCATGCCTGGCGTGATGCGATCAGGCAGAAGTAGTCGAGCAGCAACGACGCCGCGGCCAGGGAGGTCACATCGCCAACATCGTAGGCCGGCGCCACCTCGACCAGATCCATGCTGACGAAATCGATGGCCGTGAGGCCACGGATGATCTTCTGGGCCTGCCAAGTACTAAGGCCGCCGCAGACCGGCGTCCCGGTGCCGGGCGCGAAGGCCGGGTCGAGGCAATCGATGTCGAAGGTCAGATAGGCCTTGTTGTCGCCGACGATGTCGCAAACCCGCTCGGCCACCGCCTTTGGCCCATTCTCGTGGACCCAGTCGGCGTCGAGAATGTTGAAATCGTGAGTCTCGGTATTGAGGGTGCGAAGGCCGATCTGCACCGATTTGGTCGGATCGACCAGACCGAGGCGGGCGGCGTGATAGAACATGGTGCCGTGGTCGATGCGCTCGTCAGCCTCGCTCCAGGTGTCGCAGTGGGCGTCGAAATGAACCAGCGACAGAGGCCCATGGACCTTGTGGTGGGCCTTGAGCAGGGGATAGGTGACGAAATGGTCGCCGCCCATGGTGACCATGGCGGTTCCTGTCGCCAGGATATCGTCAGCATGCTTTTCGATGGCCGCCGGAACCTGGTCGGGATAGCCGCTGTCGAAGGCGCAGTCGCCGCAGTCAACCACGGCCAGGGTCTTGAACGGATCAAAGCCCCAGGGCCACGGCGCGCCTTCCCAGGACAGATTGGTCGAGGCCTCGCGGATGCCCCGGGGTCCAAAGCGGGTGCCCGGCCGGTTGGCGGTGGCCAGGTCGTAGGTCACCCCGCTGACTGCAATGTCGGCGCCTTCAAGGTTTTTGGAATAGTTTCGCCGGAACAGGCTGAGCACGCCCGAGTACGGCATTTCATTACCCATGCCACGGAGATCGCCGCCCTGGATGGCGCGATCGGGATTGTGTTCAAGGTTGACCATTCCGCATGTCCTTCACGTCACCACTGTACCGCCGAACATAGCGACTTCGGCGGTCCGTTCAACGATGGAAATGACCGCCGTAGGCATGTGCGCTCCAAACCGCTATAATGAGCCCTCGGAGGGTTGAGACATGGCACCGATTTTCGGAGACTTCTTCAAGAACCTATTGGGCGGCGATGGCGGCGGTAGCGAGCCGGTAGTCAGCGACCCCATCGAATACAACGGCTACGTCATCCGACCGGCGCCGCGCCAGGACAGCGGCCGCTGGCTGACCGCCGGCATTGTTATCAAAACCTTTGAGGACGGCGACAAGGAGCACCACTTCGTGCGCGCCGAAACCCACGGCAACCCGGACGACGCCACCAGCTTCTCGATCATCAAGGGCAAGCAGATCGTCGATGATCTGGGCGACCGCATGTTCAAGAGCAAATGACCACCGCGGCAGCCCTGCTCGACGCCAATCTGACGCCGAGCGACCAACTCACTGTCTCGGGCGACGGCGATCTGTTGATCGAGGGCGCCCGGGCGGCCGATCTGGTGGCGCGCTACGGCTCGCCCCTGTTCGTCTTCTCCGAGGCTACCCTGGTGACGAACTACCACCGGGTGCGCGCCGCCTTCGACGCGGTGTGGCCAGGGCCGGTCAACGCCATGTACGCCATCAAGTGCAACCCCAACTTCGCGCTCCGCGCCGTGTTGTACAGCGAGGGCGCCGGCGGCGACTGTTTCGGCCTGCCCGAGATCGAGGCGACCTTCGCCGGCGGCGCCGATCCGGCGCTGATCGCGCTTAACGGCTCGCACAAGACCGAGGCGGAACTGCGCCGGGCCATGGAGATCGGCATCACCATCAACATGGACGCCGAGGAAGAAATCGATCTGGTCGAGCGCGTCGCCGCCGACCTCGACACAAGGGTCCGGGTCAACATCCGACTCAAAGTGGTACCCGAGGCCTTCGCCGATTTCTCCAGCGACTCATATCCTCTGGAAGGCGATGTGCGGGGCTTTCTCACCGCCCTGAAATGGGGCGTCACCCTGCCCACGGCGGAACGTATGGTGCGCCGCCTTCAGGGCCATGAGCGTCTCGAACTCACCGGCTACCACTCCCACTTTGGCCGCCTGGTCCGCAAGCTTGAGAATTTTGCATCCTTCGAGGGCGAAGTCGGGCGCATGATCGCGGCGATCTATGAGGCCACCGGTTTCGCGCCCAAGGTCATCGACATCGGCGGCGGCTGGCCGCGAAAGCGCGATCCGGAATCACGCTCGGCCGTGCTCAACCCCCACGATATCGAGGACTATGCCCGGGTCGCCGTCGAGGCCCTGCTAGCGCCCCTCGAAGCCGTCGGCTGCCCCACCGAATGGCTGTGGGTCGAGCCCGGCCGCTACATCGTCGGCAACGCCGGCGTGCTGCTGACCACCGCCGGCGGCATCAAGCACGACGCGGACATGATGTGGCTGAATGTGGACGCCAGCGGCAATATCCTGCCGGTCATGGTCAACGAAGGCAGCGTCAATCTGATCCTGCCGACCACGGGCATGGAGCGTGTGGCCGACACCGCCTACGACGTCGTCGGGCCGATTTGCATCCCTGATGTACTGGCCTCCGGCTACCGGCTGCCGGCAATCGAACCCGGCGAGGTCATGGCGGTGCTCGACGCCGGTTTCTATGCCGAGGGCGAGGCGGCGAAAATCAACTCGGTGCCTTTCCCCGCGAGTGTCCTGGTCAACGACGGCACTCCGGAACTAATCCGCCGCGCCGAAACCTGGCAGGAGGTCTTCCAGACCCAGATCATCCCCGAGCGCCTGCGCCACCCCGGCCTCGGCGACAATTGGCGCGCCGCCGGGGAGTGAATTAGACCGCCTGCCCGGCCTTGATCGGCGTGCCGTCAAAGAAGCGCGCCAGGCGGAAGGGGCTCATGTCGAACATGGAGGGCGCGCCGGTGACCAGTTCGGCGATGGCGCGACCGGCGCCGGGGCCGATGCCGAAGCCGTGACCGCTGAACCCGCTGGCGACGAAGAAACCGGGTATGTTCTCATCTTCCGAAATCACCGGCAGGGCGTCGGGGGTGGCCTCGATCATGCCGGCCCAGGTCTCGACGAAGGGAATATCACCTAGGGGCGGCATGTAGCTCTTTAGCCCATCGCGCATCTCGCGCAGGACCCGCTTGCTCGGCTCGGGATCGAGCACCCTGGTCTTCTCGAATGGCGTGATCTCATCGTTGGACCAACGCCGGGGCATCGACAACTCCTCGAAAAAGCGCTTGTCGAAGGCCAGACGCAGGCTCGCCCGGTCGGCCTGAAAGGCGCCATGGAAAAGACTGAAGAAGCGAAAGCTGTCGGGCACGATGGGATGAATGGAGGCGCCGCCGTGGGCCACCGAATAGCCGCCGTCGTCGCGCCGCCGAATGGCGATCCGCGGCGTCCATACGGCGCCGTCGTTGATGTTGGGCGCCGGCGCGGTGCGCGCCACTGTGCCGAGGACCTTGAGCTGGGGAATCTTGATGCCGAGATTGCTGCCGAACAGCGATGTCCACACCCCTGCCGCACAGACCACCGTACCGGTGCGGATGGTGCCGCGCTCGGTGACCACGGCGGAGACCTTGCCGCCGCTGGTCTCGATGCCGCGCACGGCGCAGTTGGTCAGCACCGCGGCGCCCAGGCGCCCGGCCGCGCGGGCAATCGCCGGGGCCGCCTTGGCCGGCTCGGCGCGGCCGTCGCTCGGCGTGTAGGTGCCGCCGGCCCAGCGCCCTTTGCTGCCGTCTAGCAAGGCGTCGACCTCGGCTGAGTTGAGCGAGCGGGTGTCGAGCTGGTGTTGCTCGGCCACGGCGAGCCACTTGTTGCGCTCGTCGAGTTCCTTCTGGTCATGGGCGAGATAGAGACAGCCGCCCTGAACGAAGCCCACGTCTTCGCCGATCTCGGCTTCGAGACCGCGCCAGATGCGCAGGCTCTCCATGATCATCGGCATCTCCGCCGGGTCGCGGCCCTGCTGGCGCACATAGCCCCAATTGCGGCTCGACTGCTCGCCGCCGATGCGGCCCTTCTCGCACAAGGCGACCTTGTGGCCGGCTTTGGCCAGGAACCAGGCGGTGGAAGACCCAACGATGCCGCCGCCAATCACCACCACGTCGACGGCCTCGGGGGTTGCGGCTTGATTCGTATCACTCATGATTTTTGCCTCTCGACTATGGCGCGGGCGCACCATGATAGGCTCCGCCAGGGAACAACAGATAGATGGGGCCAGCAGTCATGGCGCTTTACGAACTGCGCACCTACACAGTTCAAGTGGGAAAACTCCGGGACGTGGTCGAACTGTATCGCGACCAGGGCTGGCCCGCCATGGAGAAAGGCGGCCACGGCGCCAAACTTGTGGGTTATTTCACCGCCGAAACCGGCAACCTCAACCAACTCGTTCACCTGTGGAAGTTCGACGACGACGGCGACCGCCGCGCGCACTGGGAGCGGGTCTTCGCCGACGACGACTTCATGGCCTTCGCTGGCCAACTCCGACCCATGATCCTGTCCCAGGAAAACCAGCTCCTGCGCAACGCCCCGTGGGGCCCGCAGCCCTAGGCGGAATAATCAAGGGGACAGTATACTTAATTAATTAAGTATACTGTCCCCTTGATACAAAATGGTCACCTGCCCCGCTCTTTCGCCAACGCCTCCAACACCGCAATCAGCATGTCGTCGCGCTTGGCGCGGAGTTCGGCGACCGGAACGCCGTCGGCCTCTTCCTCGACGCCGTCGATCAGACGCTGGCGGGTTTCGGCGTCGAGGGTGGCATCGCCGAGCTGGTTCCACATGGATTCGTTCATTTCCCCGAAATGCTCGAGAAAGCCCGGCATGCCGCCGGCGTTGGCCATGTGGAACGTCAGGGTGGGACCCATGAGCGCCCAGCGCAGGCCGGGGCCGTAGGCGATACCCTTGTCGGCGTCGCCGACCGAGGCGACCCCCTCGTTGACCAGATAGATGACCTCACGCCACAGGGCCATTTGCAGGCGGTTGATGAGGTGACCGGGCATCTCCTTGTTGATGCGGATCGGCTGCTTGCCGGCGGCTTCGTAGAACGCCATCAGCCAGTCAACGACCTCAGAGTCGGTCTGCTTGCCACCGACCACCTCGACACAGGGGATCAGATGGGGCGGGTTGAAGGGGTGGCCGACGGCAAGACGGCCGGGATGCTTGCAACTGGCCTGAAGCACCGTCGGCATGATGCTCGACGTGCTCGACGAGATCACCGCTTCGGGCGACAGCACGGCCTCGATCTCGTCGTATAACGCGACCTTCATTTCGAGACGCTCGGGGGCGTTTTCCTGAACCATCTCGACGCCTTCGCAGGCGCCAGCCGGCGTCGCGTGGAACGACACCGCGTCCGGGTCGGCGTCGTCCACCATGCCGATACGCTTAAGCGCCGGCCAGACGCCGGCGATGACGTCCCTCACCCGCACTTCCGTATCGCCGTCCGGATCCCAGACCGACACCGACATGCCCTGAGCCAGGAATCCGGCGGTCCAACTCGCCCCGATCGTCCCGGCGCCAAGCACCGCGACGCGTTTCACCTTGTCCGCATCAACCATCGGCATGGTTATGCCCCCTCTACCAGTCGTGTTTCTTGAGCACTTCAAGCAGGCTCACCAGGGTCTCGTCACGCTGGCGCCAAAGCTCGTCCACCGGCCGGTTGCGCGACATGGTGGCGGCGGCTTTGACCACCGCCGCGCTGAGCTCTGCCGACCACTTGTCCTGGCCATCGCGCTCCTGGAGAATCTCCGGCGGCACCTCGTATTTCTGCATGGCGTCCTCGATGCCGTGCGGCGACGATACATGAGACGTCATGGTCGGCCCCATGAAAGCCCAGCGCAGGCCCGGCCCGTAGGCCACTGCGGTATCGGCGTCCTCGACCGAGACGATGCCCTCGTCGATGAGGAAGGCGTATTCGCGAAAAATCGCGCTTTGCAGGCGGTTGGAGACGAAGCCGGCGATCTCCTTCTTGAGGCGGATGACCTTCTTGCCGATGGCGCTGTAGAACGCGCAGGTCCAGTCCACGGTCTCGACCGGGGTCTGCTCGCCGCCGACCACTTCGACCAGTGGGATCAGATGCGGCGGGCAGAACGGATGACCGACCACCAGACGCTCGGGGGTCTTCATGTCCGGCTGGAACATGCTCGGGCGATAGAACGACGTGCTGGTCGCCAGCACCGCGCCCGGATCGAGAGCGTCGTCGATAGCGTCATAGAGGTCGCGCTTGAGCTGGATCGCCTCGGGCGCCGATTCCTGAACCATCTGGACGCCCTTGCAGGCCTCCGCCGGGTCGTCGAAAAACGCCAGGTTGCCCGGGTCGGCGCCATCGGCCACCAGGCCGAGACGGTCGAGCAGCGGGAAAGCGTTTTCCACATAGGCGCGGATGCGGGGTTCGGTGTCTTCGGCCGGGTCCCATACGTTGACCTTGATTCCTTGGGCGACGAAGGCAGCGGTCCAGCCGCCCCCCATGGTACCGGTGCCAAGCGCCGCCATGAGTTCGACCTTGTCGGGTGATACCATAGGCATGTCGTTATTCTCCTCCGGAAACAGATGGTTGAGTTGATTGAACGAGCGGCGCGCCGAGGGCAGTCAGAGCGGCAAGAGCCGCCAGGCCCGCGACGAGCATGAACGAATAATGGAGATCGATATTGCCGAGGGCGCCGGCGGCAACGGCGCCCAGAGCGCCAACCCCGTCAAGCACCGAGAAGGCAAATCCGAGCGTGGTTGATTCGCGCTGGCCCGAGTTATCCACTGCCATGGCCAGCACCGCCGAGCGAATGCCCACCAGCACCGTGGCGGTTATCACCATACAGGTGATCGCCAACAGCGGCCCGGCCGCCAGCGCAATCACCATGGCCCCGGCGGCGGCAATTAGCGTGGCAACGATAAATACCGGTCTGCGGCCGGCCGCATCCGAGAGCCGCCCGACAAAAGGCTGGACCAGGGCGCCGAACAACAACATGCCCGAGAAGGCCATGCCGGTGGCCGCCGTGGTCAGGCCATGGACGGTCTGCAACAGCAACGGCGTCATGGCCATCAGGGCGACCATGGCCATGTTGTAGAGTACCATCATGACGATCAGCACCAGCGCGGCGGGACGCCGCCAGCTCTGCCACAAGGCCCGGGCGTCGGCGCGGGAGATCGACCCCTTTGTCAAACGTGGCACTCGCGTCGCATAAAAGAAAAATACCACCCCCATGATAACGGTCGGGATCATCGACAGGCGCATGGCCCAGCGCCAATCCACATAAGCCAGGGCAACACCCACCGCCAGGGGCGCCAGCACCGCGGCCAGAGCGCCGCCCACCGCATGCACGCCAAGAGCGTGAGCGCGGCGCGACGGCGCCTGCTCGGCCAACACGCCGGTGGCAATGGGATGCCAGGTGGCGTCACCCAGGCCGGCAAAGGCCAACAGCAGCGCCAAGGCCCAGAATCCGGTGGCAAAGGAAGCCACCAAGTAGCCCACGGCAACCCACCAGAAGGTCAGCACTAGAAGCCGTCCACGGTTGCTTACCCGGTCGGCCAGCACGCCGGCGGGCGCGAAGGCCAGCGACGCACCAAAACTGTTGATGGCGAACAACAGGCCTATTTCAGCCGGGGTCAGCCCCATGACCGCACCAGCGGCGGGAACGATCAGCCACAAGGCGCAGAATCCCCAGTCGATGGCCAAGTGGCCGAATGCAAACGGGATCAGAAGCGAGTTGTCCTCGCGGACACCGGCTACGGTTGCCGAGGCGCTGGCTGGCGGGGGTGACATGGCGTTATTAGTATCCCCCGTCCCGGCCCCTGTCACTCGCCATTGCACGAAAGAGCAACCAAAGGGGTGTCCTCGGACGAAATATCAGTTAACATTCAATGAATGGATTCAGGCCAAGCGCCTGAATGATCGTTCATGCCGTTCCTCTGGCAATTATGGGAACGGCGACGGTTGGTTTCCGGACAAACTCCGCGCGTCAGACGGAGCTCGGACTGGCCAGTGAGACTAGACATAAAGGGAGACATCACCATGAGTAAACGTGACGACGACAAAAAACTATCCTGGCTTGAGCACCGTCTACGTCTCCGCTCAATTGATCGTCGTGAGTTCATGGGCCGTGCGGCGGCTCTCGGTGTAACCACTGCGCTGTCCACTACCCTGGCCGACAAGGCCTTCGCGGCGACACCGAAACGCGGCGGTCACATGCGCGCCGGCCGCGGCCATGGCTCGACCACCGACAACCTCGACCCGGGCCATTCCGAGAACGGTTTCACCGGCAGCATGATCGCCTCCACCAGCAACACGCTGGCGGAGATCGGTCAGTCGGGCCAGCTCGAACCCAACCTGGCCGTGAGCTGGGAGCCATCCGACGACGCCGCCAATTGGCGCTTCAAGCTTCGTCAGGGCGTCGAATTCCACAACGGCAAGACGATGACCGCCGAAGACGTCGTGGCGTCGATCAACCACCACCGCGGCGAGGACACGTCATCGGCCGCCAAACCGCTGCTCGAGTCGATCACCGATATCAAGATCGACGGCGGCGACACGGTGGTCTTTCAACTGAGCGGCGGCGATGCCGACTTCCCCTTCACCATCGGCGACTACCACGTCACCATCATGCCGTCGGAAGAAGGCGTCATGCAGTGGCGCGAAGGCATCGGCACCGGCGGCTACGTGCTCGACAATTTCGATCCCGGCGTTCGCGCCGACCTCACCCGCTTCCCCAACTACTGGCGGGAAGACTCGGCGTACTTCGACAGTTGGGAGCAGCTTACCATCACCGACGTGGTGGCCCGCACCAACGCCCTGACCACCGGTGAAATCGACATCATGGACCGAGTCGATCTCAAGACATTGCATCTGCTTGAGCGCAACACCGACATCAAGGTCGAGGAAACCACCGGCACCGCCCACTACACGGTACCCATGCGCACCGACACCGCGCCGTTCGACGACAACAACGTGCGCATGGCGCTCAAACTGGCATTTGACCGCGACGAAATGTTGCGCACCGTGTTGCGCGGACACGGTTCGGTCGGCAACGATCATCCGATCAGCACCGCCAACCGCTACCACGCGACCGACCTGCCGCAACGGGCCTACGATCCGGAAAAAGCTAAGTGGCATCTCAAGCAGGCTGGACTATCGAGCCTCAAGGTCGACCTCAGTGCCGCCGATGCCGCCTTCGCCGGCGCCGTCGACGCCGCCGTAATCTACAAGGAGCACGCGGCCAAGGCCGGCATCGACATCAACGTGATCCGCGAGCCCAACGACGGCTACTGGTCAGCGGTGTGGATGAACAAGGGCTGGGGCATGTGTTACTGGGGCGGCCGGCCGACCGAGGACGGCATGTTCTCGACCGCTTATGCGGCGGGCGCCTCCTGGAACGACACGTTCTGGAACCACGAACGGTTCAACAAGCTGCTGGTCGAGGCCCGCGCCGAACTCGACGATAACAAGCGCCGCGAAATGTACTTCGAAATGCAGAAAATTGTCAGCAACGAGGGCGGCGTGGTCGTACCCATGTTCAACAACTACGTCTTCGCCATGTCGACCAAGATCGAGCACGGCGAGATGCAGGGCAACTGGGACATGGACGGCTCCCTGTTCATGGAGCGTTGGTGGTTCGCCTAGACCGCGCTCTGACGTAAATGTCGTACTTCGGGGGTCCGGACATTGTCCGGGCCCCTTTTTCTTTCAGGTCAGATCGAACGTCGCCGTGGCGCTGGTCACAGTTTCCCCCTCGCGGTCGCAGATTAGCGCCACGTCGACCAGGCGCCGGCCGTTCTCTTCGCGCATCGCCGTTATAACGCCGTCATACGTGAGTTCATCGCCGGGCCAGATCATGTCGTTGAAGCGAGCGTCGAAGCGCCGCACCCGCTCGGGCCCGAGCCAGCACACCGCATAGGTCGACAGCAACCCGGCATGGAGCATGCCGACGGAGAAGAACGTGGGAAAACCTTCGGCCCGGGCACAGACTTCGTCATGGTGGGCGACGCTGTCTTCACCGGAAGCGTACTGGTAACGCACGATGTCGGTCAGGGTGAGTGGCGGCATGACGATGGGGCCTGGCCCTTCGCCCTCGCGCAGGTCATCCCATTGTTGGCAGGCAATGCCCATGAACTCCCGGCGTTTCTCGTCGCGGGCCATGAACGGTCGATCCGCGCCGCGTTGGGCCGCCCGCGCCACCGCCGCCTCGGGCGCGACCTCGGGAATGACCGAGGTCGGACGCCATTCGGCGACCACTTTCCCAGCGTCGTCGCGAAACGTGGACAGCATGCGAATGAAGCTCAACCGGCCGCCATTGCGCCCCTGCTTGGTCCAGATGTCCTCAACTTCGGTGCGGGCGCGAAGCGTCTGGCCAACCCGAGGCGGCTCGCCGGGGTAGATATAGGAATGGCCGCCGTCGAGGGACATCAGTTCATCGGCGCCGATGATCTTGAGCGCCGTGTCGCCGGGCCGCTCCAGCAGATAGCCCCAGAAATAGGCCGACATGACAAGAAAAGTCGGCGGCACCACCGCGTCGGGCTGGTCGAGATAGCCCGGCAGATGGGCGCCAATGGCGGTAGCGAACTCGCGCAGCTTGCCGCGCTCCAGAGGAACCTCGAATTCAGGCCCCGACAGTCCGATGTGCTTGGGGTCGAGTGTGCCTGTCCTCATTCGTCCCTCCCATCCGCCAGATGGACAACCGCATCCACCGCCACGGCCCTGTCGGCGATGACCATGAGCGGATTGACGTCGAGTTCGATCAGGGTGTCACGATGATCATCGGCGAATCGCGCCACGGCGGCCACCGTCGTGAGGATTGAATCGAATGCCTCCTCATCGACACCCAGTCGCGCCATGGCGCGGCCGACGAAATGCGCCAGAACGGTTGCTGTTGCCGGCAACAGCAGCATTTGCGTCAGGTTCACCGCCTCGACCCTGATGCCGCCAGCGCCCAAAACCATGGCCAGGCCGAAGCGCGGATCGCGCACGCAGCCGATAATCAGTTCGTCATCGGCGCCGCCGACCATCTTCTCCACCAGCAGTTGATCAACCGGAAGGCCATGAGCGCCGTAACAGGCCACGATGTCATCAACCGCCTGGGCCACGTCTTTGTCGTCGCGCAGGCCGAGTTGAACCCCGCCGAGCCTGGCCTTGTGAGTCGCCTCGGCGTTGATCGCCTTAACCGCCACCGGGTAGCCGAGCCCCTGGGCCGCATGAGCCACGCCCGAGGGGGCTGCCACCCGATGCGGCGCCAGCGGCAGCCCATACTCACCCAACAGCGCTTTGCTGGTCGGCTCGTCGAGAAGGGTTCCGGTCCATGGTACCGCGTGAGGCACAGGCAAAATTACGCTTGGCGGGCCACCGCCCTGATCAATAATGCCGCGCCATTCACCGGGTCGAACAGCGGCGGCGACGGCCGCTGTGGCATCCTCGATCCCCTGCAACGGCGCAACGCCGTGTTTGAGACAGAATTCGCGATAAGGTTCCGAGAAGGCCTCCGACAACGAACTCGCCACCACGCTCGGCAGGCCGCGCTCGCCACAGGCTCGCAGCCAGGCGCGAATGGTTTTGTCGTCGGACTCGCCATTCTTGGGCACCGGCCAATCGCAGAAGGCGAGCATCATCACCACGTCGTAATCGTCGCTGATCATGGTCGAAAAGCAGTGATGCAGGGCCGGCTCGTTCTCCATGGTCAGGCCTTCAGCGCCGGCGTAGGCGGCATTGTAGTCGAGCGGGTTGGAGACGGCGGCAAAGTGGGACACCTGGCCGCGTAGAGCAGTGGCCACGGCTGGTGAAGGCGGCGGTAGTTCCAGGTTCGCATCGGAGACCAGGTCCGCCGCGATGGTGCGGAGTGCGCCCGAGTTGGTCAGCACCGCCAGCTTTCGACCCTTTGGAAGTCCCGCCGTGGCAACCATTTTGATGGTCTCGTCAAAGGACGATAGCGAGTGGGCGCGAACAATGCCGAGGCGCTCGAACAGGGCCTGATAGAAGTCATCGCCATGAGCCAGCGACCCGGTGTGAGTCCGCGCCATGGCGGCGCCCAACTCGGTCCGCCCGACCTTGAGCACGACAATGGGAACATTGCGCTCCAATGCATGGGCGGCGGCCTCGGAAAAACCCGCCACATCGTTGATACCTTCGAGAAACAGGCCGATCGCCGTGACCCTGGGATCATCAGCCAGGACACGGATGAAATCGCCGGGATCGAGGACCGCCTGATTGCCGGTGCTGATAACGTAGGCGGCGTGAACCGAGCGTTTGTTCGCAATGTAGTTGAAGGCAATGCCGCCGCTCTGGGTAATGATCGCCACGCCGCTGTCGCAGTGTTCCGGCGCATGACCGTTGATGGGCCACAGCACCACGCCATCAAGGTTGTTCAGAATGCCGTTGGAATTGGGCCCGACCAAGGCAAGGTCGCCCGCCGTCTCGACCAGGGCACCGTGGTAGTCCTGCCCGGCGTCACCCATTTCACCGAATCCCGCCGCATGGCATACCGCCCCGCCGGCTCCCATGGCGGCGAGTTCGCCAATCACGTCGATAACATTTTCGCGGCTGACATAAAGGAACGTCGCGTCCGGCGCTTCCGGCAGGTCTCCCACGGTGGCAAAGGTCGGCAGGCCGGCCAGGATTTCATGGCGCGGGTTGACCGGCCAGACCGGACCATTGAACCCGGCGGCCCGGCAGATATCGATAGCCGGCACCATGGATGTGCCGCCGACAAACGCGATGTGGCGCGGTTGCAGCAGGCGCTTGAGATTGGCCTCGGCCATCAGACCACGTAGACCGCTCCTTCGGCCGGCCCTTCGACACGGCCGTTGGCGACGTCATCGACGACGGCGCTGAGGTCGCTGAGGAAATCATCGGCAATCTCGCCATGGCGGTAATTGAGCAGCAATATGATCGCCGCCGGATCCTCGCCGCGGGCCAGCATCCAGCCCCGGTTGTTCATGGCCAGAGCAATAGCCGCGGTGTCCTGGTCGGTGGACATGAAGGCGAAGTGGCCGCCCTCAGGCTCGCCCAGTACCGTGAGGCCGCCGATCGCCTGAATTGCGCCAATCAGGTACTTCTTGGTCTCGAGAATTTTCCCGACCCGCTCGCGGTAGCCGTTGAACCCGAGATAGCGCATCACCGCCCAGGCCGAGGCCACGGGCCCGCCGTTGCGTGACCCGGCGATGCCCATGGTGGCGTAGATGCCCGCCGGCCAATCGCCGGACTCGAAGCGCTGGTACTCTTCTAGCGCCTTGTCACGCAATAACATCAGGGAAGAGCCGCGCAGGGCGTAGCCGTATTTATGCAGGTCCGCCGACATGGACATAACACCTGGCACGGCGAAGTCAAAATCGGGCACTGCATAACCGAGATCGCGGGCGAAAGGCAGGACGAAGCCGCCAACGCAGGCGTCCACATGCATCCACAGACCGTGGGCGACGGCGAGCGCGGCGATATCGCGAATGGGATCGACGTTGGCGTAAGGATACGGCGGCGCCGAGCCGACGATCATTATGGTGTTATCGTTAATCGCCGCCGCCATGGCGGGCACATCGGCGCGATAATCGACACTGCCGGCCATGCGCACCACCTTGACGTCGAACAATTGCGCCGCTTTTGCAAACGCCACGTGGGCGGTGCGCGGCAAGATGATCTCCGGCGCCGTGATGCCCGGCTTATGGTCCCGCGCCCAGTCCCGCGCGGTCTTGACCGCCACGCAGATACTCTCGGTGCCGCCGGTGGTCAGGGTACCGCTGGCGCCGTCGGGAGCGTCGAGCATTTCCAGGCCCATGGCGACCACGTCGGTCTCGTAGGCCGGCAGGCTGGGATAGACGGCGGCGCCATAGATCACGTTATCGCCCATGTGCAGGTTGAAGGCCTCGGTGGCGACGCGGGTGACATCCTCGCCGGCGTAGTACGAAGCCTTGAGGTTGCGCGGATCGTCCCAGCCGCCATCGCCTGCCCGCATGGCATCCATAGTGGTGGCGATATCGTCGGCGCTCAGGCCGTCGGCTGCAAAATGTCGATTGGTCATGCCGTTTACTCCTCCGCGCCGCGTTGACGCCCCCGCGCAAGGGAACTACACCTTGATGCAACATTGGAGGGGCAATTGCCATGGAAACCGTAACCAAATTTCCCGCCGCCGAATACGAGGCCCGTTATGAGCGCCTGCAGGCCTTGATGGGCGCCGCCGGCCTCGACGCCGTGGTCGTGACAAATCACCAGAACGTCAATTATTTCGCCGGCATTACATCGATCCTGGCCGGCCTGCCCGGCGGCTATGGCAATGTGCGGCCGTTGATCGTGGTGCTGCCCCGTGACAGCGCGCCGGTCATCATTGTTCAGTTCACCGATTACGGGAACGGCGTGGCCAATTCCTGGATCGACGACGTCAGGGCCTGGGTCGATCTGCCGTTCACCCCCGCCCTGCTCGAAGAGGTATTGTGCGACAAGGGGCTAGCCGAGGGCCGCATCGGCATGGAGTTCTCGCGCGAACTTCACCTCGATATCCCATACAACGACTTCCAGACCCTTAAGGGCAACCTATCGGGCGCCGATTTCACCGACGCCGCCGACATCCTGTGGACGCTGCGCATGATCAAGTCACCGGCGGAGATCGAGTGCATCCGCAAGGCAGCGCAAATCACCGCCAAGAGCCTGGCCGACAATCTACCCCGCATCGAGGCCGGCATGACCGAACGCGACGCCGCCCGGCTCATCGGCCTGGGGCTGATCGAAGGCGGCGCCGACAAGTACAATTACGTCAGCTCGATCGCCGGGCGCGGCACCTACGACCGGTTCTGCCAGCTGCCCACGGATCGGGTCATCGAGACCGGCGACCAGCTATGGTGTGACCTGTCGGCGATCTACCGGGACTATTGCTCGGACATGTCGTCCTTCGTGGTGGTCGGCGGCGCGTCGAACGAACAGCAGCACCTGAGCGAAGTGGCCCGGCAGGTCCATCTCAAGGCGGTCGATTACATGCGGCCCGGCCTGCGCGCCCGCGATGTCATGGCCTATGTGGCGAAATGCTACGAGGACGACGGCTATGGCTGGAATTTCGACATCGGCCGCTGCGGCCACGGGGTCGGCCTCGAGTTGGCCGAGCAACCATCCCTCGACGCCAACAGCGACGTAGTCCTGCAGGCCGGCATGACCCTGGCCTTCGAGCCCGCTATTCTCGACGACTGCGGCCTGTTCGACATGGAAGAGGATATCCTCATCACCGAGGACGGTTGCGAGGTTTTCGCCCCAGTCTGGCCGCGCTAGAGTACCCGGTAAACCAACATCTGGTGCAGCACCTCGGGCTCGCCGAGAGGCATGGTCTGGTAGGGCCGGGTCTTTTCGATCAAGGATCAGAAGCCCCTGGTCTCAAGGGCTTCGGCGCCGGCGGCGTAACCAGTCTCGCCGTCGGTGTCGTGGCGGATACTGAACGCGATAACGCCGTCTGGCCGGGTCACCCGGATCAGTTCACCGAAGGCATCGGGCTCGGCATGGCCCGGCGAAAAGACGCCGATGGCGCTGGTCGCGGCAAACTGATCGTCGAGAAAGTCCAGCACATTACCGAGACGTCCATGACACAGCGCGCTGTACGCGCTCTTGCGCCCGGCCACGGCGAGCATTTCATTTGATGCGTCGAGGCCGGTGATATTGCCATAACCCATGTCGCGAAGGACGTGCCCCAGCAGCCCAGTGCCGCAGCCCGCATCGAGCAGTGGCTCAGCGTCCACCGGCACCTGGCGACCGATCAATCCCGCAGCGACCGCCGGGATGCGATAGCCCATGCCGACCACGTCGGCCTCGTACTTCTCGGCCCAGCCGTCATAGGCGACCTCCAGTTCGCCGGCGTCCTTGGAGTCGTAAACCGCGTGGATCTGCTCAGATGCCCGATTACCCATGTCCTGCCCTCCGCTTACATTCCTTGGCTGACCGTAACACAAAGCTCTCCCCTGGCTTGGCCGTTGTGTTGCGGCGGCGAACTCGGCACACTAGCCACCGCTGCCACGGCACCAACGGGGGAATTATGAAGGTTTACATCAGCGTTGATATCGAAGGCGTCGCCGGCATCACCCACTGGGATGAGGCGACCAAGCGGAAACCCAGCTATGGCGAATACCGCGAGCAGATGACAGCCGAGGCGGTCGCGGCCTGCGAGGGCACGCTTAACGCCGGCGCAACGGAGATCATCGTCAAGGACGCCCACGGTACCGGGCGCAACATCCTGCCCGAACGGTTGCCCGAGGGAACCCGCCTGATCCGGGGGTGGAGCGGCGATCCGCAGTTGATGGTCGAATTCCTCGACGACAGCTACGACGCTCTGGCCATGGTCGGCTATCACGCCGCCGCCAGCGCCGGTGGCAACCCCCTGGCGCACACCATCACTGGCAAAGTCGCCAAGATGCTGATCAACGGCCAGGTCACGTCGGAGTTCATGCTGAGCCGCGACTGCGGCGCGCTCCATGGCGTGCCGACCGTGTTCCTGGCCGGCGACCAGACCCTGTGCGACAGCGCCACGGCGATGAACTCGGCGACCCACACGGTCGCCACCAAGCATTGCGCCGGCGGCTCGACCACCTCGGTCCATCCAAATGTCGCAACAGCCATGATCCGCGACGGCATGGCGGCGGCGCTGGCCGACGATGCGGCGAAAAAGCTACTGCCTCTGGCCGATAGTTTCGAGCTTGAGCTGTGGTACACCGACCAGCATTACGCCATTAACGCCTCACAATATCCGGGAGCGCGTCTTCATGATCCGCACGCCATAAAATACCAGGCCAGAGACTTTTTCGAGATCATGCGAATTCTCAGCTTTGTCCTTGAACCTCCTCGTTTTCAATAGGAAATATCATGAAAGTATACATCAGCGTCGACATCGAAGGAGTTGCCGGCATCACCCACTGGGACGAGGCCGAGATCGACAAGGAGGGCTACCAGGAGTATCGCGAGCAGATGACCGTCGAGGCGGTCGCCGCCTGCGAAGGGGCCCTCGACGCCGGCGCTACCGAAATTCTGGTCAAGGACGCCCACTGGACCGCCCGCAACATCTACCCTGAACGCCTGCCCGAGGAAGCGCGTCTGATCCGGGGCTGGAACGGCGAGCCCTTCGCCATGATCCAGGGCCTCGACAGCAGCTTCGACGCCGCCGCCATGATCGGCTACCACTCCGGCGCTGGGGCCGGCGGCAATCCCCTGGCCCACACCATGACCGAGGTCGACACCAAGACCCTGATCAACGGCGAGCTGACCTCGGAATACCTGCTGCACCGCAATGCCGCCGCCATGCGCGGCGTGCCCGTGGTCTTCCTCTCCGGCGACAAAAACCTGTGCGATACCGCCATGGCGACCAACCGGGTTGTCCATACGGTGGCCACAAAGGACGGCGCCGGCGCCTCGACCACCTCGCTGCAACCCATGGCCGCCGCCAAGCAGATTCGTGCGGGCATGGCGGCGGCGCTGCGTGATGAGGCGGCCCGCGAACTACCGACCCTGGCCGCGAATTTCGAATTGGAGGTCTGGTTCGGCAAGAACGAGGATGCCTATCAGGCTTCATACTTTCCCGGCGCCCGCCTTATCGACCCCCATTGCGTGGCCATGGAGACCGACGATTACTATGAGGTCGGGCGGATACTGCACTTCATCTTGTAGGAGCGGGCCATGACCCGGCGTATCGTTGTAGTTGGCGGCGGCGTGATCGGCACCAGCGTGGCGTGGCATCTGGCGGTAGCCGGGGCCGGCGGGATTACCCTCCTCGAGCGTGACCGCCTCGGCGCTGGCACCACCTGGCATTCCGCCGGCAACATCACTTGGCTGGCCTATAACGACCGGCAAATCCTGGCGACCCTGGACGCCGTGGAAACCGCATCGAAGGAGTCGGGCCAGGACACCGGCTGGCTCAAGACGGGGCGGCTGGTTCTGGCCCGCGATCACGTCACTCTGGAAAGCTTCACCGGCTCCGCTAACCTGGGGGAGGAACGTGGCTATGGCTCACAAATGCTGACCCCGGCGAAAGCCGCCGAGCATCATCCCTTGCTCGATCCGTCAGCCATCGCGGGCGCATGGCTCAACGGTCTGTCCGGACGCCTCGACCCGGCCGGGCTTGTCGCCGCCTATGCGGGCGCGGCCCGAAAACGCGGCGTGACCATTCGTGAGTCCTGTGCGGTCACAGGCATCACCACCAACAACGACCAGGTCACCGGCGTCGAAACCAACGATGGCGCCATTCCTGCCGACACGGTGGTGGTATGCGGCGGCCTGTGGTCGCGGCGCCTGCTGGCCGGCTGCGGCATCGCTCTGGCGCAATGGGGCAACGAGCATTTCTACGTTATCGCGCGCGTCGACCCGGCGCTCGACCGAACGACCCCGTCCTTCGTCGCGCCCGACTATTCGATCTATGGCCGCGAGGAAGTCGGCGGCATGCTGTTCGGCTGTTTCGACGAAAACGCCCTGACCCTCGATGGCGATAACGGCGCCCCGCCGGACGACTTCTCGTTCTCCCTGCTCAATGAGAACTGGGACAAGTTCGCGCCCTACGCGGAAAGCGCGGCGACCCTGTTCCCGACCCTTGCCGAGGCCCCGATCAGCCGCTTCGTCAACGGCCCGGAGACTTTCACTCCCGATGGCCAGCCGCTTATCGGCCTGGCCGGAGATGTCGACGGATTGTACGTGGCAAGCGCCATGAACTCAGGCGGCGTCACTTATTCGGGCTATGCCGGGCAGTTGATCAGCGATCTGGTCACGGGCGCCGATCCCCGGTTCGATCCGGCGCGCTACGCCCCGACCCGTTTCGGCGCCCAGGCCGGCGATGAGACCTGGTTGCGCGAAACCATCTCCCAGGTCCCCAGTAGCCGCTACCGCGAACTCCACGATTGATCCTCCACGCCCCCACCGCGACCAGACCTTCGCCGGCCCGGGCGGCGCGGGGTGTGTTGCGCTTTGTCCATGACGAGCGGGTTCGCGAGATCACCTATCAGGTACTGGCCATCGCTACCGTCGCCTGGGTGATCTATCTCCTGCTGTCGACATCGGCGGAAAAGCAGACCGCCCAGGGCATTCTCACCGGCTTCGGCTTCCTTGCCGTCACCGCCGGCTTCGACATGGATTTCACGCTTGTCGACTACGTGCCCGGCGAAGGTACCTATGGCGACATCTTCATCATCGGCATCCTCAACACCCTGCTGGTCTCGGTTTTTGCCATTGTCGCGAGCACGGTGCTGGCCTTCGTCATCGGCATCATGCGGCTGTCGTCCAACTGGCTGATATCGAGGGTCGCCCTGGTTTATGTGGAGTTCCTGCGCAACACGCCGCTGCTGATCCAGGTGGTGTTCTGGTACCTGGGTGTGTTCAACGTGCTGCCCCGAGTGGCCCAAAGTCTTAACGTTTTCGACCTCGATCTGGCCTATCTCAACAATCGCGGCATGTTCGTGGCGACACCCATATTCGGCGAGCTGTTCTGGGTCACCCTGGCGGCCCTGGCCGGGGCCGTGATCGGCATCGGTCTGTTGTGGCGCCGGGCGGCCCGCCATCAGGCCAAAACTGGCCGATACATTCCCGTGTGGTGGCCGTCCGCCGCGATCATCATCGGCCTCCCCGCCCTCACCTTCATGGCCACCGGCCAGCCGCTCGATTGGGAGCGTCCAGTCCTCGACGGCTACAATTACCGGGGCGGTGTCCATGTGCCGCCGGCCTTCCTCGCCCTGGTGGTATCCCTGTCTCTCTACCAGGCGGCCCACCTGGCGGAGTCGGTCCGGGCCGGAATTCAATCGGTGCCAAAAGGCTTGTCGGAGGCCGCCCGGTCCATTGGCCTCCACCCCCTGCCCGCCCTGCGGCTCGTGGTTATTCCCTTGGGCATGCGGGCCATCGTACCGCCGATGATCAGCTCATGGATCAGCGCCGTCAAGAACACCTCCCTGGCCGCCGCTATCGGCTACTCTGATCTCGTCGCGGTGTTCCAAGGAACGTCGATCAACCAGTCGGGCCACGCGGTCGAAATCGTCGCCATGACCATGGGCTTCTTCATGACCGTAAGCTTGGTGCTGTCGGCCCTGCTCAACCTCTACAACAAGCGCATGAAGCTCAAGGAGTAGCTCACTCGCCCATGGTGCGGCCGTTGAGATCGGGCACATGGGCCAGGCGATCTTCGGCGAAGAGGATTTCGGAATTGTCCTCCGGCGCGTAGCCGATGATCCGCCGGGCGTTGGCAATGCTCCAAAACGAACGCGTGTTGTTGGATATCCCGTAGAACCGCTGATGGGGCACGCCGTCGCCGTCGCGGATATCCTCGGCCTCGATGGATTTGATATAGAGCTGGCACAGATCGCGCGGGCTGATGTAGGCGCCCAGGTCGCGGCGGAACGACACCGGGTTGTCGTTGATATCCTGCCAGCGGATCGGCCGCGGCGCGCCGATGCGGATATGGGCGTTTTCCACCGGGCGGCCGAACCGCCCCGTGGCAAAAACGAAACCAAGCTGCTCGTAGGCAACCTTGGCCCAGCCATAGAAGTTGTCCGAGGCCGGGTAGCTGTCGGGCCCGACCATGTCCATGGCGCCGTCATGGAGTTTGGTTTCGTACCAGTCGGCGGCGTGGTTGAAACTGGTCACCACCACCCGCCGGATGTTCTCCTCCAGCGCCAGCTTGAGCACATGGAATACCATGTCCACGTTGGTGCGCTCGGTGTAGTAACCGTCCGGCGTACCGGCCGGGCGCTGGTCGCCCGGCAACCATTGCAGGGGGCCTGAGCTGTCGCGGCCCGGACTCCAGGTGAAGCCGTTGTGGATCACCGCATCGACGCCGACGAAATGCTCGCGGTAGGCGTCGATATCCGGGTTGGCGAGATCGGCGATAACCACATCGTCAATCACCCCGTGGCCGGCATCGTTGGTGACATCGAGGCATATCAGGTCGTCGCGCTCGCACAGCGCCGGCAGAAGCTGGCTGGAGATCGTGCCGGCGGCGCGGGTAAGCAGAACCTTGCGTCGGATCATGATGCACCTTTCCCGTGGAGCGGCGAGTATTCAACGTCGTAGCCGAAGGCGTGGGGGCCGACCACGGCAAGACCAGCAGGTTCGGTGAGGACCGCGGGCGGTGGCAGGGAGACCACGGTGACGCGCTGGCCATAGCGGATGGCGTCGGTGCCGATGGACTCGCCGGATTCGGAATCGAGAATGCAGATCAGGTCGGGTACGGTGACCAACAGTTCGCCGTCGCGGCGGCCGACCAGCCACTCGTTCTGGAAATCGACTGTGAAGCGCGAAACGGCATCGCCATCGAGCCCGTCGATGGCGACCTCGCCGCGCAAGAACCCGGCGGTGGTGCGCCGCGCCACATCGACGATCTTGCCGCTGAACAGCGCGACGCCACGCTCCGCCGCCAGCACGGCGGCCACCGGATCGGCATGGTCGGCATTGGCCTGGCGCACGGCGCGACCGAGATTGATCGCCTGGGTTACGGTGCCGGTTATTCCGTGATCCTTTATGTCGCGGCCCGTGCGGGCGGCGCAGCAGGTGCTGGCCGTGGAGCCCATCCCGGTACAGATCACCCGGCTGATACGCTCGACCCAGACCGGATCGGCGGTCTCGGTGATAACCACCTCGTTGTCGCGGATGTCGGACATGGTCAGGGGGCACATGGGCACACCGTCGATAACGAAGCTCGACATCTGCATTTCCGGGAAGGCGCGGCCCATGGTGTCGGCATCGACGATGGGTAGATCCATCACCCCCGCCACCATGAGCGGGATGACGCCGTTGGCGCCGCCGATCTCGCCGGACATCACCGCCGTGAACGGACGCCCCATATGGCGCTCCATAGCCCGCACGGAACGGGCGCAGAATTCCGGCGACTCAAGACGCTCCTGGCTGACCAGCGGCGCGCCCATAAACGCGGCCTCGGCGGCAAGATCGCCGTCATCCAGGTCGAATGGGTCGACCAGCCGGAATCGGCTGCCCTGGCGCCACAGCTTTTGGACGTTGAGCAACGCAATATAGGGGTCACCGCCACCACCGGTGCCGAGGATACCGCAGCCGATGGCCAGAGACTCAAGGTCGTCCCAGGTAATTTCGCGGTTCTTTGTCATGACTGTCATCTTGCCCATGGCGGGACCAAAGGCAAGGCCGCTCACTCAATATCGAAACTATCCAATGACAGTCCAAATTCGTTTAACGCCCGTTCGGCGAACGCCAAGTCGCCATCATCGAAACACTGTTTCCATTTGCCTATTTCGCCGCCTCGTATATGGGTTTCACCTGCATCAGCCTGATCGCGCCCATGTGTCGAACCGAGTGATTTCTCCAGGTTTCGCAGACTTTCGGCGGTGGATGCATTGAGCGCCTTCTGGAAGGCCGTCTCCTTTGCCTCGTCATCCACCTTGAAACCCAGAAACCCGAGGATTGCCCGGAAGCTGGCATCGCGATCCCGCACCATCTGTTCGTAGGGCAGCATGAAGAGGTTATCGCCGCACTGTTGGCGCATGGTGTGAAAGGTGACGTACTGCTTGATGTAGGACCCGATACCAACGCGTCTCAGGTAATCTCGTTCGTCCACGATTTCGATTTCGGAACCGGCTTGGTCAACGAAACTCCGCGTACTCTCGCGACGGTGGTTGCGGGTATGGCGGAAAAACGAGACGTGTAAAGCCCCCTATCTATGTACCATTTTCTAATAGAGTCTCGGTGAGGTGATCCCAAAGATTTTGATGACGGACAGGTTGGTTCAGTTCGCCGTCGGGGTATGACGCCTGCGGCTCTGGTTGGCGAGGTGGGAACAGAGCACGCTAGACAAGGCGGTGTGGACAGGTACACTAAAACCCTCAAGTAAATATATCCGACCGGAACAGGGAGGGACTTTACCATGCGTAAGTTATTGTCACTGTTGTCCGCGGCCGTTCTGGCCGCGACCATCGGCGTCAGCGGCGCCGCCAAGGCGGGCGACCACGAAGTGATCATCGGCTTCGCCATTGCCGAAAGCGGCTGGATGAACGCCTACGACGGGCCGCCGTTGATCGGCGCCATGATGGCGATCGACGAGATCAACGCGGCTGGCGGCCTGCTTGGAAAACAGCTCCGGGCGGTGGTGGCCGATACCAAGACAGACACCGTCCAGGGTGCCAAGGCCGGCGCCGAGGTGGTTGCCCAGGGCGCCACCTTCATGATCGTCTCGTGTGATTACGACATGGGCGCGCCGGCGGCAACCGTGGCGAACGCTAACAAGATGATCGCCATTTCGTTCTGCGCCTCGGACGCCAAGATGGGCGTGCAGGGCATCGGTCCCTACGCCTTCACCATGAACATCTATGGCCAGGGCGAAGGCGCGATCGGCGCGGCCTATTCGTGGCAGCGTGGCTGGCGCAAGGGTTACGCCCTGCTCGATGCCTCCATCGAATACGACAAGAGCGTCTGCCACGGCTTCCTCGAGCACTGGAAGAAGATCGGCGGCGAGATCGTTGGCGTCGACACTTTCATGCAGGACGATGCCTCCATCGCTTCACAGATCACCCGCTACAAGCAGCTTGCCGCCGAGAAGGGCGAGCCCGACGTGATGATGCTGTGCTCCTACAACCCGGGCGCGGTAAGCGCCATTCGCCAACTTCGCGGCGCCGGCATCAACGTACCTATCCTGGGTGGCGATTCCATGGACGGCGACTATTGGGTCGAGGGCATTCCCGGCCTGAGCGACCACTACACCGTCACCTTCGGTTCCATGTACGGCGAGGACCCTCGCCCCGAGGTGAATGCCTTCTTCGAGCGCTACCGCAAGCAGATCGGCGAGCCCGACAGCTCGTTTCCGCTCAATGGCTACAGCGTCATCGAGGCCCTGAAGATCGCCGTCGAGAGGGCCGGGTCGTTCGACAACGACGCGGTGCTCGCCGAGCTCAACAAGTTCGACAAGCAACCCCTGTTGTGGGGGGCGACCACGTTCACGCCCGACGTTCATATCGACCTGGTGCATCCCATGGCGATCATTCAAATCCAGAATGGCAAGGGAAGCCACGCGGCGACCCTGGCCGTCGAGGACGCGGTGGAGCTACAGCTAATCTTTCCCGACTTCACCGCGGACCTTTATTGACGCGCAGCGGTGCGGCGCGACCGCCTAGCAGACGGTCGCGCAGCGTCTTTTTCGGCGGCTAGCAGCCGATGACAGCTTTCGTCCAGAACGCGATCGACGCCATCGCGCTCGGCAGCTTGTTCGCGCTCACCGCGCTCGGGATCGGCCTGATCTTCGGCGTCATGCGGCTGATCAACTTCGCCCACGGCGATTTCATCATGATTGGCGGTTATGCCCTGATCGTGCCGTCGAGTGCGGTGACCGCCACCATGTTCATCGGGGCTTGGCCGACGCCGCTCATGGTCGCCGCCATTTGCCTGATCATCGTCATGCTCGCGATCGCCTCCGAGCGGCTCGCCTTTCGCCCGCTGCGCGACGCCCAACCCTCCGTGCTGCTGATCACCTCGTTCACCCTCAGTTTCTTCCTCGAGCATCTGGTGATCATGGTCTACGGCGGTCGGCCCAAGGCAGTGAATATCTGGGAGGGCCTGATGGAGCCCGTGATGATCTCGGGCGTGCGTATCCCCGAGCTGCAGATCATCACCATCGGGGTCACCGTGACGCTGTTGCTGGCCTTGATGGCTTTCCTGCGCTACACGCCCATGGGCGTGGCGATCAGGGCAGCGTCCGAGGACTTCCGCATGGCCCGGCTGCTCGGCGTGCGGGCCAACCGGGTGATAGCCGTGGCCTTCGCCATCAGCGGTTTCCTGGCCGCCGTGGTGGCGCTTCTGCTGGTCGCCCAGACCGGCGTACTGTCGTTCCACATGGGCATTCCGCTGGTGCTGTTCGCCTTCGTCGCCACGGTCGTCGGCGGCATGGGGAGCCTCGCGGGCGCGGTGCTCGGCGGCTTCGTCGTCGGCGTCGCCAGCGTCCTCTTCCAGACCGCGCTGCCGATCGAGCTCCGGCCCAACCGCGACGTCTTCGTCTACGGCATGGTTTTGCTGATCCTGCTGCTCAGGCCGAGCGGGCTGGTCAAGGTCAAGTCGATCGAGGAGAAAGTCTGAATGGGAGGCCTGCTTCAGCGGTTCTGGACGCCGATCGCGCTGAGCCTGGCGCTGCTTGCCATCGTCGTCGCCGCCTGGGCCACAAGCGACGGAATCCTGGCCCGCACGGTCACCGATGCCCTGATCCGGGTGGTGCTGGTCGTCGGCCTCTACATCTTCATCGGCAACTCGGGTGTACTCTCCTTCGGTCACATCGCCTTCATGCTGATCGGCGCCTATGGCACCGCCTGGCTGACCCTGAGCCCATTCAAGAAGAGCTTCGCCTTGCAGCTTCCTGAAATCCTGTCAGCGACTCAGTATCCGGTATTCCCCTCGGCGATCGCTGCCTCGCTGCTGGCAGCTGGGGTCGCCTTCGTGGTCGGGATGCCGATCATGCGGCTCTCGGGGATCGCCGCCAGCATCGCGACCCTTGCGATGCTGGGCATGTTCAAGACCTTCTACACCAACTGGGAGGCCTGGACGATGGGCGCGGCAACCCTGCCCGGGGTGCCGCTCTATGTGGATATGTGGGTCGGGCTCGGCTGGTCGGTATTCACCCTGCTCGTCGCCTTCGTCTACCAGCAGTCGCGCTACGGCCTGATGCTCCGGGCCTCGCGCGAGGACGAGTTCGCGGCCCGGGCCGCGGGCATCAACATTCCCTTCCAGCGCCTCATCGCCTTCGTGCTCAGCGCCTTCTTCGTCGGCCTCGCCGGTGTGCTGCAGGCCCATTTCCTGGGCTCCATCGCGGTGAAGAACTACTGGCTCACCATCACCTTCATCTCCCTCGCCATGCTGATCGTCGGCGGCCAGCGCAGCCTGACCGGCGCGGTAGTCGGCGTCGTCGTCATCTCGACGGTGGTCGAGCTGCTGTTGAAGGTGGAGAAAGGGTTTAACGTCGGTGGGTTCGAGATTTCGGCTCCGCCGGGCATCCAGGAACTCGGCATCGCCATCGTCATGCTGATCATCCTGATCTTCCGCCCCGCCGGCATCATGGCCGGGCGCGAGGTTCCCTCGCCGTTCACGCCGTGGCGCGCCCCTTCGCCGGTCAAAAACCCTTAGAACTGCGTAGCCTCACCGCCCTCTTCGCCGTAGCCGAAATAGGCCGCCTCGAGCGCCTCGTCGGTGAGTTCTGCGCTTTTACCGTGCAAGGCGATCTCGCCCGAGCGCAGGACATAGACGCGGTGGGCGTTCTCGAGCGCCCGGTGGGTACTCTGCTCGACGACCAGCAGGGTGATGCCGGCGTCCCTGAGGCCGTGCAGGATTTCGTATACCTTATCGACGACGATCGGCGCCAGGCCGAGCGAGGGCTCGTCGAGCAACATTATCTTCGGGCGGGTCATCAGGGCACGGGCGATTACCAGCTGCTGTTGCTCACCGCCCGACAGCTTGCCGCCGGGTGTCGCCAGGCGCTGGCGAAGAAACGGAAAGCTCGTCATCATCCGCTCGAAGTCGTCCTCGATGCCGTCGCGGTCATCGCGCATCTGACTGCCCAGGCGAATGTTCTCCTCGACGCTCAGCCGGGTGAAGACGTGGCGGCCCTCGGGCACCAGCGAGACACCCATGCGGGCGATGTTCTCGGGCGCCTCGTCAACGATCGAGCGTCCGCCCAGGCGGATTTCACCCGCCGCCGGCGAGAGCGTGCCGGCGATGGTCTGAAGCGTCGTCGACTTGCCGGCGCCATTCGGCCCGACGATGCAGACGATCTCGCCCCGATCGACATTGACCGAGACGCCGCGGACCGCCGCGAGCGGGCCGAAGTGGACATGTAATTCATCGATCTCAAGCATGGCGTCGGCCTCAAGCATGGCTAGTGGTCCGACTTGCTGCCGAGATAGGCCCGGATGACGACCGGATTGCGCTGGATCAGTTCGGGCGTGCCCTCGGCGATGGTCCGGCCGCTGTCGATGACGTGAATGCGGTCGCAGGCGCCCATGATGACACGCATGTTGTGCTCGATCAGCATGACGCCGCAATCGAATTTTTCTGGAATGCGCACGATCAACCCCATGAGGTCGTCGCATTCGGCGTCCGAGAGCCCGGCCGCCGGTTCGTCGAGCAGCAGGAATCGCGGCGCCATGGCCAGCGCCCGGCCGATGCCGACCCGGCGCTCCTCGCCATAGGGCAGGCTGCTCGACAGGTCCACCGCCTTGTGGCCGAAGTCCATCCAGTCGAGAATACCCATGGCGCGCAAGCCTGCCTCGCGGCGCTTCAAGCCGGTGCCGACTCCGGCGGCCTC
>CAZYDR010000040.1:0-32148 GCA_964645285.1 uncultured Alphaproteobacteria bacterium
ACGATCTGAGCCTGTCTGATTGAAGTGAACCACTCTGCATTGAGAACTTCCCCGCAGCGGGTGGTTTGGCAGAGGCCGCCCGCCCGGTTTCCCGCGCCACATAGCTAGCGGGGTTTCGGAACCTCTGTAGGGGCCTCGCGCCGGCCCGGGCCCCTACAGAGGTTCCGTCAGGCATCATCAAGCAACATTTAAACGCGGCAACGAACGCGGCAATATCATAAAGCCAAGAAGAAGAGCCACTCGAAAGAATGGCTCGATTCTATTGATATTTAACGGTTTATTGTGATTACGGAAGAAAGATTTGGGACTTCGACCTTCAGGTAGGTGATGTGGCCGCAGTGGCAGCTACCATCCACATGCATGGCGCTCTCCCCTATTTCCACACGGTCTCGGCGATACGCAGGAAGTTGCCGCCCATGATGGCGCGCACGTCGTTCTCGCCGTAGCCGCGCTCCAGCAGGGCCTCGGTTAGTTTGGGCATGGCCTCGGGCGGCACGTAGCCGGTGCCGCCGTCGGGATACTGGGACTCGGGCCAGTAGTCGCGGTTGCGGGTGAACGGGCCGCCGGTCTCGGGCGCGTGCAGCACGCTGTCCATGCCGACGCCCACATGGTCGATCCCGATGAGGTTGACCATGTGGTCGATATGCTCGACCAGGTGGCCGGTGGTGGGGCCGTCGGGGCCCATGAAGATGCCGACACCGGTGACGCCGACGACCCCGCCGGTGGCGGCGCAGGCCTTTATCTGGTCGTCCCAGATATTGCGCTCGTGGTCGTGGACGGCGCGGGCGTTGGAGTGGGAGAAGATGACCGGCGAGTCCGACGCTTCCAGGGCGTCCATAGTCGTGCGGTAGCCGGTGTGGGAGCAGTCCACCACCATGCCGACCCGGTTCATCTCAGCGATTACTTGGCGGCCGAAATCGGTCAGCGGAATATCGTCGCCGTGGCAACCGCCTCCGGCCAGGTTGTTGCGGTTGTAGGCGAACAGCATGTGCCGCACGCCCAGACGATAAAACATATCGACCATGCCGGCGTCGCCGTTAAGCGCGTTCATGCCCTCGACATCGAAGCTTACCGCCAGCTTGCCCTCGGCCTTGGCGCGGTGAATGTCGGCCACCACCTCGACCTGGACCAGGGTCTCCGGATGCTCACGGATCCACAGGCGAAACTGGGACAGGGCCTCGATGGCCAGGGTCCACGGCTTGAGGTCGTAGGCGGCGTTGATCGACATGTAGTCGATGCCCGCCGTGCGCCAGCGCTCCAGACCGGCGAGCATATCGCCGCTCTCGTAAGCAAAGCCGCCGTGGTCATCCCACACCAGCATCTCAGCATGCAGCGCCGCGGCCTCGGGCGATATGCCCCAACTGTCGGTGTTGATGTCAGCCATGATTATTCTCCTGATCCTATTTCCTTGAGGCGACGGTCGCGGTAGTCGCGCAGCGCCTCGTGAATGCCGGGGTCCATGGCCGGCGCCTCATAATCGGCCAGCATGGCCTTCCATACGCCATTGGCCCGCCTGGCGGTGTCCGGCGAACCCTCGGACGCCCACTGCTCATAGGTGTTGTTGTCGGCCACGGTAGATTTCCAGAACGCGGTCTCGTAGTTGCGCAGGGTATGGCCGGCGCCGAGATAATGCGAGCCCGGCCCGACCTCGCGCACCGCGCCCAGGGCCTGGCCCTCCTCCGAGAGGTCGAGCGGCTTGTTGAAGCCTTGCAGAACCGCGCAGATGTCGGCGTCGATGATCATCTTCTCATAACCGGCGGTCAGCCCGCCCTCGAGCCAGCCGGCCGCGTGAGAGATGTAATTGACCCCGGCGTGATACGAAGCCTGCAGGGTCAGGGTGCTCTCATAGGCGGCCTGGGCGTCGGGCAGTTTGGACGCGGTGACCGCGCCGCCGGCGCAGCTGACGGGCACGCCGAGACGGCGCGCCAGCTCGGCGGCGATGGTGATGCCGGTGATCGATTCAGGGGTGCCGAAGGCCGGCGCGCCGCTCTGCATGGAGACCGAGCCGATGAAGCAGCCCATGGCGCAGGCGGCGCCGGGACGCAGCAGCTGGACCAGGGCCAGGCCGCCAAGCGCCTCGGCGAGCTGCTGGGCCAGGGACCCTGCGATGCTCACCGGCCCCATGGCGCCGGCCAGGATATAGGGCGACACCAGCACCGCCTGGTTGGCCCGCGCATAGGTCTTGAGCGCCGCCATCATGGTGCCGTCGAGCACCAGGGGCGAGTTGGTGTTGATCCCGGCATAGATGCAGACGTTGTCCTCCACATAGCGCTCGCCGAAAACGATGCGGGCCATGGCCAGGGTGTCGCGCGCCGCCGTGGCCGAGCGCACCGAGCCGCTGATCACCTTGTCGGAATAGCGCAGCTGGTAATAGACGCCGTGCAGGTGGCGTTCGGGAATGGCCACGTCCATGAGCTCGCAGGGCCCGCCGGTGGCGTGGAGCACGGGCAGCATATGGCCGAGCTTGAGCAGGTTGAGATGGTCCTCGGTGGTGGCGTAGCGCCGGCCCTGGTCGATGTCGTGAACGAAGGCCGGCCCGCCGACCGTGGAGAACACCGTGCTGTTGCCGCCGATACGGACCGAATTGGCCGGGTTGCGCGCCTGCTGGATGAATTCGCGGGGCGCTGATCCCTGAATAATCTCGCGACACATGCCGAGCTCGAAATAAACCCGCTCACCCTCCACGCGGGCCCCGGCGGCGGCCAGAATATCGAGCACCTCCGCATCGCCGGTAAAGTCCATACCGACATCGCGCAGAATGATATCGGCGTTACGCTCGATAGTTTGTAGGCCGTCTTCGTCAAGCAGGCGGAACGGCGGAAAGTTGCGCTCCACATAGGCCGCGCGGGTCGCCGCCGTGGCCGCCTCGCGCTTGGCCGTACGGGCCGCGCGGCCGCCGCTACGTGAAGGCTTTTCGGAAGGATTGTTCACCGCTGAACGCTATCGCACTTCGTAGGGCGACGCCAACCATTCGCGCACCCTCGCGCCACGTGTCTGACAACCATAATTAGGTGCATTTAGTAAACTGTCACCGTACCTAGTAACCTAACCCATCCGCCTCCGGCAGACTGACCATCTGCCCAGTCTCTGTAGGCCAAATCAGAAAGACGAGCATATTCCTTTATCGCAACCATGTTACCAGTCCCTTCTTTCTGACATCAGAAACATTCTTTCCAGACACAAATTTACCGATACCTAATTACGAAGCGCATGAATATCATGCAAAGAGCTATGAAATAAATTAGAAAAAAAACTATGCAAAAAAATCTTGGAATACCTCGAAACTCATAAATGGTGTTTTTGAGTTAATAGATAACAACCAAATAGAAAATGGGAAATAGATCAAAAATAAATAGATCATAATTTCAACGGAGATGGTGGAAACTATGATGCTTCGTATCGCTCGCTCCAGGTCGGTTCGAAATAATTGAATATATGAAAATCGTATCAGCCAAATGAAATTTAGAGGAGCGACCCAAATAGATACGACTAACCAAAGCTTTTCATCGCCCCGAAAAACCCGTTTTAGATGGTTCCAAATGACACTCATAAACATGCTCTGTCCGCCGCCCGTGCGGACGGCTCGCCGACTTTGGCGTCATTCCCGAACAGCGCGAGGCGCAATTCGGTATCGTCCACGGTGCACTCCCATTTACCACTCACCGTCCCGCCCGGCCGGTGCCCCGCCGTCTTTTCGACGTGTCGGGGACACTGCCTATGTGTTAACCCGTATTAAGGTTAACATCCGCACGAAACACCAATGTATGCTTGGAATCAACGGTAAAAAGGGGAAGAGACGGAGTTATCCAACGAAATTTAGGGTCAGGTCTTTCATTTTAACATCAACAGGTTGGAATAATTCCAACAATGCCATAATGAAAGAGCTGACTCCTCCTATATATCCAACAACCTTCCGGCAGGCGTCGACCGCGCCGAGCTCGTTTCGGTCATATTTCGTCGGTCGCCATGAAGCCGGCGATGGCGCCGAGGAAGTGCCCCGCGAAGTCGCGTAGTTTGGCGGCGCCGACGCCGTGGATGTCGGCGAAGTCGTCTTCGGTAGATGGCTTGCGCCGGGCCATGTCGGCCAGGGCCCGGTCGGGGAAGACGGCGTAGGCCGGCACGCCGCGGGCCTTCGCCAGTTCCATGCGCAGGGTCTTGAGGGTGTCGAACAGGGTGATTTCGTCGGGGCTCAGTTCGAGCGCCGCCGGGGCCACCTTCTTGGCCTTGCGGGCGGGTTTGCGTTCGACCGCGTCGCGGCGGTAGTTGAATACGTCCTCGCCGTCGCGCAGGGCCCGGCCGCGCTCGCTGATGCTGAGGCCGCCGTGGCCCTGGATGTCGAGCATCAGGTAGCCGGCGGCGACCATCTGGCGGATGATCGAGCGCCACGCGTCCTTGGGGCGCTCACTGCCCATGCCGTGGGCATCGAGACGGTCGTGGCCGAAGCGGCGGATCTTCTCGGTGTCGGCGCCGCGCAGAATGTCGATGAGATGTGCGGCGCCGAAGCGCGAGCCGCTGCCGGCCACGGCGGCCAGCACCATTTGGCCCTCGGTGGTGCCGTCGGCGACATCGGGCGGCGACAGGCAGACGTCGCAATTGCCGCAGGCGGCGGGCGCGTCGTCGAAGTAGGCAAGCAGCGCCGTGCGCCGGCATTCGGGAGTTTCGCAATAGGCGATGAGGGCGTCGAGGCGCTTGTGCTCGCGGCGCCGGTGGTCGTCGTCGCCGCCCTCGTCATCGATGAACATACGGCGCATGCGAATGTCGTCGAGGCCGTAGAGCATCATGGTATCGGCGGCCAGGCCGTCGCGCCCGGCGCGGCCGATCTCCTGGTAATAGGCTTCCACACTGCCCGGCAGGTTGGTGTGGAAGACGTAGCGCACGTCGGCCTTGTCGATGCCCATGCCGAAGGCGATGGTGGCGACGATGACGACGCTGGGCTCGGCCATGAAGCGCTCCTGGTGGGCGCTGCGGTCGTGCTTCTCCATGCCCGCGTGATAGGGCAGCGCGGTGATGCCGTTGAGCCCGAGATAAGTGGCAATCTCCTCGGTCTGGCGGCGCTTGAGGCAATAGACGATGCCGCACTCGTCGGCATGAGCCTGGATGAATTCGAGAAGCTGGTGCTTCCAGTCCTGGCGCATGGCCACGGCGAGACGGATGTTGGGCCGGTCGAAGCCGGTGACCAGGGCACGGCCCCGGCCGGCGAACAGCTTGCTGACGATGTCGTCGCGGGTGGCGTGGTCGGCGGTGGCGGTCAGGGCGGCGATGGGCACCCCCTCGAACAAACCGCCGAGGCGGGAAAGGTCTTCGTATTCCGGGCGGAACGACGGTCCCCATCGCGAAATGCAATGGGCCTCGTCAACGGCGATCAGCGACAGCGGCAAACGCCCCAGGGCGGCCAGCATGCGATCCGTCATGAGCCGCTCGGGCGACAGATAGAGAATACGCGTCTCACCGGCGACGACCCGGCGCCAGACATCCACATTAGTGCCGTGGTCGTGGGACGAGTTGATGGTCTCGGCGGCGACCCCGGCGAGGCGCAACGCCGCCACCTGATCCTCCATGAGGGCGACCAGGGGCGACACCACCAGGGTCAGGCCGCCCTTGAGCAGGGCCGGAATTTGAAAGCACAGAGACTTGCCCGAGCCGGTCGGCATGACCGCCAATATGTGGCCGCCATAGAGCAACGTCTCCACCACTTCGGCCTGGCCGGGACGAAAGCTGTCGTAGCCGAAAACGTCTTTCAGGACGCCGTGGGCGTCAGCGGTCATCGAGAATGCCCGCTGGGATAAACCGGATCTTCCGCCGGTGACAAATGCAACGCCTCACCGGTATAGGGATTGGCCTCGGCCACCGCTTCGTCGAGTTCGACGCCGATGCCCGGCGCCTCGGGCGGAATGACGTAGCCGTCCTCCCACCGCATGGGAGTCTTGAGGATTTCGCCGTGGAAGCCGCCCCAGGTCTGGATGCTCTCGAGCAGCAGGAAGTTGGGGCTGCAGGCGGCGATCTGGGCGTTGGCGGCGCCTTCGATGGGGCCGCAATAAAGGTGCGGCGCGATCTGGGCGTAATGGGCCTCGGCCATGCCGGCGATTTTCTTGGCTTCGAGAATACCGCCGACCCGGCCCAGCGCCATCTGCAGGATCGACGCGGACTGGGCCTTGAGCACGGCGACGAACTCGTACTTGGTGGTCAGGCGCTCACCGGTGGCGATGGGGATGGTGGTATGATGCGCGACGCGAGCCATTTCGTCGACATTCTCCGGCGGCACCGGCTCCTCGAACCACAGGGGATCGAACTGCTCAAGCCGCCGGGCCAGGCGAATAGCGCTCGATGTGGTCATCTGGCCATGGGTGCCGAACAGCAGATCGCAACGGCTGCCCACGGCCTCGCGCACCGCCCCTGTAAATTGCTCACAGAGGTCGAGGGCCTCAAGCGATAACTGGCGCGGATCGAACGCCGAATAGGGCCCGGCCGGGTCGAACTTGACGGCGGTGAAACCCCTGTCGGCATATTCCACCGCGCGGCGCGCCGCGGTTTCCGGGTCGGCGTAGACGTCGGCGCTGTCGCCGTCCTCGGGATAGAGGTAGCTGTAGGACCGCAGGCGGTCATGGACCCGACCGCCGAGCAACTCATAGACTGGCTTGTCGAGTTCCTTGCCGACGATGTCCCAGCAGGCGATCTCGATACCGCTGAGCACGCCCATCAGGGATATGTCCGGCCGGCCGCTATAGCCGCCGGCGTAAACCCGGCGCCACAAGCGCTCGATCTTGAACGGATCGCTGCCGATGACCCAGCGATCGCAAACGTCGGCGATCATGTGTTCCGCCACCCGGGGATGGTACGGCACCGAGTAGACCTCGCCATAGCCGACCACGCCGTTATCGGTAACCAGCTTGACGAAGACGAAGGACGGGCCGCCGAAATGGGGCGGCGGGTTGCCGACCACGAAGGTCTTGTATTCGGTAATCTTCATGGCAGGCATTCCCGTATAAACAGTCGCATCGGCGCGGTGACGGTGCGATCATAGGCGAAGCGAATCGTCATGTCAGTCCATCGACAGGGAAATACGCCAACACCATGAACGATCACCCGCCCATGCCGGGGCGAACGCGCGACTACCAGGGTCACATGCTGGACAGCCGCCGCTGGGACCGGTTCGTGCCGCGCCACGACGACATCGTCATCGCCACATCCATCAAGGCCGGCACCACCTGGATGCAGACCATCGTCGCCAACCTGATCTTTCAGGGCGCAACCATGCCGGGGCCGGTCATGGAACTGTCGCCCTGGCTCGAAATGCCCCTGGAACCCATCGATGAGTTGATTGCGGCGCTTGAGGCCCAGCGCCACCGGCGGTTCATCAAGTGCCATCTGGCGCTCGACGGCCTGCGCTTCCTGCGCGAGGTCAAGTACATCTATGTCGCCCGCGACCCGCGCGATATATTCATGTCACTATGGAACCATCACCGCGATTACAGCGACGAGGCGGTGGCCGAAACGCGGCGCAAGGGCGAAGAGCTCGGCATGCTCTGGCCCGACTGCCCGGCCGATATCAAGGACTTCTGGCGCGACTGGATTGGCCGCAACTGGTTCCCCTGGGAGCACGGCGGCTATCCCTATTGGTCATGCTTTCACCATCTGGCGAGCTGGTGGGACTATCGTCACCTGCCCAGTATTTTGTTCGTCCACTACAACGACCTGCTGACCGATCTCGAAGGCCAGATGCGCCGCATCGCCGGTTTCCTCCATATCACCGTACCCGAGACAGCCTGGCCCGGTTTGGTCGATACGGCGACCTTCGACAGCATGCGCAAGAACGCCGACCGCGTCATGGGCGACAAGACCGGCTACTTCAAAGGCGCCGGCAAGACCTTCATCAACAAGAGTACCAACCAGCGCTGGCGGGGCGTGCTCGATGACGGCGACCTGGTGCTCTATCGCTCGGTGATCGAGAAATCCATGGGCGAGACGGCGGCGGCCTGGCTCGAGGCCGGCGGGCCGATAGCCAAGCCATGAGCGAACGGGATCCGTTACCGGCGCGCACACGGGACTACCAGAGCCACCTTCTCGACAACAGCCGGTGGGACCGTTATCGCCCGCGCCATGACGACGTGGTCATCACCACCGCCATCAAGGCCGGCACCACCTGGATGCAGGCCATCGTCGGCAACCTGATTTTCCAGGGCCGGGATATTCCCGGCGCCATTCTGGAGATATCGCCCTGGGTCGATATGCGCGTGAGGCCGTTGGACGATATGTACGATCTCATTGAGGCCCAGCAGCACCGCCGCTTTCTCAAGTCGCATCTGGCGCTCGACGGGCTGCGGTTTTTCCCTGAGGTCAAATACATCCACGTCAGCCGCGATCTGCGCGACGTGTTCATCTCCCTGTGGAACCATCATCGTAACTACTCGGACGAAGCGTTGCAGTCGTTTCGTGACTTCGACGACCAGATCGGCTGGCGTTTTCCCGATTGCCCCGACACGCCCCGGGACTTCTGGCGTGACTGGATCAGCCGTGGCACGTCCTCCTGGGAACACGACGGCTACCCCTACTGGTCATCCCTGCATCACCTGGCGACCTGGTGGCGCTACCGTCACCTGCCGAACATTCTGTTCGTCCATTACAACGATCTGCTGCGCGACATCGAAGGCGAGATGGGGCGGGTCGCCGAATTTCTCCATATCGACATTCCCGAAGCAGCCTGGCCGAGCCTGGCCGAAGCAGTCTCCATCGATACCTTGCGCGACAACGCCGCCGCCTTCATGGGCAGCCATGAGGAGTCCTTCAAGGGCGGCGGCAGGACCTTCCTCCACAAAGGCACCAACGGGCGCTGGCGCGAGGTGCTCGACGATAATGATATGGCGGCCTACCGCGCCGCCGTGGAAAAAGTCCTCGACCCCGAAGCCGCGGCCTGGATGGAAAACGGCCGCGGCTAGACCAGCCCTAGGCGGCCGATGCCCTCACCGCCATGACCCGCTTGGCGGGAAGCCGCAACGCGACCGTGGTGCCGACCCCCAGGGCGCTCTCAATATCGATGGTTCCACCGTGCAGTTCGGCCAGAGCCTTTGTCAGCGGCAAACCCAGGCCGCTGCCCTCGAAGGACTGCGCCTCGATGCTCGGAACCTGGCCAAAGACTTCCATCACCTTCGGCAGATCTTCCGCCGCGATACCGGCGCCGGTATCGGACACCTTAAGCGCCAGGCCGCCATCGGCACAGATCGCCGCATCAATCGACACATGGTCGCCCTTGGAGGAAAATTTGACCGCATTCGACAAAAGATTGATGACGATTTGCTTGGGTCGCCGCTCATCGCCGTAGATCGTGGGCGGGGTCCCTGATAGCTCGCGATTCAGGATTACGCCCTTGCACTCCGCTTGCTGTCGTACCAGAGCCAGGCTGGTATGGATGACCTTGGCCAAACGGACTTCCGATTCATCAAGGGTAAGCTTTCCGGCTTCGATCTTGGAGAGATCAAGAATGTCGTTTACCAGGGCAAGCAGGTGATGGCCGGAGCTGGCGATATCTTTCGCGTATTCGATATATTTGCTGTTCTCGATGGTGCCGAGGATCTGCGACGAAATCATCTCCGAGAATCCGATGACCGTGTTTAACGGCGTGCGCAGCTCGTGACCCATACCTGCAAGAAAATCGGATTTCGCCCGGCCTGTCCGCTCAACCTCGGCCATGGCCAATTTCGTTTCCTGCTCGGCGACGTCGCGCTGGCGCACATAAGGCCTGATGACCCAGTAATAGATAATCGGCGACGTCATCACTGTCAGCAGGCCAGCATCGAGCAAGGCATCGTACCAACCAATCGACATGCCACCGTAAATGGCGAAACCAGCCATGATAGCAAGTTCCGCGGCGAATACGATCACCGCAATCTGCAGGACGACGCGCATGAAGCCTCCCTATAGGAGAACTCGTTACCCGGACTTGGAACCACCGGTAACGGCTCCAAAAATCTACATCCTGGAACAATAAGGTGAAGACGTTAACCTTTGGTTACCGCTGTTTCGTCGCCGGATACCCAGTGGCGCGACGCCCTAGACCGGCCGCTCGTCCTCGATGACGATGCGATGCATGACGCGGCGATAGCCGGAATAGTCATTGTGGGCGTAATGCATGGTGCAGCGATTATCCCATAGAGCCGGGGCGCCGGCCGAGGCACATGCGCCGTGGTCGCCTGGAGTTGGAACGCCTGCTGGTACATGCCAATTACGCCACGGCGCAATCAGTCTATCGGGCGCTTCGCATCGGTACAGCGGTGAATTGCGTGACATTGAGAAATTTTCCGGACAAGAATGCCGCCGGTTCAAACGTTGTTTTCCCCAGTTTGGTTTCGCCATGACATCGCACCGCCTCACCCCTCTGCTCAATCCCAAGTCCGTTGCCGTAATCGGCGCCTCGCAAAAGGAAGGCTCCTTTGGCCTGAATACCATCGCGCAAGTCGGCCGCTCCGGCTTTGGCGGCCCGATCTACGCCGTCAATCCGAGTTATGATGAAGTCGCCGGCTACCCCTGCGTACCGAGCATCGGCGAGACCCCGGGTCCGGTCGAGCACGCGGTCATGGTGGTCTCCAACAACCGTATTGAGGCGGCCATTGGCGAGGTCATTGAGGCCGGCGTCAAATCGGTGACCTTGATGGCCAGCGGCTATATTGAAGGCGACAGCGAACCCAAGCTGACCGAGCGTATGACCGACATGGCCAACGAGGCCGGGCTGCTGATTTGCGGCGGCAACTGCCTGGGCTACTACAACTTCGAAAACAGCATCCACACCAACTGGTGCCGTTGTGATCCCCACCCACCAGGCAATGTCGCCTTCATTTCCCATTCCGGGGCGATTTTTCTCAGCATCGCCGGCAGCGAGCCACGCATGCAATACAACCTGGCGGTCTCCGCCGGCCAGGAGCTCAACGTCAACGCCGCCGACTACCTGGACTATATGGTCGATATGCCGTCGACCAAATCTGTCGCCATGATTCTCGAGACCGTGCGCAACCCGGAAGGCTTCGTCGCCGCCCTGGAGAAAGCGCGGGACCGGGACACCGCCGTGGTCGCCATCAAGATCGGTCGTACCGAGCGCAGCGCCGCCATGGCCAAGACCCACTCCGGCGCACTGGCCGGTAACGACGCCGCCTACGAAGCGTTGTTCGATCACTACGGAGTCATCCGCGCGTCGAGCGTTGCCGAGCTGACCGGCACGGCCCAGGTTCTGGCCACCGGCAAGCGGGCCGGCGAGGGCGGGCTGACCAGTCTCCACGATTCCGGCGGCTCACGCGGCCTGGCCATCGATACGGCTCATGCCTATGGCTTGCGCTACGCCGAAATCAGCGAAGAGACCACAGCGGTACTGGCCGACCATCTCGAATATGGACTCGAGCCGGTGAACCCGGTCGATTTGTGGGGCACCGGCCAGAATTGGCTTGAGGTGGTGGAGAATTGCTACACGGCGCTGATCAACGATCCGGATACCGCGGCGGGAATGTACTGCGGCGATTATTCCAGCGGCCACGAAGGCATGGCCGACATGATCAGCGCCATTGAGCAGACAGCGGCGCAAACCACCAAACCAGCCTTTATTGTTCAGCCGGTGGCCGGCGTGCTGCCGGAGAAAGTTCTGGCGCGGGTGCACGCCGGCATGCCGATCATCGATGGTATCGATACCGGCATGCAGGTCATGCGTGGTCTCTTCTGGTACCGCGACTACCAGGCACGATCCGGCTCAACCCCACCGCCTGCCCCGGCCGACGACGTGGTTGTGTCATGGCGGACGCGCCTCGCCACCGGCGCCAATCTCGACGAGGCCGAAAGCCTGGCCCTGTTCGCTGATTTCGCTATCGCCGTTCCCGATAATCGGGTGGTAAGCAGCGAAGCGGAACTCAGCGATGCGCTGGCGGCCATCGGCTATCCGGTTGTGTTGAAGACCGCCGAGCCGGGCATCGACCACAAGTCCGACGTGGGCGGCGTCTATCTCGGCCTCGGTAGCGAGGTCGCGACCCTGGCCGCCTACCGCGATCTCCACGAGCGGCTTGGCCCCCGGGCCATGGTCTCGCGCATGATAGAAGCCGCCGCGGAGCTGTGCTTCGGTATCATCCCGGACGAACAGTTCGGCGCCCTGGTCATGGTCGCCACCGGCGGCGTGCTGATCGAGTTGTTCGAGGACCGCAAAGTGGCCATGCCGCCGTTCTCGGAAGCCGAGGCCCGGCGTCTGATCGACGGCTTGCGCGGACGCAAGATGCTCGATGGCCTGCGCGGCAAGCCGGCCGCGGGTATTGACGCGGCGGCGGCGTCCCTGGCCCGGTTCTCGGTGCTGGCCCATGAACTCGGCGATCTCATCACCGAGGCCGACGCCAACCCCATCCTGTGCACCCCCGACGGCGCCTTCGCCGCCGACGGCCTGATCATGGTGAAAGACGGCTAAAAGCGCGAGAAGTCCGGCGCTCGCTTTTCCTGGAAGGCCGCGACTGCTTCCTTCAGTTCGGGGCTTTTCAGGTGGGTCTCGAACACTTTGTTTTCCCGGTTCATACGGTCCAAATCGGATTCCGGATGGGTTCGCATCAAAGCCTTGGTGTCGCGTAGCGCCGATGGTGGCTTGGCGGCCAGGGCGCGCGCCACCCCAAGGGGCATGGGCGAGGCATTGGCCGGCCGGCAGCACGGCGTTGACCAATCCCATGGCGAGCGCCGCCGGAGCATCAATCTTGGCATTCAACAACAGCATCTCGGCGGCCCTCTGATAGCCGGCGAGGCGCGGTAAGGTCTGGGTCGAAGCGAACTCCGGCGTCAGGCCGAGATCGACGAAGGGGGTGCGGAAGATGGCGGTCTCGTCCGCATAGACCAGGTCCATGTGCAACAGCATGGTGGTGCCGATGCCCACGGCATAACCGGACACGGCGGCGACCACCGGCTTGGGAAAGTCAAGAATGGCGCGCATTATGTCGCCGGACTGGCGATCGCTGGTTTCGGCTGGCGCCGCCGTAAAATCATCGACATCGTTGCCCGCGGTAAACACCTCGTCGCCGCCGGTAATCAGCACACAATGTATGTCGTCGTCTCTGCTGGCCTGCTCGAACCCGGCGGCGGCGGCGGCGTACATGGCCTGGGTCAGAGCGTTCTTCTTGGCGATCCGGTCGAAGGTGATCTCCATAACCCGATCGCTGATAACGATACGCACATCGTCGCTCATGATTGGTTCCTCTGTTTAATACGGCTGCCAGCACTATCCTCGAGGCGTCCGCCAGCCTCAAGTAAATCGTGTCATTGCCACCGCATCACGAATCATGTGATATGCGCCCCCGTTGGCAACAAGCGATCAAGGATTCAGGGAATGGCGTTACCGGACGTTTTGCGCGACAGTTTGCGGCTGCCGATTATGGGCTCGCCGATGTTTATCGTCTCCGGGCCCGAGCTGGTCATCGCCCAGTGCAAGGCCGGCATCGTCGGCGCCTTTCCGGCGCTCAACGCCCGGCCCCAGGCGGCGCTGGCTGAGTGGATCACGCGTATCAAGGACGAGCTGGCCACCTTTGCCGCCGACAACCCGGACAAGAAGGTCGCGCCCTTCGCGGTCAACCAGATCTGCCACACCACCAACGAGCGCCTGCGGGCTGACGTGGAAACCTGCGTCGAACACGAAGTCCCGATCATCATCACCAGCCTGCGACCGCCCGAGGACGTAGTTAAGGCAGTGCATTCCTACGGCGGCGTTGTATTCCACGACATCATCAGCCAGCGCCACGCGGAGAAGGCGGCGGAACAGGACGTCGATGGATTGATCCTGGTCTGCGCCGGCGCCGGCGGCCATGCCGGGCCGCTCAGTCCCTTCGCCCTGCTGCGCGAGGTGAAGGAGTGGTTCGAAGGCACCATCATCCTGTCTGGCGCCATTTCCGACGGCTGGTGCGTCGCCTCGGCCCGCGCGCTCGGCGCCGATCTCGCGTACATGGGCTCGCGCTTCATCGCTACCGAGGAAGCTAACGCCCAGTCCGCCTACAAGCAGATGCTCATCGACTCCGCGGCCAAGGACGTCATCTACACACCGTTTTTTACCGGTGTTGCCGGCAGCTACCTGAAGCCGTCCATCGTCAAGGCCGGCCTTGATCCGGACGCGCTTTCCGCGCCGACGGATAAAGGCATGAATTTCGCCGGTCGCAAGGACAACGAAGCCAAGGCCTGGGTCGATGTCTGGGGCTCGGGCCAGGGCATCGGCACCATTCACGACACCCCGCCCGTGGCCGAACTGGTCGACCGCATCGAGGCTGAATACGGCGAGGCCAGGGCCCAGCTTACGGCGAGTTAGACCGGCGCGACCCGAAACAGCGAACGCCGAATTTTGCGCTCGCCGATCAGCTCGATGAGATTGCGAGTCTTATCCAGCCGGTCGAGCCGGACTTCTTCGCCGATCAGTTCCCTGAGATCATCGGCGTTGCTTTCGTCGGCGATCAGGTAGCGCTCCGCCGTGGCGAGATATTCCGCAAACAGATCATTCTCGGCGACAACGCGCCAGCCGGTACGTTCGAGCAGGGCGCCGTAGTCTTCGGTGATTTCCGCGTGGGGCGGTGCGTTGGCCACCACCCGCTCATGGTCGGCGTCCGACAAGCCGCGGGCAACGAAGATGACCGAAAAGATCATCTGGCCGTGATCACGGATAACCCGGCGGCAGGATTCCAGCACCGCCTGTTTCGGCTCCAGGCAACACAGCACGTCCGAATGGGAGATGGCGTCGAAACTGCCGTCGGAAAACGGCAGAGCGGCGCCGCTGGCGACAGCCGCCCAACAGGCGCCGGGAATGTCGTCACTGGCGGCGCGATCCGTGGCCAGACGCAGGCCGTTCTCCGGCACGTCCGTGAGCATCACGTCGCAACCCAATTGTTCGGCCAGATAAAGGCCTGGCCAGCCGGTTCCGGCACCGACTTCGAGCAACCGGTCGCCGGGGCCGAGGCCAAGCACGGCGGCGACGTCGTCAATCTCCTGGCGGGTCGCCCAGCTTGTGCCGCCGTAATCGCAGCCGTTCACCAGACGTTCGATGCGGCGCATGACATCGGTGGCGCCGCGCTGGTTCGACGCAGTGAAGCGCTCGACCAGCTCTTGTTCGTTGGCGGTGCGAGTCGTCTTCACTCGGCGGCGGCCTCGGCCTCGATGGCCACCACATCGACGAAGGTGTCGTTGTAGGCCGGCTGGCCGCCCGGCGACCACGACGACGGCGACAACAGGTTGGCCACGGCGGCGGTCTCCACCGGCTCGCTCCACCACTTGCCGGCCATGGCCAGGGCGCCGGGACAGATACGGTCGGTGATTTCCAGGACCGCGCGGATTTCGCCCTGGTGGTTGCTAACAGCGATAGCCTCGCCGTCCACCAGCCTTCGGGCGGCGGCGTCCACCGGGTTCATCTCCACGGTCGGCGGCCCCATGGCCTTGCGCTGGCGCGGCATGTTGGTAAAGCTTGAATTGAGGAAATAGTGGGACTTGGGGGTCAACAGACGCAGACCATCGGTCTCCAGCGGCTCCAGGGTCTCGCCGGTCAGACGCAAACCGCCCTTGGCCGCCGGATCGGGCCTTGGCGGCGACATCTTGGCCCAACCCTTGTCTTTCAGGTCGGCCAAACTCACCTCCGGCAGCAGAGCGGCGGCGGCGATGGCCTCGTCGCTGTCCTCATAGGCAGCTCCCGCGAGCCCCAGGCGTGGCGCCAGCTGGCGCATGACCTCGCCATGGGACCTGGCCTCGCCTTGTGGTTCAACGGCGGGGTTATTTGCCGTGATGTAGTGTTGACCCCAGGATCCAAGCACATCGAAATGCTCAAGCTGGGTCGTCGCCGGCAGGATGATATCGGCGTGGCGCGCGGTGTCGGTCATGAAGTGTTCGAGCACTACGGTAAACAGATCCTCGCGGGCGAGGCCACGCCGCACCCGGGCAGTATCGACCTGGATGACCGCCGGATTCATGCACCACACCATGAGCCCCTTGACGGTCTCGTCGTCGGTCAACGCCGGACCCACCGCCGAAAGGTCGAGGCTACGGCTTGGACCGGGCGCCAAATCCGCCCGCGCCGCCGCGAACTCATCGAACACCGGCACGTCGAACACGAACAGCCCGCCGCCGGAATGACGCCAATGGCCGCCGAGCAGGGACAGCGCCGAGAGCCCACGCAGATAAGCTTCGCCGCGCACGGTCTGCTGGGGCCCGACGCCGGAGCGCAGCAGCGCCGGCCGGGCGGCGGCGAATTCCCTCGCCAGGCGGATGACGGTCTCGGCATCGATGCCGCATAGGGCCGCCACCCGGTCCGGCGTCCATTCGGCGACCTGGTCGCGGTAGGCGTCGTAATCGGCCGCCGCGGCGCGGATGTGATCCTCGTCGGCCAGGCCTTCGGCGATCATCACCTGGGCCATGCCGGCGGCCAGCACTGCGTCGCTGCCGGGGCGGATAGTAATATGCTCGTCGCACTGCTCGGCGGTGCGGCTGCGCCTCGGGTCGATGGCGATGACCTTGGCGCCCCGGCGCCGGGCCTCCTTGATGGGCTGCCAGTGATGGTGACAGGTGGACAGAATATTAGCGCCCCACAGGATGATGAGGCGGCTATGGATCATCTCCTCCGGGTCGAAACCGACCGGGTGGCCCTCGGCCCACAAAGCGCTCATGGGGGCGCCGCAGACTTCACCGTGGAGCCGGCTGGCGCCGAGACCATGGAACAGGCGCATGAGCGCCTGGCGCTGCACCACGCCCATGGAGCCAAGGCAAAACAGCGGCATCAGGACCTCGGCGCCATGGTCCACGATAATTCCCTTGAACCGCGCGGCGATGGTGTCGAGCGCCTCGTCCCAGCTTATACGCTCGAACGCGCCCCTGCCCTTGGGGCCCGTGCGCCGCAACGGATGAAGCAGCCGGTCAGGAGCGTAGGTGCGCGCCTGATAGTCGTTGACCTTGGCGCAGAGCATGCCTCGGGTGAAGGGATGATCGCGGGCGCCTTCGACCCGGACGACCTTGTCATCTTCCACATGAGCGACCCAGGCGCAGGTGTCCTGGCAGTCCAGCGGGCAGCAGCCCTTGACCTCGCGTTTATCCATCACACCAGCCCCCTATTGTTAGCGTCAGCTTAGTACTCCTGTTAGGGCAGCGCTAAGACGCCGCCGTCGACCACCAACTCGGTGCCGGTAATGTAGGAGGCTTGATCCGACAATAGGAACAGGCAGGCGTTAGCGATATCCCGGGGCGTGCCGATGCGGCCAAGCGGCACCGATCCAGCGACCGCCGCCAACACTTCGTCCTTGCCTTCCCAGCGCACCTGCATGGGCGACAGCACCGCGCCAGGCAAAATGGTATTGGAGCGAATACCGTCGGCGGCGAACTGAATGGCGATGGACTTCGACAGCCGCAGCAACGCCGCCTTGGAGGCGCCGTAGGCGTCCTGGGGTTTACCGTCGCCGCGCAGGGCGTCAATCGAAGAGATATGAACCATGGCGCCGCCGCCGGTCTTCTTCATTTGCGGGATGGCATGGCGCGCGGTCAGGGCATGGGATTTGAGGTTGATGTCGAAGACCTGGTCCCAGACTGCCATGTCGATATCGACCAGAGAAGTGTCGCGGTCGAACCACAGGACCCCCGTAGTATTCACCAGGTAGTCGAGGTGGCCGTTTTCGGCCACGGCCTTGGCGACGACCTCGACGACGAACGCCTCGTCGCTGGCGTCGCCCTGGTGATAGGCGGCGCTGCCCGGCCCTTCGGCGATGGCGTCGGGCCGGGGCTTGAGGTCAGCCAGGGTGACGTCGGCGCCCGCCGAAATCAAATCATTGGCAATGGTAAGCCCCATACCGCCGCCGGCCCCGAAGACGATGGCGGCGCCGCCGAAAAAATTCATCGACGCGTTCCCCCAGTTGATAGCGCGTTACAAAGCCACTGTAGTCGACGGACTTACCCAGTGCGAGCCGGCATTTTTCCTCTCGACAAGGGATGCCATGGCGGCGGAAGCTGAACTCCGATCATAACCACCGAAGGATATCCCATGACTATCGATATCGCCGCCTCCGACAAGCTTCTCACCACCACCCGAGGCGTGCGCAAGCGCATGGATTTCAGCCGCCCGGTGGAACCCGAAATTATCCGGCAATGCGTCGAGGTCGCCATGCAGGCACCGGTCGGCGGGATGGAATGGCCGACCCATTTCATCGTCGCCACCGAGCCGGATGCAAAACGGCGGATCGCGGACCTCTACCGCAAGGTATGCGATCCCTATCTCGACGATCTCGAAGCCAAGATGAATAGCGGTGGCGACCGGCCCAAGAGCGGCGTTGACCTCTACCGCTGGCAGGCCGATACCCTCTACGAGTTGCCGGCGCTGGTCATCGTCGCCATCGAAGGGCGCTTCGAGAGCGAACCGGTGGGTATGCAGGCCGCCAAATATGGCATGGCCCTGCCCGTGGCGTGGTCGTTCATGCTGGCGTTGCGCGCCCGCGGCCTGGGCTCGTGCTGGACCACGCTCCATCTCTACGAAGAGGCCGAGACCGCCAAGGCCCTGGGCATCCCCGACAACGTGACCCAGACCGTTCTGTTGCCCGTGGCTTATTACACCGGCAATGATTTCAAACCGGCCAAGCGGCCGCCCGCCGACAACTTTATCCACTGGAACCGCTGGGGCGAGCACACGAGTCCAGCCGGGTGACGAAACGCCCGCAACGCCGGGCCAAACAGATTGGCGACAGCCCGGCGCCGGCGCAAGGCACGCTCGGCGGTCAATACCGACCGCTCAGGGAGGCCGAAGTCGAGCGCATCCACCGCGCCGCCCTCGAGGTGCTGGCCCGTACCGGCATGGCCGGGGCCACCGAGACCGTACGCGATCTTGCCCTGGCCAAGAGCTGCCGCCTCGACGATGACGGCCGCCTGCTGTTTCCGCCGGCCCTGGTCGAGGACATTCTCGCCGGAGCGGCGCGGTCCTTCGTCATGCATGGCCAGGACCCGCGACACGACCTGGAAATCAAACCCGAGCACGTTCACTTCTGCACCGGCGGCGCGGCGGTCAAGATGCTCGACCACCAGACCCGCGCGTATCGCGACGCCACCGTGGTCGACCTCTACGATCTGGCGCGGCTGTGCGACACACTGCCCAACATCCAGTGGTTCACCCGCCCGGTGGTGGCGACGGACATTTCCGACTGGTACGAGCTCGACATCAACACCGCCTACGCCTGCGCCGCTGGCACCACGAAGCACATCGGCACCAGCCTGACTTTAAGTGAGCATATGGAGCCGCTGGTTACCATGTTCGATCACATGCTCGGCGGTGACGGTCGATTCCGGCGGCGGCCGTTTCACACCGCCCACGCCACCACCATCGTTTCGCCCCTGACCTTCGCCGAAGACAGCAGCGACGTGGCCACCGCGGCGGCGCGCCACGGCATGCCGATCCTCAGCCTCAACGGCCCCCAGTCCGGCGCCACCGCGCCGGCGGCATTGGCCGGCACCATGGTGCAGTCGGTGGCCGAGGCCCTGGCCGCCCTGGTCGCCATCAATCTAGTGCAACCCGGCCACCCGGTGATCATGGGCACCGGTACTTTCGTTTCCGATTTGCGCACCGGCATCTTCAGCGGTGGTGGCGGCGAACAGGCGGTGCTTGCCGCCGCCTCGGCCCAAATGTCCAACTTCTACGGCATACCCAGCGGTGTTCTGGCCGGCATGTCGGATTCCAAGCTACCCGATAACCAGGCCGGCTACGAGAAAGCCATCACCGATCTGTTGGCCGGTTTCGCCGGCGCCAATTTCGTCTACGAGTCCGCCGGCATGCTGTCCAGCCTGCTAGGCTGCTCGTTGGAGGCCATGGCCGTGGACGACGAGATGATTTCCAACATCCGCCGCACCATGCGCGGCATCGAGGTCACCGACGAGACCCTGTCGGTCGATGTCATCGAGGATGTGGCGCGGGGGCCGGGCCATTTTCTCGGCACCGGCCAGACTCTGGCGCTCATGGAAAGTGAATACGTCTATCCCAGCCTGGCCGACCGGGCTACGCCGGACGAATGGCAGGAACGCGGCAGCACCGACATGTGGGACCGGGCCCATGAGCGGGTCACGGCGATCCTCTCCGCGCACTATCCGAAACATATTTCGCCCCATGCCGACCAGCGCATCCGTGAGCAATTTCCCATCCGCCTGGACCGCGATCGCATGGCGGCCGAAACACAGGAAAACAGATCATGACCGATCACGCCCAAACCATCGTCATCGGCGGCGGCATTGTCGGCTGCAGTGTGCTCTACGGCCTGACCAGGGCGGGCTGGACCGACGTCACCTTGCTCGAACGCCTCGACCTGACCGCCGGGTCGACCTGGCACGCCGCCGGCAATGTGACCTATTTCGGTCACTACCCGGGTATCTCCCGGCTCTACGCCGATTCGATCCGGATCTACCAGGAGGCGGAACAGGAAACCGGCCAGTCGGTCGGCTTTCACGCCACTGGCGGCCTGCGCCTGGCGACCAACCAGCAGGAGCTTGACGCCTATCACAGCCTGGCGCCGCTGTTCGCCGACCTCGGCATCGGCTACGAAGTGATCGGGCCCGAACGCGTGGCCAAGCTCCATCCCCTGCTCGACACCAGCACCATCCTTGGCGCCGCCCATACCCTGGGCGACGGTCATATGGACCCGTCGGGGGCGACCCTGGCAGTCGCCGCCGGCGCCCGGGCCCGAGGCGCGACGATTCACCAGCAATGCCCGGTGAGCAGCTTGGCGCGCCGCGACGACGGCATGTGGCAGGTGACCACCGAACAGGGCGTCTTGACCGCCCATACGGTGGTACTGGCGGCGAGCTTCTGGAGCCGGGAACTGGCAGTTCCCCTCGGCCTCAACCTGCCAGTCTATACCCTGGAGCACCAAGCCGTGGTGACCGAGGCAATCCCCGAAATCGAGGCACTGGATTTCGAACTACCCACGGTGCGCGACCCCTATGGTCCCGCCAACATTCGCCAGGAAGGCAACGGCCTGATCTGTGGTGTTTACGAATCAGCGCCGAAATTCTGGGCCACCGACGGCATACCCGCCGGCTTCGGCCGGGAGTTGTTCGCCCCCGATACGGACCGCATCGAGCCCCACCTGCTCAAGGTGATCGAGCGCGTGCCGACGTTCGGCCGCGCCGGCATCAAGACCGTGGTCAACGGGCCGATCTGCTACACCCCGGACGGCAATCCGCTGCTTGGGCCGGTTGCCGATCTGCCCGGGCTGTGGCTGGCCAACGGCTTCGCTATCGGCATTGCCACCGGCGGCGGCGCCGGCGACTATCTGGCGCGCTGGATGGTCGAGGGCGCGGCGCCCTACCCGGTCGACGGCATCGGCCCGGAACGCTTCGATGGCGCCATGACTCGGGACGACGCCCTGGCGACCATCTTTGACACCTATACCGCCGGCTATGCCCTGCATCTGCCCGACTAGAATCATGCTAGGCTCGGCGCAACAGTATTGAGCGAGGAGACACCATGGCCCCGAACTACACCATTCACGGCGGCGACCACCGGCACCTGGCGTGGGATAATTCGACGCCGCCGGCCATGACCGTGGCGCCCGGCGACATCGTCCAGTTCGACGACCTCGACGCCACAAGCGGGCAGCTATCGGCGAATTCCACGGTCGATGATATCCGCACCCTGGACTTCGGCCTGATCAACCCTATCGCCGGGCCGGTCTATGTCGACGGCGCCGAGCCCGGTGACGCCCTCAAGGTTACCTTGCTTGAATTCCAGCCCAACGACTGGGCCTGGACCGCCATCGTGCCGGGGTTCGGTCTGCTGGCCGACGACTTCCCCGAAGCGGCCCTGCATATCTGGTCCTACGACAACACCTTCGACGATCCGGGTATGTACGGCGACGACGCCTGGGTACCCATGAAGCCGTTCTGCGGCACCATCGGCGTGGCGCCCGGCGAGGCCGGCGCCTTCAGCACCGTGCCGCCCACCTACGCCGGCGGCAATATGGATATCCGCGACCTGTCGGCGGGCGCCGAGCTCTATCTGCCGGTGAGCGTGCCGGGAGCGTTGTTCTCCATCGGCGACTCCCATTGCGCTCAGGGTGACGGTGAAGTCTGCGGCACGGCCATCGAGAGCCCGCTTGGCGCGGTGGTCAAGTTCGAACTGTCCAAGGGCGAGAACCTCAAGTTCCCGCGCTTCGTGACGCCGGGGCCGGTAACCCGCCATCTCGACGGCAAGGGCTACGAGGTCACCACCGGCATCGGACCCGACCTCACGGAGGCGAGCAAGGACGCGGTGCGCGGCATGATCGACCGCCTCGGCGCGAGCCGGGGCCTGTCGCCTGAGCGCGCCTACATGCTGTGCAGCGTCTGCGCCGACATGCGGATCAGCGAGATCGTCGATATTCCCAATTGGGTGTTGTCGTGCTACCTGCCCCGCATCGTCTTCGAGTAAGGGCGCAGACGGTATGAACGTCGTCGTCCATTCGGGTCGGCCCGAGGATTTTCTCGATCTGCTTCAGGCGCGGTTTCCCGACGTCGCCTTCACCTGCTGCCGAAGCTACGACGCGCTGCCGGCGGTGCTCGCGGACATCACGCCCGAGGTCATCTACGGCATCCGATTCGCCGGCACGCCGGGCTTTCCCCGTGACGCCATCCTGGCATCAAAGGGGCTCAAATGGTTCTCGGTCGGCGGCTCGGGCACCGACCACCTGGCGCCGTGGGATCCGACGGCGCTGACCGTAACCAACGCCGCCGGCGTCGCCGCCGACATGATAGCCCAGTATACCCTCGGCGCGGCGCTGTCCCTGACCCTGGGGTTTCCCGCCTTTCAAAACAACCAACGGGCCCACCGCTGGACCCACGACAGGGTCGCCGGCATCGACGGTAAAACCGTGGCGATAATCGGCCTCGGCCACACCGGCGAGGCGGTGGCGGCGCGCTTCAAGGCCATGGGCCTGCGCGTCATCGGCACGCGAGCCAACCCCCGGCCAACCGAGAATGTCGGTGAGGTCTTCGGCACGGACCAGCTTCATGACGTGTTGGCCGTGGCGGACATTGTGGTGGTCTGCGTCCCTCTGACCCCGGCGACGCGCGGCCTCCTGGATAGCCAGGCGATTGCCGCCATGACCCCCGGCACCCTGGTGATCGACGTCTCCCGGGGCGGCGTTATCGTCGGCGATGCCTTGCTGGAAGGCCTGCGTTCGGGCCATATGGCCGGCGCCGCTCTCGATGTGTTCGAGCAGGAGCCCCTGCCCCCGGACAGCCCATTCTGGGATTTGGGCAACGTCATCATCACGCCCCATTGCTCCAGCGAGTACCCTGGCTGGGAACGGCGTTCGGCCGAGATGTTCTGCGACAACCTGGAACGCTTTCGCAGCGACCGGCCCCTCGATAATGTGGTCGATCCGGCGCGCGGATATTAGACTTCTATAATTAAGGGGACAGTATACTTAATTAATTAAATACACTGTCCCCTTAATTAGAGGGCGTGGGCCTCGGTCAGGATCCAGTCACGGAACAGGGCGGCCTGGGCGCTCAGTGGCGTATGGTAGGGAATCAGCAGGTAGAAGCCGCGGTCGGAATCCAGGGTCGCGGCGATGGGCCGGACAAAGGCGCCTCTGGCGATGTAGTCATCGGCCAGGCGACCGCCGCCAAGGGCAATGCCCTGACCATCCAGCGCCGCCTGGATCAGCACCAGGTAGTTGTCGAATTCGAGGCCGCTCCGGGCCGGCCGGCCCTGGACGCCGACGGCATTCAGCCAGGCTTCCCAGGTCACCCAGTTGAGATCATGCGCGACCAGGTGCAGCAGGGTTTCGCCGAGCAGGTCCTCGGGCCCGATCAGGGGCGGGCGGCCCCCAAGATAGCCCGGCGCACAGACTGGAAAGACTTCGTTATTCATCAGGTGCACGGCTTCGAACCCCGGCCAGTCACCCCGGCCATAGCGCACCGCCAGATCGATCCCGGCCGCGGTGAGATCGGCCACCGGCGCGGCGGCGACCAGGCGTATTTCCACGTCCGGATGATCGACGCGAAACTTGGCGATCCGCGACATCAGCCAGTAGGACGAAAAGCTGACGCTGGCCGCCACGGTAACCTCGGCATCGCGTGGCGCCTGGCGTAGTTCGACAGCAGTGTTGGCGATGTGCTCGAGACCCATGGTCACCGCTGCCTGCAGGCGCTGGCCCGGCGGTGTCAACAACAGGGCCCGGGGACGGCGGCGAAACAACGCTACGCCGAGATGATCCTCAAGGCCCCGGATCTGCCGGCTCACCGCCGCCTGGGTCACCCCCAGCTCACGAGCCGCCCGGGTGAAGTTGAGATGCCGCGCGGCAGCCTCGAAGACCACCAGCCCATTTGGCGGCGGCAATTTGGACCGAAGGCTTACCATTATAAAAACTCATTGATGACATGACAATTTGTGCAATTTACCCCCGCTATAGGTCGTGTATCAATAGCGTAGGTTATGATTAGCCGAACACGACAAGACCCAGGTACAACCTTTCCAGCAGGATCAAGACCATGGCCATTGTGATCAACGCGGATTCCAAGACCGTTCTCATCCTCGACGGTAACGACCGTATCGATAGCGAAATCCTGTCCTTGCTTGGCGCCAGAGGCGCCGCCATGCGCCAAGTCGAGTCCGAGGTCTACCAGACTCAGCCCTAGACGGCCATCTCCCCCAGAGCAATGCCCTGGGAGCGGCTCAAAGTGACAGCTATGATGCGCGCCCTCGCACCCTGAGATAAAGGCGCCCATGGCCAAACCCCGTATCATTGTTACCCGCCGCCTGCCCGATCCGGTCGAGCGGCGGCTTACCAAGCATTTCGATACGGTGTTCAACCGCGACGACGTGGCCCTGACCCAGAAGGCCCTGCGTCACGCCCTGTCCGACTCCGATGGGGTCGCGCCCACGGTGTCCGACCGCATCGACGCCGAGGTGCTCGGGGTCGAGCCCTTGCGCGCCCGGCTGCTGGCCAATTTCGGCGTCGGCTTCAATCACATCGACATCGAGGCCGCCCGCACCCGGGGCATGGCGGTAACCAACACGCCGGGCGTGCTGACCGACGCCACCGCCGATCTCGCCATGACGCTTATGCTCATGGCGGCGCGGCGCGCCGGCGAGGGCGAGCGCCATCTGCGGGCCGGCGATTGGACGGGCTGGCGGCCGACCCACATGATGGGTCATCAGGTGACCGGCAAGACCCTGGGCATCATCGGCTTCGGCCGCATCGGCCAGGCGGTGGCGCGGCGCGCCCGCGAAGGCTTTGGCATGACCGCGCTGTACTACACGCCGTCTCCGGTGAGCGGCGCGGCGGCTGATGGAACCGAGGCCTGTGGCTCGGTCGAAGCGCTACTGGCCCGCGCCGACTTTGTCTCGCTGCACTGCCCGGGCGGCGGCGCCACCCGGCATTTGATCGACAGCGACCATCTCGCCGCCATGAAGCCCGGCGCCATCCTGGTCAACACGGCCCGGGGCGACGTGGTCGACGAGGCGGCCCTGGCCGAAGCCCTGGCGACCGGGCGCATCGCCGGCGCCGGCCTCGACTTCTACGAGGCCGAACCCAACGTGCATCCGGACTTGCTGGACCAGGAGAACGTGGTTCTGCTGCCTCACCTGGGCAGCGCTACCGAGGAGACCCGCACCGCCATGGGCATGAAGATGGTGGAGAACGCCCTGGCCTTCTTCGCCGGTAAAACACCACCCGACCGAGTAGTCTAACCCGGATCGCGGCACAGCGACTGGCTGAGACAATGGACGCCGCCACCGCCCAGGGTGAACATGGACATATCCGGATCATAGACCTCGAACCCGAGGTCACGGAGTTCCTGATTGAGCTTCACGCCGCCTTTCATGGATAACACCCGCTTATTGCCCAAGGACACAAGATTGACGCCGAGCGCCTTGGCCTCGCCATAGCCGACGTCGACAAATTCGAAATCGCGGGCCCGCAGCCAGTCAACCAGCCAATCTTCCAGGGCATCGACACAGGCCACCAGTAGCTTTGGCGCCAAGGGCACGACGATGCCGTCCATGTGAACGAAATGGGCCGGGATGGGCGCCACCATGACTTCCCAGCCCTGCTCCTCGACCCAACCCGCCACCTGCATGGCGCCTTCTTCCTCGGAGCGCTCGCCGCTGTAGCCGATGAGCGCCCGGCCGGGTTCGAGAATGACGAAGTCACCGCCTTCAAAGTGGCCGGCGGTAACGTACTTCCATATGGGAATATCCATGTCCTGATAGAACTTGATGACCGTGGCGTAGTCGGCCCGCCGGGACTTGAGCTGCATATGGCAGATGATCGCGCCCCACGGCGTCATGGCGCTGGAATCGCGGGCGAAGAAATTACGGTGCAGCACCTCGTCGGCGTCGAGGAAGTGGCAATTAACGTCGGCCGCTTCGTAAATGCGCACCATCTCCGCATGCTGGGCCATGGCCTCCTGGAGGTCGAACGATACACCCATCTTCTCAGCGTTCTTGAGGGTGCGTTGGGTAATCGGGCCGGCGTCGATCCAGCGGAAGTATTCGGGCCGCCCGAGAAGCACATCGCGCAACGGGCCATAGTCGTTGTCGATACCCCAACGCGATTGAGCTTCGGTGGTGATTTCATTCATGGTGATCTCCTCAATACTCAGCCGATTATGCGGTCAATGCGATCGCGCATTCCCATCCAGGCGATGGCCAGGGGAATGCCGATGCCGGTGAAGGCGCCGAACGGGTGGGACCGCACCGGGGTGATGGGAAATGGCAGATCCGCCGGATCCTTGCCCAGGGCGCGCTCGGCCAGCACCCGACCCATGATGGTGCCCATGGCCACACCCCGGCCGTTGTAGCCGAATCCCACCAACAACCCTGGTGCCGGCTCATGGAGATGGGGCAGATGATCCTCGGTCATGGCTACACGCCCGCCCCACTGGTATCGCCACTTGACGTCGGCAAGCTGGGGGAAGACGCGTACGGCCTCGAGGTGGATGCGTTTGAAGTCGGCGGCGGTGCCTGCATCACCCTGGCCGATGCTGCCGAGCAGCAGCTGCCCTTCCGGCTCGCGCCGACCGTAGAGGATGGTGCGCCGGGTATCCGAGAAGGTTTGGCCGCCGGGCAGAATGCTGTCGCGCACGGCGTCAGGCAAAGGCTCGCTGGCGACCTGAACGGCGGTCAGCGACACCACCGACTTTGCCAGACCCGGCCATAGTTTGTCCGTATAGCCGTTGGTGCACAACAGCACCTTGTCCGCCACCACCGATCCCCCGGGTGTCGTCACGGTCCAACGACCCTCGCCACACACGAGGCTGAGCGCCGGCGACGAACCGTGGACTACGGCGCCGGCGGCGATCGCCTTGTCGGTCAGGCCGCGCGCCAGGGACAGAGGTTGGACGGCGCCGCCACGGCGCGCCAGGCTACCCATGGTATAAACCCGGCTGCCGGTCAGGGACGCCAGGCGTTCGCCCTCGCAAATCTCGATGTCGGCGCCGGCCTTGATCCAGCTTTCGCATTGCCGGGCCCAGGTCCGCGCCGCCGAGCGGCAATGAGCAACCCGCAACCAGCCCTCCTGGCGCGGATCACAATGAATGCCGGTGCGCTGGATCAGGGCAAACAATTCGTCGGCGGAATCCATGGCCAGGCGACACAGTTTCTCGGCGGCCTCACCGCCGATCATAGCAGCGATGGATTCCGGGGTGTTCTCCGGCAACAATGGATTGACTTGGCCGCCGGTTCGCCCGGACGCCCCCCAGCCGGACTCCGCAGCCTCAAGCACCACCGTATCACTACCGGCCTCGGCCAGGGTCAGAGCGGCACGCAAGCCGGTAAAACCACCGCCGATAACAGCCACATCGGCGCGACGGTCACCGCTTAACGGCGGTGTCGAAGACGTCGGCTCCGCGGTCGACGCCCACAGGGAATCCTGATTTTCGTAGTTGTTGCCGCCGCTAGAATCCGCCATGTCCGTTCCTCCTGGCGGCAAGCCTAGCAGAAGCGGGGAAGCGGAGGGAACGGCGCATTATTCGGCCTGGGTGAGCGCGTCCTGCAGCGCCGCCATGCGCACCGGCTTGTTGAGCGTGGTGACCGAACGCAAACCTTTGCCCTCGCCCAGCTTCTTGGCCAGGGTCGCATAATTGGGCGCGAAGCCGGTAACGATGATCAGATGCAGATCAATTTCCTTGTCCGCCAGCCATTGCACCAGTTCGATACCATCCATGCGCGGCATGACCACGTCGATGACGGCCATATGCGGCCTGAACACTTCGCACAGAGCCATGAACTCGCGCCCGTCCGCGGCGGTTTTAACCTGAATACCAAGTTTCGTGGCCACGCGCGCCACGAAATCGCGGAACCGGGGCTCGTCATCGACCACAAGCAAACGTTTCTCGCTCATCGCATCACTCATGTTAATTCCTTCTTAATTCCTTCGGCATTTCAATTGTCCCTGGCGATGCCAGGGCCGCCGCCATGCGGGCGGCAAGATCACTCTTGCGGTAGGGCTTTTCGACAAAATCGAACGCGCCATCGATACGCCCCTGCTCGACCAGGGCATTTTGCGGATAGGCAGAGGTATAAAGCACACGAAGGTCTGACCGGCGAGCCCGCGCCTCCATGGCCAATTGCACGCCGTCCATGGCTCCCGGCAACACGATATCGGCAAACAACAGCACTATATCAGGTGTCTGGTTGAGAACTTCGAACGCCGCCATTCCGTCACCCGCCTGATGGACCGAATAGCCCAGGCTGATGAGATTCAGAACCGCGAGTTGGCGCACCTGTTCATTGTCCTCGACCACCAAAATAGCTTCGCCCGCGCCGCGCCTGTCTTCGACCCGATCCGACGGCGGCGCATCATCGACCGCCTTTTCAATGACGACAGGCAGGAACAATGTCACCGTGGTGCCGCGACCAAGTTCACTCTCGATGGTGATATGGCCACCCGACTGTTTAACGAAGCCGAACACCATGCTGAGGCTGAGGCCGAGGCCACTGCCCCCGCCGACACGTTTGGTAGTGAAAAACGGCTCGACCGCGTGCGCGATGGTTTCCGGCGCCATGCCCTCGCCATTGTCGCTCACCGCCACGGTGACATAATCGCCCGGCGCCATTTCGGCCTCGAACGCGGCGCTCGTCTTGTCGAGATATACGCCCCCTGTCTCAATGGTGACACGGCCGCCCCGGGGCATGGCATCACGGGCATTGACCAACAGGTTCACCAGCGCGTTCTCAAGCTGACTGGGGTCAACGAAGATAGGCGCGAGATTGCCCGCAAGCGCGGTGCGCGGGTCAATCGGTTCATCCAGAGTGTGGCACATGAGCGCAACAATCTTGCCGACCAGATCATTAGCGTCCGCCTCGCGCGGACTAAGGGACTGCTTTCGTGAGAAAGCGAGAAGCCGCTGGGTCAGCACGGCGGCATCGTCGGTAGCGCCGATTGCCAGACTCAACAGTTCCCGAAGTTCGTCGTTACCCTCCATCTCGTCCTCGACCAGTTCGAGATTTTGCCCATGACGATGGCGAGCATATTGTTGAAATCGTGGGCGATACCGCCGGTGAGCTGCCCCACGGTCTCCATTTTCTGGGCGTGGAAGAGCTGCTCCTGCACAGTTTTCATCTGTGTAACGTCGCTGGTCAGGCTGCAGATGCCGATGATCACTCCAGCGCCATCCTTTAGCGGAAATTTTGCATTCATGAAGTGCAATGGAGCACCGTCGCGCTCTTCGGTAACCTCTTGCTGAACGAGTTCGCCGTTTTCGATGACGGCGCGATCCGCCGCCATGTATGTCTCGGCAATGTCCGGGGGCAGGAAATCCGCCGTCGTGCGCCCGATAAGATCCTCCCTGATCAGCCCGAAAAGTCAGCCCCGTTCTGGCTGATCGCCATGATCCGTCCGTCGGTATCCTTGAGCACGACCTGGATGGGTACGTTTTCCAGAATGCCGCCGAGCCAGGCGTCGCGGGTGCGGATGGTTTCCTCGGTGCGGCGCCGCTCGGTGATATCGCGCACCGCGGCGACAACCAGCAGGCCGTCGTCGTCATGAATGGGGCTGAGGCTGATCTCGACCGGGAACTCGCTGCCGTCGCGGTTCACGCCGCGAAGCTCGGTGGCCTGTCCCATGGGCCGCACGCGAGGGTCGGCGGCATAGGCTTCGCGATAGCTTTGGAGCTGCAGGCGCTTTGACTGGGGCATCAGGGTTTCCACGAGCATGCCGACCAGCTCGTCGCGACCATAGCCGAACATGGCCTCAAATTGCGGCCCGAACACCAAATGGCGGCCGTCGACATCCTTCAAACCGATAGTAATAGGCCCATTTTCGACGATGGCGGAAAGTCCGGCCTCGCTCTCGCGCAAGTCGTCCTCTATGCGCCGACGCTCGGTGATATCCTGAATGGTGTCGGCGGTCCTCAGCGGTCCGCCATGATCGTCGAACTCGATCCTGGCCGTCTCATCGATCCAGACGACCGCTCCGTCGGGCTGAACAATGCGGTATTCAACCTGATAGCCGGCCGGCTCCTCGGCGCATTGCGCGACACCATCGTAGACAGCGCGCAGGCGTTGGCGGTCGTCGGGGTGAACGAAGTCGAGGTAGCGCTGGTAGCTGGAGTGGAGGTCTTCCACGGGCCGGCCGAAAATATCGGGCGCCTCGTCAGACCAGAACACGCCTCCCGAGGTCTCGAACGACCAGTACCAATAGGCCAACCGCGCGAGGCGCTGAGCCTCCTTCAACCGCATCTCGCTTTCGCGCAACGCCGCCTCCGCCTGGTCACGAGCGTCGAGTTCCGCCTGAAGGCGCGTGACCACGCCGCCCAGCATGGGAAACAGACGCCCCGTTAGACCGAACAACCCGACCGTAATGCACACCACCGCGAACAACATCGCAACCAGCGCCGCGGACACAATAGCCACGTCGATCAGCCCCAAGAAGGCCTCGGACTGCCCGATCATGATCGTATCCTACGCATGCCACGTTGCCTGTCCCGGGCTGAAACTTGGCCGTTAATCCGGGTTTGCCTTCAGACGTTACGCATTCCCAGGCGGGCTTCAGAAGGCCCGCCCGCAACCCACCGACAAGTCGTATTGGATCGCCGCTATAATCGGTAATCTGATTAAGATTTAATTAACGTCCTACAACGGGATGCCGTGGTTTCAACGACAGGGATAGCCAAGGCACAGACAAACAGAAGTCGGCCTGTTTTGCTTCAGCTTCTCTTGAACACCGGTGTGCGCTTCTCCTTGAAGGCGGCGATGCCCTCCTGTAGATCATCGCTGGCGGCGATGGCGCCGAGCAGCCGCCGGTTGCGGTAGGCGGTCTCGGGCAGGGCCGTGGGAATCACGTCGTCAGCCAATTCCTTCAGGGCCTCGATCACCATCGGGGCATAGCCGGCAACGGTATGGGCCATGGCGATAGCCGCCGTAACTTCCTCGCCGTCCGGTACCACCCGGTTGACCAGCCCGACCTGATAGGCCCTGGCCGCATCCATGGGCTCGCCAAGCAACATGATCTCCATGGCAATCTTGGGCGGCACCCGGGCGGCGAGGCCGGCGATCAGCCCGCCAGTGACACCGACCTTGGCTTCCGGATAGAGAAATTTGGTGCTTTGGGCGGCAACGCAGAGGTCGCTCATCTGCATCAACACCATGGCGCCGCCGACGCACCAGCCCTGGGTCGCACAGATCACCGGCTTGACCAGATCGACGCCGATACCGGGCACCGCGCGCCACATATCCGGCGGCGGGTCCTTGAGATCGAGACCGACCGAGAAGTGATCGCCCCGGGCGGCCAGTACGGCGGCCCGCTCGTCGCATTCGGAAAACCGCCGCCAAGCGGCCTGGAGACCGCTGACCACCGCCTCGTTAAGGGCATTGCGAACCTCGGGCCGTTCGATGGTGATGACGGCGATATCGTCCTCGACCACGTATGAAACCAAATGCTGGGACATGCTATTTTCCTTCTGCGAGCGTGGCGCGGCCGTCCACTGCCTTGGCGCCGTCGCCGGCGGCGCCGACGATCAGCGGGTTGACGTCGAGTACGGTCAGGCGCTCGCCCAGGCTGGCGGCGAGGTGGCTTACCCGGCTCGCGGCCTCGGCCACGGCGGCCACATCGGCCAGGGGCCGGCCCCTTGCGCCGTCGAGCAACGACCACAGTTTGAGACGCTTGATCATGGTCAGGGCGTAGTCCGGCGCAATCGGCGCCAGGGCGACCTGAACATCCTCGACCACCTCGACCAGGA
>CAZYDR010000041.1:0-18341 GCA_964645285.1 uncultured Alphaproteobacteria bacterium
GGTCAAGGTCCATGACGAGGCTCGAACCGATTATCTGACCACTCAGAAAGAACTGGTTCGCGCCCGCGCCCAGGTTGCCACCGCCGAGGCCCAGGTTGGCGAGGCCGAAGCGGCGCGCCGCGAAATCACCATGCTCGAGCGCGAGCGCGAGACCCTCGAATTTCGTAAAATCGAGGTTCAGACCAGGATCGACCGACAACGCCTTGATGTGGCCGACAGGACCATAACCAGCCCGCTCAACGCCGTGGTCAGCCGCGCTTTCGTCGAAGTCGGCGAATATGTTAGGGCAGGCCAGCGCATCGCCCTGATTCATGACCCTGAGGCCATCTATATCCTGACCAACATTCGCGAGACCGATATTCGCAATGTCCATATCGGTCAGGAAGTAAGGCTCGAAATCGACGCCTATCCCGACCGCCAGTTCCAGGGCCGGGTTGATATGATTACCCATGCCGCGACCAGCGAGTTCGCGTTGCTGCCCAATCCCAATCCCAGCGGCAACTTCACCAAGGTCACCCAGCGCATTCCCGTGCGTATCGCCATCGATCAGGAAGATGGTCTACTCAAGCCGGGGATGATGGTCGAGGTCTTTATCCGTGTCAGTGACGACGACTGAGGCGGCGGCTCCGGCGGCCCGGCCGGCTCACGAAGAGATAAACAAGTGGGGGGCGACGATCACCGTCACCCTGGGCATGATCGCCACGATCATGGCCTCGACCATGATCAACGTCGCCATTGCCGATATCATGGGCGCCTATGGGGTTGGCCAGGACCGGGTCCACTGGCTGATGACCGGGTTCCTCACGGCGACCACGGTTTGCATGCTGCTGAACGCCTGGTTCGTGCGCAACCTGGGACCGCGCAATACCTTTATCGTCGCTTCCGTGCTGTTCGCCATCTCGTCGATCATGGGGCAAATGGCGCCGACCTTCGAGACGGTACTGCTGGCGCGGGTTATACAAGGCGGCACCGCCGGCTTGATCCAGCCTCTTGGCCTCAATGTCATATTCATGGCGTTTCCGCTCCACGAGCGGGGCAAGGCCATGGGCATGTTCGGTTTAGGTGTCATGATCGGCCCGTCCATCGGCCCGGCCATCGGCGGCGTGATCGTCGATGTGGTCGATTGGCATTACGTCTTTACCGGGGCGTTGCCGTTCATGGCCGTGGGCGCTTTGATGGCGGCGCGCTATTTGCCGGGGCGTAGCGCCGATCTGCTCAAGGCGCGGCTCAATTGGATGAGCTTCCTGCTCGTTGCCGGGTCGGTGAGCACGTTCCTCAATGGCATTTCCAGCGGCCAGCGCGAAGGCTGGTCGTCGGTTACCGTGTTGTCGTTGTTGCTGTTCTCGGCGCTCGCCGCTATTGCCGTGGTTGAACTGGAATGCCGGACCAAATACCCGTTGCTCAACGTCCGCCTGTTCACCTACAGGACTTTTCTGGTGACCTCCCTGGTCGGTTTCATTTTCGGAGCCGGTATGTTCGGTACGTTTTACCTGATGCCGATTTTCGTGCGTACCATACAGGGCTACACGGGCACCGAGACCGGCCTGTTGTTGCTGGTGGTGAATTTGCCGAGTTTTCCCATGTATCCCATTGCCGGATGGATTTCCCATCGCTTCAAAGCGGTCTATCCCATCGTTGCCGGCATGTCCCTGTTCGGCCTCTCGGCCTTTGCTCTCAGCTTCATCGATGTCAATACCGGGTTCTGGTACATGGGCCTGTGGGGGTCGCTGGCCATGGTTGGTCTGGCCCTGATCATGCCAGCCCTATCATCGGTGGCGTTGCAGGAACTTGACCGCGACCTGCTGCCCTATGGCGCCGGGACCCTGACGTTCATTCGCATGATGGGCGGCGCCATGGGGGTCAACTGCCTGGCCATTGTTCTTGAGTACCGGACGGCGCGCCACGGCGAGCTTTATGCCGCCACCCAGACCGCGGAAAGCGGTGCCACCGCTGATGTGCTGTTTCCGATCATGGACTTGTTGGCCGAGCACGGACTTACCTACGGTGAGCAATGGTCCATGGCTTATCTCTATCTTGGCCGCATGGTTGCCGCCCAGGCCAACTCTCTGGCTTTCCAGGACGCCTATATGGTGTTGACCGTGGCCTTTGCCGTCGCCATTGCCATAACGATCCTGGCCCTGCGCGGCGCCGGCGCCGTGGGGGCAAAGGTTTCTTAAGTTATCGGCGCCTAAGCTGGGCCCATGGCGCGCGTTCTGACATTGCTCATGGTTCTGCTGGCAACCCCGGTCGCCACGACCCTGCTGACGGTCACGGCCGATGACTGCGCCACCATCACCGCCCATGTGCCCGCCGACGATGTGGCGTATCAGCCGGATGCGGATGTCAATTACAATCCGTCGGGACAACTCAATATCGACCCCAACGATGTGGTCGTCAGTATTGATATCGCGTTGCGCGCTACTGACGGCGTGGTCGGCGACGAGGCGGCCTTCATCGCCAATGGTGGCCAGATCGACATGTTTGGTGCCAACGCCAGCGTCGGCGTGGTGACCTTGCGGGACGGCGATGTCTATTTCGACGGACAGCGCATATCCGACCATCAGCAGACGGCGATCGCCGAGGCTTGTGCTGAACAGCAGGGCAATTGAGCGTTTAGAATTAAAATATCACCTTAATAAAGCCATATATCAATCTATAATATAACAGTTATTAGCCTTCGCCATAATCGGTAAACGGGGATTGTAATTGTTAGGGCCTTTGCCTACAGTCTCCCGGCCCTTGCCATCCCGCGCCAAGCCGGAGTTCCGATGCGTCTATCCCAGTATTTCTTGCCGATCATCAAGGAAAACCCTTCCGAGGCCCAGATTGTCTCCCATCGCCTGATGCTGCGGGCCGGCATGGTCCGCCAGTCGAGCGCCGGCATTTACTCGTGGTTACCTCTGGGCTATCGCGTGCTCAAGCGTATTGGGCAGGTTGTCCGCGAGGAGATGAACGCGGCCGGGTGCCACGAAGTGCTGATGCCGACCATCCAGCCGGCCGATCTGTGGCGCGAAAGCGGGCGCTACGACGATTACGGTCCGGAAATGCTGCGTATCCGGGACCGGCACGACCGCGACATGCTCTATGGCCCGACCAACGAAGAGCAGATTACCGAGATTTTCAAGGCCGGGGTGCGGAGCTACCGCGACCTGCCGCGCAACCTCTATCATATCCAGTGGAAGTTCCGCGACGAGGTACGGCCCCGTTTTGGCGTCATGCGAGGCCGCGAATTCCTCATGAAGGACGCTTATTCCTTCGATCTCGACTTCGATAGCGCCAAGCGGTCCTATAACAAGATGTTCGTGGCCTATTTGCGGACCTACGCCCGCATGGGCCTCAAGGCCATCCCCATGGATGCCGACACCGGGCCCATCGGCGGCGATCTCAGCCACGAGTTCCTGATTCTCGCCGATACCGGGGAGAGCGCGGTCTATTGCCAGAAGGAACTGGTGGAGTACGACGTGCTGACCGACGATGTGGATTACGACGGCGATCTAGAACCTATCGTTGAGCGCTGGACAAGCTACTACGCCGCCACCGACGACAAGCATGACGCCGCCCGCAGCCCGGTGCCGGAAAGCGAGTTGTTGACCGCCCGAGGCATTGAGGTCGGTCATATTTTCTACTTCGGCACCAAATATTCCGAACCCCTGGGCTGCGTTGTCGAGACCTCCGACGGCCCGACGGCCATTCATGGCGGCTCCTACGGCATCGGCGTATCGCGGCTGACCGGGGCGATCATCGAGGCGAGCCACGACGATGACGGTATCATCTGGCCCGATGCAGTGGCCCCGTTCGCTGCTGGCCTGCTCAACCTCAAGACCTCGGATGACGCCTGCACGGCGGCCTGCGACGCGCTTTATGCCACCTTGACCGCCGCCGGCGTCGAGGTCCTGTACGACGACACCGATGACCGCGCCGGGGCTAAGTTCGCCACCATGGATTTGATCGGCTTGCCGTGGCAGGTGGCGATCGGTCCGCGCGGTGTCAAGAACGGTGTTGTCGAACTCAAGCGCCGCGCCACCGGCGAGCGCGAGGAGCTCTCGGCCGAGGCGGCGGTAGCACGCCTTACGGGCTGAATTTCTTATGTTTTCCGCCTTCGAATGGATGGTCGCGACGCGCTATTTGCGGGCCCGACGCCAGGAAGGCTTCGTCTCGGTCATCGCCATATTCTCGTTTCTCGGCATTACCCTCGGGGTCGCTGCCCTGATTATCGTCATGGCGGTGATGAACGGCTTTCGCCACGACCTGCTGGACCGCATCCTTGGGGTCAACGGCCATATCACCGTCTACGGCCACAATGGCGAACTGGTTGACTATGAGCTGCTGACCGACGAGTTGCTGTTTGTCGACGGCGTCCAACGGGCGACACCGATCGTCGATGGCCAGGTGTTGGCTACGTCCCAGCGAGGCTTGACCTCCGGCGCCCTGGTTCGCGGTGTGAGCGCGGCCGATCTCGGCGATCAGACCGTGGTCGCCAGGGCGATCACCACAGGCAGATTAGACAGTTTCGCCGCCGGCGACGGGGTTTTGATCGGTCAACGCCTGGCCGAACGGCTGGGAATTCCCATCGGCGGCCGCATAACCCTGTTGTCGCCCAAGGGCATATCGACCGCCTTCGGCACGGTGCCGCGTAGCGCTGCCTACACGGTGGTCGGCACGTTCCATGTGGGCATGTACGAATACGATTCCAATTTCATCTACATGCCCCTGGACATGGCTCAGATCTATTTCCGCCTCAAGGGCGCGGTGACCGGCATCGAACTCACCGTCGACGAACCCATGGCGGTGGCGGCGGTTGTCCCCGAGCTCAAACAGCTGATCGGCGCGCGCGGGCGAATCTGGGACTGGCAGCAGGCCAATGCCCAGTTCTTCGGCGCCATCGAGGTCGAGCGCAACGTCATGTTCCTCATTCTTGCCCTGATCATTGTGGTGGCCGCCTTCAATATTATTTCCAGCATGATCATGCTGGTGAAGGACAAGAGCCACGACATCGCCATCCTGCGTACCATGGGGGCGACCAGGGCCACGGTGATGCGCATTTTCTTCCTCACCGGCGCCAGCATCGGCGTGTTGGGTACGACCATGGGGTTTGCCCTCGGCGTCGCCTTCGCGGCCAATATCGAAAGCATCCGCCAGTGGATCGAAGGGTTGACCGGGTTCGAGCTGTTCTCGGCCGAGATCTATTTCCTGTCCAAGCTGCCGGCCCGCATCGACAGTACGGAGACCGCGTTGGTGGTGGTCATGGCGCTGGTATTGTCGTTCCTCGCCACCATCTATCCGGCGTGGCGGGCGGCGCGGCTCGATCCGGTGGAGGCACTGCGTTATGAGTGATGCGGCCCTGATCCTCGACAACGTAACCCGGGCCTTCATCCAGGGGAGCAAACGCCTCGAGGTGCTGCGCGGGGCAAACCTAACCCTCAAGGGCGGAGAACTGGTCGCGCTGGTCGGCCCGTCGGGGGCGGGAAAATCGACCTTGCTCCATGTCGCTGGCCTGCTCGAGCGGCCTGACGGCGGCGCGGTTACCATCGTCGGTGCTTCCTGCGGCGGCCTCGGCGATAATGAGCGCACCCGATTGCGCCGTGATACCCTAGGGTTCGTCTACCAGTCCCACCACTTGCTGCCGGAGTTCTCGGCCGTGGAGAACGTAATGCTGCCGCGCATGATTGCCGGGGTGAGCGCCAGTGAGGCCATCGAAAGGGCTATGGGGTTGCTGGCCGACCTCGGCCTTGAGGCCCGCGCCGGCCATCGCCCGGCGGAATTGTCCGGCGGCGAACAGCAGCGCGTGGCCATTGCCCGGGCGCTGGCCAACCAACCCAGCGTATTGCTGACCGATGAGCCCACGGGTAATCTTGATCACGACACCGCCCTCACCGTATTCGAGCAACTTGCCGCCGTGGTTCGGGGCAGCGGTGTGGCGGCCTTGGTAGCCACTCATAATCTCGAACTGGCGGGGCGAATGGATCGGGTCGTGGGTCTTGAAGAGGGACGCATCGTCGCTCAGTGAGACTGAGTTATCCACAATATCCTGTGGAAATCTCAAAATTGAACCGCTAGATATTGCCGTCGCCGCGCCCCTGTGTCACAGTCGCTGACCATGTCACATGCCGACTTCGTTCATCTCCGGGTTCACTCCGCCTTTTCCCTGTCGGAAGGGGCAATCAAGATTCCCGGACTGGTCGAGCTATGCCGCAAACATGCCATGCCGGCGGTGGCGATTTCCGATACCGGCAACCTGTTCGGCGCCATGCAGTTCTCCGGCGCCTGCAGCAGCGCCGGTATCCAGCCTATTGTCGGCTGCCTGCTACCCCTGGCCCGCAATGATCAGACCCCGGTCAATGGGCGCCCCTTGGCGCCGGATGGCCTGCCGGTGTTGGCCCAGAACGAGACCGGCTACGGCAATCTGGTCAAGCTGGTCAGCAAAGCGTTCCTTGAGCCGGAGCCGGGCGAAGCCCCGCACATCACCTGGGATGATCTCGAGTCCCATTCCGAGGGGCTGATCGCACTGACCGGCGGTCCTGGTGGCCCGGTCGGGCGGCTGTTGGGGGAAGCCCAGGCGCCGGCGGCCGAGGCCACATTGCAAAGGCTCGAGGGCATGTTCCCGGGTCGGCTCTATGTGGAACTCATGCGCCACGGCCTCGATGAGGAGAAGCGCATCGAGCCGGCGTTGATCGACATGGCCTACGCCCACGATCTGCCGTTGGTGGCGACCAACGACGTGTTTTTTACGGACACCACAATGTTCGAGGCCCACGAGGTGCTGCTGTGCATCGCCGAGGGCATGACCGTGAGCAATGACCAACGGCGCCAATTGTCGCCGGAGCACTACTTCAAGTCGCCGGCCGAAATGCGCGCCCTGTTCGCCGACCTGCCCGAGGCTATCGACAACACCATGGTTATCGCCCGGCGCTGTGCCGTTGGCGTGCCAGCGCGCGATCCCATTCTTCCGCCTTTCCCGGTGAGCGGCGGGTTGAGCGAGTCCGACGCCCTGCGATCCCAGGCCGAGGCCGGTCTGGCCCAGCGCCTGGAGAGCGAGGTCTATACCCCGGACATGGACCAGGCGGCCCGCGACGAAGCCGCGACGCGCTATGGCGAACGTCTCGATTTTGAGCTCGGCGTCATCGCCAAGATGGATTACCCGGGCTATTTCCTGATCGTTGCCGAATTCATCCAATGGGCTAAGGGCGAGGGCATTCCGGTGGGGCCGGGCAGGGGTTCGGGCGCCGGGTCGGTCGTGGCCTGGGCCCTGACCATCACCGACCTCGACCCGTTGCGGTTCGGTCTGCTGTTCGAGCGGTTCCTCAATCCCGAACGCATCTCCATGCCTGACTTCGATATCGACTTCTGTGAAGACCGGCGGGATGAGGTGATCCGCCACGTCCAGCAGAAATACGGCCGCGAGCAGGTGGCGCAGATTATTACCTTCGGTTCGCTCCGCGCCCGCGCCGCCCTGCGCGACGTTGGCCGGGTGTTGGAAACGCCCTACGGTCAGGTCGACCGCATCTGCAAGATGGTGCCCAACAACCCGGCCAACCCGACGACCCTGGCCGAGGCTATCGAGAGCGAAGCGCAAATTCGCGATGCCCGCGACGAGGACGAGGCGGTAGCCCGTCTGCTCGGCATCGCCCTCAAGCTCGAAGGTCTCTACCGCCACGCCTCGACTCACGCTGCCGGGGTGGTCATCGGTGACCGACCGCTCGACGATCTGGTGCCGCTCTATCGCGACCCGCGTTCAGACATGCCGGTGACCCAGTTCTCCATGAAGGACGTGGAGAAGGCCGGGCTGGTCAAGTTCGACTTCCTCGGGCTCAAGACCCTGACCGTGCTTGACCAGACCTGCCGACTGCTGTGCCAGCGAGATATCGAAATCGATCTGGCGGCACTGCCGCTGGATGACGCCGCCACATACGAGATGCTCGGGCGCGGCGATACGGTCGGCGTGTTCCAGCTTGAAGGCTCGGGCATGCGCGACGTGCTGACCAAACTCAAGCCCGACAGTTTCGAAGACATTATCGCCCTGGTCGCCCTCTACCGGCCAGGGCCCATGGACAACATTCCCAAGTACATCGCCTGTCGCCATGGGATCGAGCCGGTGGAATATCCCCACCCCATGCTCGAGAACACCCTCAAGGAGACCGCCGGGGTCATCATCTACCAGGAACAGGTGATGGAGATTGCCCAGGTACTGTCCGGTTACACTCTGGGTCAGGCCGATATCCTGCGCCGCGCCATGGGCAAGAAAGACAAGGACGAAATGGCGGCCCAGCGGGACACTTTTGTGTCCGGCGCCATGACAAACGGTGTCGCCGAAGCCAAGGCGGGCAAGATTTTCGATCTGGTCGACAAGTTCGCCGGCTACGGCTTCAACAAAAGCCATGCCGCGGCCTATGCGCTGATCGCCTACCAGACCGCCTGGTTCAAGACCAACCACCCGGTCGAGTTTTTCGCTGCGTCCATGAGCCTGGAACTGGGCAACACGGATAAGCTCGGCATGTTCCGGCAAACCCTGATTGCCGCCGGCATCGAACTGCTGCCGCCGGACGTCAATCATTCGGGGGCGACCTTCACGGTTGAGTTCGACGGCGACGGCAAGGGGGCTGTTCGTTATGCCCTGGGCGCGATCAAGAATGTCGGCGCTCAGGCCATGAGCGCCCTGGCCAGGGAGCGTCAGGACAACGGCCTGTTCGAAGACCTGTTCGATTTCGTTGGCCGGGTCGATCCGGGTGTCATCAACAAGCGCCAGATGGAAAATCTCGCCCAGGCCGGCGCATTCGACGCCCTAGAGCCTAATCGGCGGCGCGTCTTCGAGGCCGCCGAGGTGCTGATGCGCCATGCCAATGCCGCGGTCATTGAAAAGGCCAGTAATCAGGTCAACATGTTCGGCGGTGAAGACGGCCCGGCGGTACCCCTGGCTCCCGACCTTCCCGAAGTCAATGAATGGCCGCCCATGGCGCGTCTCCAGCGGGAATACGGTGCCATCGGTTTTTATCTCTCGGCCCACCCGCTCGAGTCCTACGAAGCTCATCTTGCCAAGCACAACGTCACGCCGATTTCGTCGCTCGGCACCACGACGGCCCGTTATATGTCACCTCAGATCAAGCTTGCCGGCGTCGTCGTCGGTCGCCAGGAGCGTCGCTCGGCCCTCGGCAACCGCTTCGCCTTTATCGAGTTGTCTGACCCCAGCGGATCCGTCGAGGTGGCCTTGTTTTCCGAGACTCTGGCGGCGTGCCGCGAGTTGCTGGAAGCCAATGTTCCGCTGCTCATTTCGATTAGCGTCCAGATCGAGGGCGGCGTGCCCCGGGTAACGGCGCGAAGTGTTCAGGGCCTTGATGATGCGGTCAGCGGCACGGCGGCGAATCTTGATGTTCATCTGACCGAATGCACCTGCCTCGAACGCCTGCGCACGGCTCTCGACGAGGCCGGAAAGGGTCGCGGCCGGGTACGCCTGGTGATCGAGGCCGATGATCGCGAAATCGAGATCGAACTGCCCGATGGCTATGCCATCACGCCGGCGGTCTGCATGGAGATCGGCAAGTTTCCCGGCGTGGTCGGCGTCGAGCAGGTGTAGCTCGCCGATTAACGCCTTTTCGCTTGCGGCCCGGCGGCGAAAACGCTAGAACCAGCCACCCTAAATACACACGCGGGATTTTCGGCCCATGGGTAAATCCTCATGGCGTCGCTCCGGTGTCCGAATAAGTCGGACCACGTCCCGCGGATGTTCAACCGGAAAAGGACTGTTACCATGGCTTTGCCAGCATTCTCCATGCGTCAATTGCTTGAGGCCGGTGTCCACTTTGGCCACCAGACCCGGCGTTGGAATCCCAAGATGGCGCCGTATATCTTCGGTGTCCGCAACGAAGCTCACATTATTGATCTGCAGCAGACCACGCCAATGCTCCATCGCGCGCTGATGATTATGCGCGACACCGTGGCCGGTGGCGGCCGCGTGCTGTTTGTCGGCACCAAGCGCCAGGCCACCGAGGTCATCGCAGAAGGCGCCAAGCGCTGTGGCCAGTTCTACGTCAACCACCGCTGGCTCGGTGGCATGATGACCAACTGGAAGACCATTTCGGTGTCGATCCGCCGGCTGCGCGATCTTGAGGAGCAGTTGCAGCAGGAACAGACCGGCCTGACCAAGAAAGAGCTGTTGGGTATGACCCGCGAGCGCGACAAGCTTGACCGGGCGCTTGGCGGCATCAAGGAGATGGGCGGATTGCCCGACGTGCTGTTCGTCATCGACACCAATAAGGAAAAGATCGCCATTGCCGAGGCCAACAAGCTTGGCATTCCCATTGTCGCGATCATCGACAGCAACTCCGACCCGGATCCCATTGATTATCCTATTCCGGGCAACGACGACGCCATCCGCGCGGTCAATCTGTACTGCGAACTGGTGTCGACCGCCGTCCTTGACGGTATCCAGACGGAGATGCAGGTCGGTGGCGTTGACGTCGGCGCATCGGAAGTAGCGCCGGTCGAGAACCTGCCCGAGTTGACGGCAGAGCCGGCCGCACCGGTCGCGGAGGCCGCACCGGTAGCAGAGGCGGAGCCTGAAGCCGCGGCGGAACCCGAGGCCGCTCCCGAAGCACCTGCCGAGGCGGCGCCGGCCGAAGCCGCGCCGGAACCCGAAGCTGCCGCCGAAGCGCCGGCGGTGGAAGCTCCCGCCGAAGCCACGCCGGAACCGGAGGCTGCCGCCGAAGCACAAACCGAAGAGGCTCCGGCTGAAGCCGAAGCCGCGCCAGCGGCGGATGAGGCCCCGGCCGAAGAGGCCAAGCCGAAGAAGGCTACCGCTAAACCTAAGGCGGCTACCAAGAAGGCGGCGGCGAAGCCTAAGAAGGTTGCAGCCAAGCCCAAGAAGGCTGCAGCCAAGCCCAAGAAGGCTGCAGCCAAGCCTAAGAAAGCCGCCGCCAAGGCCAAGGAATAAGGCCTTCGCATCGCCGGATATTCAGACAACCCTACGAAGATTAAGAGGTACGACATGGCCGATATTAGCGCTTCCCTGGTCAAGAGCCTGCGGGACAAGACCGGCGCCGGCATGATGGATTGCAAGAAGGCGTTGACCGAGACCGATGGCGACATCGAGGCCGCGGTCGACTGGTTGCGGAAAAACGGATTGGCCGCGGCGGCGAAGAAATCGGGCCGGGCCGCCAGCGAAGGTCTGGTAGGTATCGCCATTGATGGTTCGATCGGGGCTTTGGTGGAAATCAACGCCGAGACTGATTTCGTCGCCCGCAACGAGAGCTTCCAGGCGTTCGTCGGCGCCGTGGCGACCCTTGCCCTCGGCAGCGGTGGCGATTTCGACACCCTGCGGACCACGGCTTTTCCCGGCGCCAGTGGTTCGGTGGAAGATCGCCAGACCGAGTTGGTTGCGACCATTGGTGAAAACATTCACTTGCGCCGTTGCGCCACGTTGAGCGTGGAGAACGGTGTTGTCGCCAGCTATATGCACGGCGCAACCGTGGCCAACCAGGGCCGTATCGGCGTGCTGGTGGCTCTCGAATCGACCGGCGACAAGGCCGCTCTGGAAGGTCTCGGCAAGCAGATTGCCATGCATGTGGCGGCGGCCCGGCCCGAGACCGTATCGGTGGCGGACATCGACCCGGCAACCCTCAAGCGCGAGCGGAACGTGTTGGCCGATCAGGCGCGTGCTTCCGGCAAGCCCGAAGAAATCGTCGAGAAGATGGTCGAGGGCCGGTTGCGCAAGTACTACGAAGAGGTTGCCTTGCTTGAGCAGGTCTTCGTGGTCGATGGCGAAACCAAGGTTTCCAAGGTTTTGGAAGCAGCCGCTGGTGACGTGGGTGCGCCGGTGGCGATCGCCGGTTTCCTGTGCTTCGCCCTCGGTGTGGGTGTCGAGAAGGAAGAATCCGACTTCGCCGCCGAAGTCGCCGCCCAGGTGGCTGGCTAAGCTAAACGTTCTTGCCGGCGCGCTACGGGATGTGACGGCAAATCGGGTGCGGTGACGCGGGCAATGTAGTAGTCTCCTCGCGGCATGACGCTTTGGATTCGCGTTTGCCGACGGCTTGTTGAGCCGTTTTCTGGACGTCGGGTGATTCGAGGTAGTGATGGCGTCTTCCGTAATATATCGCCGTGTTCTCTTGAAGATTTCCGGCGAGGCCCTGATGGGGGACAAGGAATTCGGCCTTGATCCCGCCACTGTTGACCGCATCGCCGGCGAGATTGCCTCGGTCCATGCCATGGACGTGGAAGTCGCGGTGGTCATCGGCGGCGGCAACATCTTTCGCGGCGTCTCCGGCGCTGCCGCCGGCATAGAACTGGCCACGGCTCACCATATCGGTATGCTGGCCACGGTGATCAACGCCCTGGCTATGCAGAACGCCTTGGAAAAACTCGACATTCAGACCCGGGTACAGTCGGCGATCCAGATGGACGCGGTCTGCGAGCGCTATATCCGGCGCCGCGCCGCGCGTCATATGGAAAAGGGCAGGGTCGTAATATTCGCCGCCGGTACTGGCAATCCGTTCTTCACCACGGATACCGGTGCGGCTCTGCGGGCGGTGGAAATGAATTGTGACGCCATGCTGAAGGCGACCAAGGTGGACGGGGTCTACACGGCCGATCCCAAGACCACACCGGACGCCATACGCTACGATCACCTGAGCTATATAGACGTATTGTCCCAAGATCTCAAGGTGATGGACGCGGCGGCAATTTCCCTGGCCCGCGAGAACCGTATCCCAATTCTGGTATTCTCCATCGACACAGACGGCGCGTTTGGCGATATTTTGCAGGGCCGAGGCAGGTTCACCGAAATCTCGGGCCAAGAAGAAATACGTGAGGGGGTACATCATGGCTGATCCGGATATCGACGACATTACCCGCCGTATGGACGGCGCGTTTGAAGTGTTGCGCCGTGAATTCCTGGGCCTGCGCACGGGCCGGGCGACACCAAGCCTGCTGGAGCCCATTGTCGTCCAGGCCTATGACAGCGAGATGCCGCTCAATCAACTGGGGTCGATCAGCGTGCCCGAGTCGCGCATGTTGAGTATTCAGGTGTGGGACAAGACCTTGGTCAAGGCAGTCGAGAAGGCCGTGATGAACGCTGGCCTGGGGCTCAACCCCATCGTCGATGGCCAACTTGTCCGTGTACCTATTCCTGAACTCAACGAGGAGCGCCGCGAAGAACTCGGCCGGGTTGCGAGGCGTTACGCGGAAGAGGCGCGGGTGGCGGTACGCAATGTCCGACGTGACGGCATGGACAAGCTCAAGCGTATGGAAAGGGACGGCGAGTTGTCCCAGGACGATCATCACTTATGGGGCGACGAAATTCAGTCTTTGACCGATGCCCATGTGGCAAAAATCGACGAACTGCTCGAGACTAAACAACAGGACATCATGCAGGTCTAGATCGTGGAAGCCGCCGCATCCCTGGGTTCAAGCCCGCCGTCGCCAACCCATGTTGCCATTATCATGGATGGCAACGGGCGTTGGGCGAAGGCGCGGTCACTGCCCCGTCTGGCCGGTCATCGGCAAGGCGCCGAGGTGGTGCGCAAGACCGTCAAGAACTGCCAGGAACTGGGTATTTCGTACCTGACCTTGTTCGCCTTTTCGTCGGAAAACTGGAAACGGCCTTTGGCCGAAATCGATGACCTCATGGGGTTGTTGCGAATTTATCTTGAGCGCGAGTTGTCGGCCCTGGTGCGCAATGGCGTGCGGTTGCGGTTCATCGGCGACCGTCAGCGCCTGCCGCGCGACATCATCACCTTGATTGATGAATCCGAACAGCGCACCCAGGACAGTGGCGGGCTGACCTTGACCATGGCGCTGAACTACGGAGGGCGGGACGAAATCGTCAGCGCCGCGCGGCTTCTCGCCGAACAAGTCGCCAGCGGCGAATTGGACCCGGAGGCTATCGACGAGGCGCATTTCGTCCGCCATCTGGATACCGCCGACACGCCCGATCCCGACTTGCTCATCCGCACCAGTGGCGAACAGCGCATCAGCAATTTTCTGCTGTGGCAATGCGCCTATACCGAATTGGTCTTCAGCCCCGTCATGTGGCCCGACTTCGACAAAAACTATCTGGAAGACGCCATTAATGAGTTTCATCAGCGCGAACGACGCTATGGCGCAACCAGCGAGTGACGCCGGTGGCCACGGCATCGGGCTGCGCGTGGTTTCGGCGCTGATCATGGTGCTGGTTGCCTTGGGGCTGGCCTACGTCGGCGGCTTGGCGTTCAATCTGCTGGTGCTTGGCTTGGCGGCATTGATGGCCCATGAGTGGAACGGCCTGTCGAGTGGTGGGGCCATGGCGAGCGCGGCCGCCACTGGCGGCGCGGTGGTCGGTTGCGTCGGTATCGCCGGCCTCGGTTATGGCGATGCCGGGCTTGCCGCCGCGATCCCCATAGCGGCTCTGACCATGGCCGTGGCATGGCTTGGCGGCGTGCGGTCGTTTTGGCCGCCCCTGGGCGTCATATACATCGCGGTTCCGTGCATCGCCGTCATATGGCTTCGCGCTGCGCCGAGCCTTGGCCTTGAGACCATCGTCTGGCTGTTCGCGGTGGTCTGGGCCACGGATATCGGCGCCTATTTCGCCGGCCGTGGTATTGGCGGACCCAAGCTGGCGCCCCGCATCAGCCCCAAGAAAACCTGGGCCGGCCTTGGCGGTGGCGTTGTTGCCGCTGGCGCGGTTGGCGCTGTTACGGCGTCGGTGTTGGCGCTTCCCGGCAGCCTCGCCTTGATTCTGTTCAGCGCCGGGTTGGCGGTGGTCGCACAGATTGGTGATTTGGCGGAATCCGGGGTTAAGCGTCACTTCGGCGCCAAGGACAGCAGCGGGCTCATCCCCGGCCACGGCGGCGTGCTCGATCGCCTCGACGGGTTGATGACCGCGGCCCCGGTGGTCGCCATTGTTGCCTTGGTCAGCAGTGACGGAGCACTGGTATGGCGTTGACCGCCAGCGAATCTTCGACCGCACCGCGCCGGGTTACCGTACTGGGGTCGACCGGGTCGGTCGGCTGCAGCACCATCGATCTGCTTGAGCGTGAGCCCGAAGCCTATGATATCGAGGCCCTGACGGCCCATAGCAATGTCGAACGGCTTGCCGAGCAGGCGCGGCGATTGCGTCCCCGTCTTGCCGTAATTGGCGATCCGGATCGATACGGGCAGCTCAAGTCTGCCCTGGGCGGTAGTGACATTGAGGTGGCGGCGGGCGCCGACGCCTTGATCGAGGCCGCCGAACGACCTACCGATTGGGTCATGGCAGCCATTGTTGGCGCCGCTGGTTTATCGCCGACGTTGGCGGCGGTACGCCAGGGCGCCATTGTTGCCTTGGCGAACAAGGAATCCCTGGTCTGCGCCGGTTCGCTGATGATGGCCGAAGTAGACAATAGCGGGGCCACCCTGCTGCCCGTGGATTCTGAACATAACGCCATTTTTCAGGTCTTTGATTTCGACCGCCGCGAGGCCATCGACCGCATCATTATGACCGCGTCGGGCGGGCCGTTCCGGGAATTTGATCTGGACACCATGGCCGACGTTTCGGTGGCGCAGGCGGTGGCACATCCCAATTGGGACATGGGCGCCAAGATATCAGTGGATTCCGCGACCCTCATGAACAAGGGGCTTGAACTGATTGAGGCCCACTATTTGTTCAACCTGCCGTCGGAGCAGATTGAGGTGATAATTCATCCCCAGTCGGTAATCCACAGCCTGGTGGTCTATGTGGACGGTTCCATGCTGGCCCAGTTGGGGTCGCCGGATATGCGTATTCCCATCGCCTACACCCTTGGCTGGCCGCACCGAATTTCCACCCCGGCGACGCCTCTCGACCTGACCGAAATCGCCCGTCTGACGTTCGAAAGCCCGGATGACAAACGGTTTTCGGCAATCAATCTTTGCCGCCAGGCCTTGAAGGTGGGGGACGGCGCACCTACTATTCTTAGTGCAGCCAACGAAATCGCCGTCCAGGGTTTCATGGCCGGGCGAATTGGTTTTCTCGATATCGTACGGATTGTCGAGCGGACGTTGGAAAAGGTCCCGCTTAGCGAAATCCGCAGTTTGAACGATGTTTTTGCCATCGATATTGCGGCCCGCGAGGTCGCCGCGACTTTGATCGATAATTGAGCGCCCATGGGCGCACGGCGGCCGGAAACGGCCAATTTACGTGGTGAAATATGGATCTGCTAAACCTGATTTGGACCAACGGCGTTGCCTTCGTCTTTATTCTCAGCGTCATCGTTTTTGGCCATGAACTGGGTCACTATCTGATCGCCCGCTACAACGGCGTGAAGGTCGAAGTTTTTTCCATCGGTTTCGGGCCGGAACTGTTCGGTTGGGACAGTAAATCGGGCACTCGCTGGAAGATCGCGCTGTTGCCTCTCGGCGGCTATGTGAAATTCTTCGGCGACGCCGACGCCGCCAGTAAACCTGGCGAGGACCTGCCGGAAATGGCCGAGGCGGACCGCGCCGTATCATTCCATCACAAACGACTCGGACAGCGCGCGGCGATTGTTTTGGGTGGACCGATGGCCAATTTCGTCCTCGCCATCGTGATTCTCGCGGTCATGTTCTCGACCGTCGGTCAACGCATCACACCAGCCGATATCAGTATCGTTCGCGCCGACGGACCGGCTGAAGCCGCCGGCGTGCTGCCCGGTGACAAGATACTCGCCATTGACGGCGAGGCCATCGATCGCTTTGAGGCGCTGCAACGAATTGTCCGCGGCAGTGTTGGTGATCCTCTGACCTTTGTGATCCTGCGCGATGAGGCCGAAATCGAAATTGATATCGTCCCGCATATGGTTGAAGTCACTGACCGGTTCGGCAACGTCCAGCACTACGGTCAAATCGGAGTCGGCCGCAAAGGCGTGGAATTCGTGCGTCACGACCCGTTGACGGCGGTTTGGGCCGCGGTCGAAGAAACCTGGATGCTGTCGTTTGCGACGCTGGATGCACTGGGTGAAATTATCGTCGGGACCCGGGGCAGCGACGAACTCGGTGGCCCCGTCCGTATTGCCCAGGTGTCGGCGCAGGTGGCTGAAGACGGCATTATTACCGTGTTCTGGTTTATGGCCGTACTGTCCATCAACCTTGGCCTGATCAATCTGTTTCCCATTCCCATGCTTGATGGCGGGTACCTGCTTTTCTATGTTTTCGAAGGTATTTTTTGCCGTCCGCTGGGAGAACAGGCGCAAGAATACGGTTTTCGCATCGGCCTTGCGATGGTATTGACGCTCATGCTTTTCGCAACGTGGAACGATCTCGTGCATCTTCAGGTGGTTGATTTCTTTATCAATCTGTTTTCGTGAGTTTCAGGGGCGATAAATCGGGAGGCGTTTTGTCGCGCTTAGTTTGGTTGATCGGACTGCTTGCCATTGGAATGGCAATCTTCGCTGTGGCCCCGTCGGCCATGGCCCAGGAATCAGGCGGCGTGATCAACGCCATTCGCATTGACGGCAACCAGCGTATCGAAGCCTCCACTGTCCAGTCCTATATGCTTGAGGCCGGCGTCGCCGTTGGCGATCCTTTCGACAACAGGCTCATTAACCGGTCCCTGAAAAACCTGTTCGCGACCGGACTGTTCGCCGACGTCAAAATGGTTCGCGAAGGTAATACGTTGGTGGTGCGGGTGGTCGAAAACCCGATTATCAACCGCATTGCCTTCGAAGGTAATCAACGGGTCAAGGACGAGGTTCTTGAGACCGAAGTCGAACTGCGTGCCCGGGTGGTTTACACCCGCACAAAAGTACAGACCGACGTAGCTCGTATTGTCGAGATCTACCGACGCAGTGGGCGGTTTGCCGCGACCGTCGAGCCGAAGATCATTCAATTGTCGCAAAATCGCGTTGATCTGGTATTTGAAATTGACGAAGGGCCGAAGACCGACATTCGCGATATCAGCTTCATCGGCAATACGAAATTCAATGACACCCGCCTGCGTGACCAGATATCGACCAAGGAGAGCGCCTGGTATCGTTTTCTGACCAGTGACGACACCTATGATCCGGATCGGATCGCGTTCGATCGTGACCGATTGCGCACTTTCTATCTGTCGAAAGGTTATGCGAATTTTCGCGTTCTCTCGGCGATTGCGGAGCTGACGCGGGATCGCAGTGGCTTCTTCATCACCTTCACGGTGGAGGAGGGCGAGCGTCACACCTTTGGTGAAGTGGGGATCAACAGCCAGCTTCGCGACCTGGCTACGGAGCAGCTCTTTGAGGACGTCACCACCATCGAAGGCGATTGGTACGACGCCAGTAAAGTCGAAGATTCGATTCAGAATCTGACCGAGCGCGTCGGAAACTTGGGATATGCGTTCGTTGATATTCGGACGCGGACCACTCTCGACCGTGAGAACCGGATCGTCAAAATTGACTATGAAATTG
>CAZYDR010000041.1:18351-19327 GCA_964645285.1 uncultured Alphaproteobacteria bacterium
GAGGGGCAGCGTGTATTTGTCGAGCGCATCAATGTCAACGGCAACTCGCGGACACTGGACGAGGTTGTCCGTCGCGAGTTCCGGCTTGTGGAGGGCGACGCGTTCAATGCCGCCAAGCTGCGGCGTTCAGAACAGCGAATTCGAAATCTTGGTTTCTTTGGCTCCGTCGCGTTAACCCAATCCCAAGGATCCAGCGGCGACAAGGCGGTTATCGACGTCGAGGTTTCCGAAGTCTCCACCGGCGCATTGACCTTTCAGGCTGGCATATCCTCATCGCAAGGCATTCTTGGCAGTGTCTCGATTGCCGAGCGCAATTTGCTTGGGCGCGGTCAGAATCTGGGTCTTTCGTTCACTCTTTCGGGGCGAACCCAGTTGATAGATCTGAGGTTCACCGAGCCGTATTTCCTGGGCCGGGAAATCGCCGCCGGCTTTGACATCTTTAGCCGAGAAAGCGATCTGACCAACGAAGGTACGTTTGACGAAAATCAACTCGGATTCGTACTGCGTGGCGGTTATCCGCTCACGGAAGGTCTGAATCATGCGCTGCGCTATCGTTTGCTACGCAGTGAAATTGCTGATGTGGATCTGGATGCCTCGCCGTTTATCAAGTTCGAGGCGGGAACGCGGATCACGTCATCCCTGGGGCATTCCCTGATATACGACGTGCGTGATTCCCGATTTGACCCGACGGAGGGTTATTTCGCCCGTTTCGACCAGGATGTTGCGGGTTTTGGCGGCGACGCACAATACTTGAAACATGTAATCACCGGCACATATTATCATCCGATCAATGAGTACCTTGTGAGTTCCCTATCGGCCAGCGCCGGTAATATCTTCGGATTCATGAGCGAAGACGTGAGGCTCGATGAGCGTTTCTTCGTGGGCGGGCGGTCGCTTCGTGGTTTCACCGAGACCGGAATCGGGCCCCGCGACGTGGCGAGGGACGATCCTCTGGGCGGCAATACTTTCGTTACCG
>CAZYDR010000041.1:19337-25245 GCA_964645285.1 uncultured Alphaproteobacteria bacterium
GACCTCATCAGCGGGTTCGATCTTCGCGGTGTTTTGTTCGGGGATGTGGGAACGCTTTCGGGCATTGACGTGTCAGGTGCTAATTTGCGCGATGAAGCGTCGTTGCGCAGTAGTCTCGGCGTCGGTATCTCGTTTAACTCGCCCATGGGGCCGATCCGTATGGACTGGGCGGTACCGATCCAAAAGGAAAGTTTCGATAAGACGGAAATTTTCCAGTTCAACTTCGGAACAAGGTTCTAACCGATGACGATGCTTCTTCCCCGCTTAGCCGTATCCGCCATTCTTGCTCTGGGTATTGTTTTAGCCTGCATGGGTGAGGGGAGAACCCAAGCCGTGCCGCCGGCTCACATCGCGATCGTCGATTATCTGCTTATTCAACAGCAGTCCCTGGCGATGAACGATCTCAAGGCGCAGATCGAACAACGCCGCCAAACCTATCAGGAGCAGATTAACTTGCAGGAACAGGAACTGCGCGCGGTGGACCAGGAACTGGTTCGTCAGCAGTCGATTCTTTCCGCTGATGCATTTGCTCAGAAGCGCCGCGAATTCGAAGCTCAGGTCGCCGAAGTTCAGCGCGGCGTCCAGGCTCGTAAAAGAGAACTCGATCAGGCTTTCGATTCCGGACTGAAGGATTTTGAGCGCGAGGTCATCAACATCATCGCCGAACTGTCCGCCATTCATGGCTATAATCTGGTGTTACCACGCCAGCAAATAGTGTTCGCCGATAACGACCTGAACATTTCGCAACAGGTTCTCGAACTGCTCAATCAACGACTCTCCCGGGTCGAGGTGCCGGCAGCGCCGAACTAGAGCGTCTTCAGAGAATACGGGGTCATTTGATGGGGCATATGTGCGTTTTGGGTAGGAGCGGTGCGCCGCGTGATGCGGCGCATCGGGCAAGCGCCGCGACGCCCCCCAAAACACTCAGATGCCCCACCCGCGGGTCGCGCCCTCTTAAACCGTGGTCGCGTTGCACGCCTTTGCCGATGCACCACATCGCCATGCGGCGTGCGCCTAACCACGGATTAAGGGGGCGCGGTCCAATGGCTCCGTATTCTCTGAAGCCGCTCTAGTCATGGCCGATCAGTGTTTCTTTTCAGTGGCCGGGCCTTTCACCCTTGAGGTATTGGCTGATGCGGCGGGTGCAAGTCTCGCGGACGGCGTTGACGGCACAGCGCAAATCAGCGATATCGCCCCGCTCGATATGGCCGCGGGCGATCAGATCAGTTTTTTAGACAACCGACGCTATGTCACCGCTTTTGAAGCCAGCGGGGCGGGGGCGTGCATCGTCCACCCCAGCCTTGCGGATCGGGCGCCGGATGGCATGGCGCTGGTATTGAGCGATCAACCCTACATGGCGTTCGCCTGTGTGGCGCGGATGTTTCATCCGACACCGACCGTCGAGCCCGGAGTATCGCCCATGGCCCATGTGGCCGCCGATGCCACCGTTGGCGAGGGCTGCCGCATTGATGCCGGGGCCGTTATCAGCACGGGCAGTCAGCTTGGCGCCCGCTGCCATGTGGGCTCCAACGCGGTGGTTGGTGATGGCGTGGTGGTGGGCGATGACTGCCTGATCGGCGCCGGCGCATCCCTGTGCTACAGCGTGATCGGTGATCGGGTGATAATTTATTCCGGCGCCCGTATTGGCCAGGACGGATTTGGTTTTGCCTCAGGGCCCAGCGGGCATTTGCGAATCCCCCAAACCGGCCGGGTTATTATCCACGATGATGTCGAAATTGGCGCCAATAGCACGGTTGACCGCGGCAGTGGTCCAGATACGGTCATCGGCGCCGGCTGCATGATTGATAATTTGGTGCAAATCGGGCACAACGTCCAAATCGGACGGGGGTGCGTTATCGTCGCCCAGGTCGGCATTTCCGGTAGTGCGAAGCTCGATGACTTCGTGGTAATTGGTGGACAAGCTGGCGTTGCCGGGCATTTGACCGTGGGTAAAGGCGCCCGCATCGGCGCTCAAAGCGGAGTGATGCGCGATGTCGAACCCGGTGCTTCTCTCGTCGGCGCACCGGCCGTGCCGTCAAAGGCATTTTTCAGGCAATTGACGGCATTGCGGCGTCTATCGGACAAGGGAGTGAAGGAATAAATGTCGGAATCGACTGGCGATAAGTCACCAGAGGTTGAAATCGATATCGAGCGGATCCTGGAGATGATCCCCCATCGTTATCCCTTCTTGATGATTGACCGGGTCCTGGAGGTCGTTCCTGACGAACGGGCCGTGGGTCTCAAGAACGTCTCGGTCAATGAGCCGCATTTTCAAGGCCATTTTCCCGGTCGGCGGGTTATGCCCGGGGTTCTCATCATCGAAGCCATGGCACAGACCGCGGCGGTTCTGGTGGTCCAGACCCTGGGCGCGGACTCCGAAGGCAAGCTGGTCTACTTCATGTCGGTGGACAACGCCCGCTTCCGCAAACCGGTGGTACCCGGCGATGCGGTTGAAATCCACGTGGCCAAACATCGGCGTCGTGGCAGCGTGTGGAAATTCAATTGCCAGGCCAAGGTCGGCGGTAAAGTGGTCGCCGAGGCGACCATCGCCGCCATGATCCTGGACGATTAGACGACTATGACCGCTATTCACCAAACGGCTATCATTGAGACGGGTGCCCAGATTGCTGACGATGTAGCCATTGGCCCCTATTGCGTTGTCGGCGGCGAGGTTACTCTTGGCGCCGGTACGCGCCTTGAAAGCCATGTGGTTGTCGGCGGCCATACCACAGTCGGCGACGGATGCCATCTTTTCCCCTTCGCATCCATCGGTCTGCGACCCCAGGATCTCAAATACGCCGGTGAGCCGTCGCAACTGATTATTGGCGACGGCAACACCATCCGCGAACATGTCACCATGAACCCGGGCACAGAGGGCGGTGGCCTGATAACCCGTGTCGGTGATGGCGGGTTGTTCATGGTCGGCGCCCACGTGGCTCATGACTGTGTTGTCGGCGACCACGTCATCATGGCCAATAACGCGACCATCGGCGGCCATGTGGTGATTGGGGACTATGCCATTCTCGGCGGCCTGTCGGCGGTTCACCAGTTTGTCCGCATCGGCGCCCATGCCATGATCGGTGGCATGTCCGGGGTCGAGAACGACGTTATCCCCTACGGTTCGGTCACGGGTGAGCGGGCCTTTCTGTCGGGGCTGAATATTATCGGCCTCCGGCGGCGACGGTTCAGCCGCGACGACATTCATACACTGCGCGCGGCCTATCGCTTGGCCTTCGCCGAGGAAGGAACCATGGCCGAACGTATCGTCGATGTAGCCGAGATGTTTCCCGATAATGAAGCGGTCATGGATGTGGTCGGTTTTATCCAGGCCGACAGCTCGCGCGCGGTCTGTCAGCCGAAGAGCGGCCGTGGCGCTGCCTAAACTCGCGATCCTCGCCGGTGGCGGCTCGCTGCCAGGCGAAATCGCGACCGCCTGCCATGACGCCGGCCGCGAAGTTTTCATCGTCGCCCACGAAGGCATCACGGACCCTGACACCATCGCCGACACCGCCCATGAATGGGTCAACCTGGGCGCGGTGCAACGCACCATGACCTTGCTTCACGATGTTGGCGCCGTGGAAGTAGTATTCGCCGGCCCCGTACAACGTCCCTCCCTTACCAGCCTGCGGCTCGACGGTCGCGCTATGAAGGCAATCGCCAAATTGGGCCGCAAGGCACTGGGCGATGACAAGTTGTTGTCGCTTCTTGTCGCCGAGATAGAGGGTGACGGGTTTCGCGTGGTCGGCATCGACAGCATTCTCGGAGACATGATCGCACCGTTGGGAGTTTTGGGTACTCACGCGCCGGACGATGCGGCTCGGGCGGATATTGCCATCGGCTGCGATGTTGCCCGAACCTTGGGGGCGCTTGATGTGGGGCAGGCTGTGGTGGTGCAACAAGGCATGGTGTTGGGGGTCGAGGCTATTGAAGGCACCGACGGCCTGTTGCGGCGCTGTGCGGACCTTCGCCGTAAAGGACCCGGCGGCGTTCTGGTCAAGGTCAAGAAACCCATGCAAGAGGTGCGGGCCGACCTGCCGACCATCGGTCCGGATACGGTTGTCAGCGCTCATGCCGCTGGATTGCGGGGCATTGCCGTGGAGGCCGGGGGCGCCCTGGTGGTCGATCGGACCCGGACGGTAGAGGCGGCCGATGCCGCCGGACTGTTCGTCATTGGCATTGCGCCGGGCGAGATGTGAGCGTCGCTGAAACTGGCTTCCTGATCTTCCTCGTGGCCGGCGAGCCGTCGGGTGATGTGCTGGGTGCGCGGCTTATGGCGGCGCTCAAAGAACGTTCGCCGGTGCCACCACGCTTTGCCGGGGTCGGCGGTGAACGTATGACGGCCGAAGGCCTCGATAGCCTATTCCCCATGAGTGAATTGAGCATCATGGGCTACCTCGAGGTGGTGCCGAAAATCCCTCGCGTATTGGCGCGGGTGCGCGAGACCGCCGCGGCGGCACAGCAAATGCGACCCGACGCGGTCATCACCATCGATGCGCCGGATTTCTCTTTCCGCGTGGCCCGGCGTCTGGCGGGAGCGGGAATTCCGTTAATTCACTATGTAGCGCCTCAGGTCTGGGCCCATCGACCGGGCCGTTCGGCCAAGATCGCTGAATTTCTCGATCATCTTCTGGCCATTCTGCCCTTCGAGCCGCCCTACTTCGAGGCGGTGGGACTGCCCTGTAGTTTCGTTGGCCACGCCATCGTCGAGGAGAGCGCCCATGAGGGCGACGGCGAGGGGTTTCGGGCTCGCCACGGAATTTCACCTGAAGCGCCGCTGGTCTGCGTCCTGCCCGGTAGCCGCCATGGCGAAGTCAGCCGCCATCTACCCATATTCGGCGTCGCCCTGGGTTTGCTCGCTGCGCGCTATCCCGGCCTGAGCGCCGTGGTGCCCACGGTGGCAGCGGTGGCGGACGAGGTGACGGCAGCTTGTGCCGACTGGCCCGTCACGGCCCATGTGGTCGTTGGCCGCGACGAAAAATACGACGCCATTGCCGCGTCGCGGGTGGCGTTGGCGGCGTCGGGCACCATTGCTCTCGAACTGGCTATCGCCGGCACACCCATGGTCATCGCCTACAAAACCAACACCGTGACCGCCTGGTTGGCGCGACGCATGGTGCGGGTGCCCTATGCCTGTCTGGTCAATCTCATTCTCGACAGCCCGGTTGTGCCGGAATTCGTCCAGGAAGACTGTCGCGCCGACCTCCTGGCCGATGCGGTTGCTGCCCTGTACGACGACGGTGATGCCCGTGCCATGCAAATCTCTAGTGGCCGTCAGGCAGCGAAAAGCCTCGGTCTCGGCGGAATGCCGCCAAGCGATCGCGCCGCCGACACGGTGCTTAAGGTCATCGCCGAGGGTCCCCGGATACGCTGACCACCGAAACGCCTACTTTCTGCGGCGTTTCTCCAGAGGCACGAACGGGCGCGGGCCGTAGCCGGTATAGAGCTGGCGCGGCCGCCCGATTTTCTGGGTCGGGTCTTCGTTCATCTCTTTCCATTGGGCGATCCAGCCGACCGTGCGGGCGACCGCGAAGATCACCGTGAACAGGTGCGGCGGAATGCCCATGGCGCGCAGGATGATGCCCGAATAGAAATCGACGTTGGGGTACAGCTTACGCTTGATGAAATAGGGATCTTCAAGGGCGATGTGTTCGAGTTCGCGGGCGATCTCCAGCAGGGGCTCGTTGCCCATGCCCAGTTCGTCAAGGACCTCGCGGCAGGTCTCGCTCAACACTTTGGCCCGGGGGTCGAAATTCTTGTAAACCCGGTGGCCGAAGCCCATGAGGCGGAAAGGATCGTCCTTGTCCTTGGCCCGCTCAATGAACTCGGGGATGCGGTCCACCGAGCCGATTTCGGCCAGCATGTTTAGCACCGCCTCGTTGGCGCCGCCATGGGCCGGCCCCCACAGGCA
>CAZYDR010000041.1:25255-32042 GCA_964645285.1 uncultured Alphaproteobacteria bacterium
GCGATGCAGGCGTAGGGATTGGCGCCGGAGGAGCCGGCAAGGCGCACCGTCGACGTCGAAGCATTCTGCTCGTGATCCGCATGGAGGATGAGAATGCGGTCCATGGCCTTGGCGAACACCGGATTGACTTTGTAGTCCTCGCAGGGTACCGCGAACATCATGTGCAGGAAGTTTTCCGCGTAGGTCAGGTCGTTGCGCGGGTATACGAACGGCTGGCCGATGGAGAATTTGTAGGCCATGGCGGCAATGGTCGGCACCTTGGCGATCAGCCGGAACGACGCCACCATGCTCTGGTATGGATCATCGAGATCAAGGGCGTCGTGATAGAACGCCGACAGCGCCCCGACCACCCCGACCATGATGGCCATGGGATGGGCGTCCCGGCGAAAACCCCGGAAAAACAGCGTGAGCTGTTCATGCACCATGGTGTGCATGGTGATGTCGTGGTCGAACTTGCGTTTTTGTGATGCCGACGGCAATTCGCCATAGAGCAGCAAATTGCAGACCTCGAGGAAGTCGCTCTTTTCCGCAAGTTCCTCGATGGCGTAGCCGCGATAAAGCAGCACGCCCTTTTCGCCGTCAATGTAGGTGATGCGCGACTGGCAGCTTGCCGTCGCCATGAAGCCGGGATCGTAGGTGAAATAGCCGGTCTTGGCATACAGCTTGCCGATATCGACCACGTCCGGGCCGAGGGTTCCGGCATAGCGATCAAACTCCCCCGACGCCGTGCCATCATTCTGTCCATCGGAAAACGAAACGGAGCCGGATTGGACGAGTTTGCGGGTTGGTTTGATGATGTCGGCCATGGTCTTGTTCCCCTATAAAATGCGCGACAATCAGACCTCGCCGCGTTCTGCGCTTATGGCTCTAGCATAAAGCTAAAGCGGCTATTTCGCAATTCGCCGCCTCGCAAACTAGGTTGAATCGGCAGCGTCGCTGATGCGCCCCAGGGTTTCTTCGCGGCCAAGTATGGCCATCACTTCGAAGATTCCCGGTGAGGCGTGTGAGCCGGTCAAGGCGGCGCGGAGTGGTTGGGCAATGGCGCCGAGCTTGAATTCGCCAGCCTCGGCGAAGGCTCGCGCCGCCTCCTCCAGGCTTTCATGGTCCCACGATGTCACGGCATCCAACGTCGCCGCAAAGCGCCCGAGCAGAGCGGTGGCTTCGCCGGTCAACAATTTGTCGGCCTTCGGGCTTCGCGTTAGTGGGCGTTCGTTCAGGTAAAGCGCCGCGTTTTCAGTGAGTTCTATGACGGTTTTGGCGCGAAACTTGAGCACATCCATGCCTTGAAGCAGGCGCCCCAAGGCGGTCTCGCTCGGCTCGATTCCGGTGGTTTCTTTGTGGCATGAGGCAACCAGAGTGGTGAGTTCCTGATCGTCGCTTTCGCGGATGTAATGGCCGTTGACGCTGCCCAGCTTGTCGAAGTCGAAGCGCGCCGGCGAGCGGCCAATGGTTTCGAGACCAAACCATTCAATGGCCTGCTGGGTCGAAATGATTTCGTCGTCACCGTGGCTCCAGCCCAGGCGCAGCAGATAGTTGCGCATGGCGTCCGGCAGATAGCCCATGTTCCGATACTCACCAACGCCCAGGGCACCATGACGTTTGGACAGCTTGGCGCCATCGGGGCCGTGGATCAACGGCACATGGGCGAAAACCGGCACATCCCAATCCAGGGCCCAATAAATGAAGTTCTGCTGAAACGCATTGGTCAGGTGGTCAACACCCCGGATTACGTGGCTCACGCCCATGTCGTGATCATCCACCACCACCGCCAGATTGTAAGTCGGCGTACCGTCGCTCCGGGCGATGATGATGTCGTCGAACTCATCATTGGCGAAACGGACATCGCCCTGGACCGCGTCGGCGAGAAAGGTCTCGCCGTCGGTCGGCGCCTTGAAACGAACGGCGTAGGGCTCGTCAGTCGGCCAGTCAGCGGGGCCCTTATCGCGCCAGCGGCGGTCGTAGCGGGTCTTTTCACCGTCGGCCATGCGTTTCACGCGCATGGCGGCGAGCTCTTTGGGCGTACAGTAACAACGGTAGGCTTTATCGTTGTCGAGTAGTGCCTGAACCACGTCCTTATGCCGCTCACCGTGCTCATGCTGGAAATACGGGTCGTCGTCGTGATCGAGGCCAAGCCAGGCGAGGCCGTCGAAGATGGCGGCGACGGCTTCCGGGGTCGAACGCTTGCGGTCCGTATCCTCGACGCGCAACAGGTAACGGCCACCGTAATGGCGGGCGAACAGCCAGTTGAACAGCGCCGTACGGGCGCCGCCGATATGCAGGAAGCCGGTGGGTGAGGGGGCAAATCGGGTAACGACGTCGGTCATGAATATTCCTGATGGCGGTCGGTCTTCAGAAGGGGGGCGAGGTGTACCACGAATCGTCAGGTTTCGGGCGTCGCATTTGCCGCGAGGCACGGCACCCGATAGTGTCGACTTATCATGGATGGCCGAAGGACTTCTCGACAGCACCGTTCCCCGGGGCCGCATGGCGGTCGGTGACTGGCTTGTGGAAACCCTGTTTGCCGAGCGTAACCGTTGGCCCCTGTGGATCCCAGTGGCCATGGCCGTGGGCATCGACAGCTATTTTGCTCTGCCGATGGAACCGGCGCCGTGGATCGGTCCTCTGGCGGCGACGGCGGCCCTGGTCATGGCGGTCATGGCGCGCCGTCACTTGGGCTGGCTCATCATGGCCATTACCGCCCTCGCGCTCGGCGGTGGCTTCGTCGCGGCCCAGCTCCGCACTGCCTAGGTCGCGGCGCCGGTGCTCGAAAAGGAAATTAGGCCTGCCTTTGTAAGCGGCCGGGTGGTGGCCAGCGAGGTCCGCGTCTCGGGCCGCCGATTAGTGCTCGACCAGGTGAGCATTCGCGGCCTGGATGCCCATGAGACCCCGGCGCAAGTGCGCGTCACCCTGCGCGGGTCGGGAGTTGCCGCGTTCAAGCCCGGCCAGTGGGTCGAACTCCTGGGCGCCTTGTCACCGCCACCGGAGCCGTCGGCGCCGGACGCCTATGACTTTGCCCGTCAGGCCTATTTTAAACAACTCGGCGACCTCGGATTTGCGTTTGGCTCGGCCACGGTGATCGATCTACCTGCCGGTCAAGACAGCGGCTGACTGGCCCTGGCGGTGGGCGAAGTGCGTCAGACCGTAACCGAACGGGTGTTGGTGGGCCTCCATGGGCAAGCTGGCGCCGTGGCCGCGGCCCTGACCGGTACGGCGTTCTATTTGCTGTTGTCGGGGTCTACTATCCCGACCCAGCGCGCCTTCCTCATGTGAGGCTTGGTTTTGGTCGCTATTCTGCTCGACCGTACCGGGATTTCCATGCGCTCGGTCGCCTGGGCAGCGGTTGTGGTGTTGCTTGTGCAGCCCGAAAGCCTGCTTGGCGCCAGTTTTCAAATGTCCTTCGCCGCCGTCGTCGCCCTGGTTGCCGCCTTCGAGTGGTACGGCCTTCGCCGGGGCTGGCGGGCCAATGACACGCCGCTACGGCGCCTGTTGAATTATCTTGCCGGCGTTGCTCTGGCGACCTTGATCGCCGGCCTGACGACGGCGCCTTTCGACGCCTACAACTTCAACCGCATTGCCGACTATGGCCTGGCCGCCAATCTGCTGGCCGTGCCCATGACCGCCCTGTGGATCATGCCATTCGGCTTTGAGGCCGTAGCGCTCGCTCCCATGGGTTGGGGCATCGACGGCGTAATCGCCGTGGCGCGCAGGGTGTCGTCATGGTCCGGCGCGGTGACCTTGTTGCCGGCCATGCCTGTCCTTGGAGTGATTATTGCCGCCGTTGGCGGGTTGTGGCTGTGCCTGTAGCGTCACCCCTGGCGCTGGCCCGGCGCCGTGCTCTTTGCCGCGGCCTTGGCGACGCCGATGCTTTACCAGGCGCCGGACATCCTGATCGACGGCAAGGCAAAGTTGTTCGCCGTACGCACGCCCGACGGCGACTTGGCATTATCGCCACGCAAAGCAGCGCGCTACACCGGCGATATCTGGCTGCGCCGGGACGGTCAGGGCGAAAGCGCCGTCTGGCCCAACGATGCGCCTTGGTTACGCTGCGATGGCGCCGGCTGCATTTACCGCCGGGGCGGCATCGTGGTCGCGCTTGTGCGCGCTGGCCGCGCCCTAGCCGAGGATTGCCGGCTAGCCGATCTGGTCATCAGCACCGTGCCCGTGCGGCACAACTGTGCATCGGCGGGCATGGTGATCGATCGCTTTGATTTGTGGCGCCATGGCGCTCATGCGGTCTATTTCGATGATACGGGCCGCATGCGGATCGAAAACGTCGCCAACGCACGCGGCGCGCAGCCATAGGCCGCGCGCCGGGGCAAAGACCGGAATTGAACGGATTGTTTAGTAGCGCCGCAGCAGGCTGACTAGCCGACCCTGCACCTTGACCCGGTCCGGCGGAAATATGCGGGTTTCGAAATTGGCGTTGGCCGGCTCCAGGGCCACCGACGCGCCTTTGCGCCGCAGCCGCTTGAGGGTGACTTCATAGTCATCCACCAGGGCCACCACAATGGCGCCGTTTTCGGCTGAGTCGCAGCGTTCGATAACCGCCGTATCGCCGTCCAGGATACCGGCGTCGATCATGGATTCGCCATCGACCTCAAGGGCATAGTGTTCGCCGTTGCTCAATAGGCTGGCGGGCATGTCGATGGTTTGAGAATGGTCGCGCAAGGCCTCGATGGGGGTGCCTGCTGCGATCCGGCCATAGAGCGGCAGGGAGACGTTTTCCACGGATTCGACAACGGGCTGTCCGGTAATAGCCTTCTCCAAACCGCCGGAAATAACGCTGGGCTCGAAGCCGCCTGGCGGGATCATGGCGTCCGGCAGCATGAGGACCGTAAGCGCCCGGGCCCGGTGGGGCAGACGGCGGATAAAGCCGCGTTCCTCCAGGGCCGTGATCAACCGATGAATGCCTGATTTGGAGCGCAAACCCAGGGCATCCTTCATTTCGTCGAAGGATGGCGAGATGCCGTCCGCCTTGAGGCATTTGTGGACGAAAATCAGGAGATCATGTTGTTTGCGGGTCAGCATGGAGAAACCCCCTACATCCAGAACAAAAGTACAACGGTACCACATGTTCTAGTTGCGTTCGTCAAACCCGTCAAGAACAAAATTAGAATTGATCGCGTTTATTGACGCTGGCGCTCACAGTCGTAGGATTTCGGCCCGATCACCGGCCTTGGCCGGACCCGCATGGGGCGGCCGTATGACCAGGCAGCTCGAGGCTGTGAGTGTCGACAACATGGAACTGTCCTGCCTGGCAAAAGGCGTCGCCACCAGCTCGCCATTGGCGCCTGGCTCAAGCCGCGCTCGGAGATAATCCTGGCGGTGGTCATTGGCGTCGAGGTCGATGCCCAGGGCCGCCGTCTCGGGCACAGCGCTGTTGTCCACGGCCAGCATGGTCGCAATGGCCGGCCGCAGGAAGACCATGGCGCAGACCAAAGCCGACACCGGATTGCCGGGAACCCCGAGCAGGGGCGTGCCGTTGATGTCGCCGAATATGAGCGGTTTGCCGGGGCGCATGGCGATGCGCCAGAAGTCGAGCTCGAAGCCGATCTTGCCGAGTACCTGTTGTACCAGATCATGGTCGCCCACCGAGGCCCCGCCGGTGGTGACCAGCACGTCGGCGCCCTTGGCGCCCGCCGCCATGCGCTCGAGGGAATCCGCGTTGTCGAGGGCAATGCCCAGGTCCACCGGCTCGCCGCCGGCCTCGGTGACCAGAGCGGCCAGGGCCAGGCTATTAGACGAGACGATCTGATTGGGTCCCACCGGTTCGCCGGGCCGGACGACCTCATCGCCGGTGGCCAGCAGGGCGACCCGGGGCCGCCGCCGGACAGTCAGCCAAGGCACGTTCATGGCCGCGGCCAGGCCGATATCCCGAGGGGCGAGTCGCCGGCCCGCGGTCAGGCCTACGTCACCCTTGGAGAAATCAAGCCCGGCGGAGCGGATGAAATGACCCTCGGCCACGGCCACCTTCATGGTCACCTGGTCGCCATCGACTTCGGTGTCTTCCTGCATGGTGACCGCGTCGGCGCCGTTTGGCACCGGACCGCCGGTGAAGATGCGTACCGTTTCGCCCGGCCCCAGTTCGCCGTCATGGGCGCCGCCGGCCGGAGCTTTGCCAATCCGGCGCAAGGTCGTCGGCGCGGTCGCCACGTCGGCGGCGCGAACCGCATAGCCGTCCATGGATGAGACGTCTGACGGCGGCTGGGTCAGACGGGCGGTGACATCTTCGGCCAGCACCCGGCCAAGCCCATGGGCGATGCTCACTTGCTCAGCGGGCAGTGGGCCAAAGGCGGCGGTGACGCGGGCTAGGGCGTCGGCCACGGGAAGCAGGAGCGGCATTTAGTCCTCGCGGGTATAAGTGCCGGAGCGACCGCCGGCTTTGTGTTGCAGGCGAATGTCGCCGATGGTCATGTCCTTATCGACGGCCTTGCACATGTCGTAGACGGTCAGGGCGGCCACGGACACGGCGGTCAGCGCTTCCATCTCGACACCGGTGCGGCCTTTGAGCTTGCAGGTCGCGGTGATTTCAACGGTGCCGGTCTCCGTATTGCATTCCAGATCAACAGCGACCGACGTTAAAGCCAGGGGGTGACACAGGGGCACCAGGTCGGGGGTGCGCTTGGTAGCCATGATGCCGGCGAGACGGGCGACGCCGAGCACGTCGCCCTTCTTCATGTCGCCGGCGGCGATCAGCGCCATGGTCTCGGGTGATACGTGGACACGGCCGGCGGCGGTGGCGCTGCGCTCGGTAATGTCCTTGTCCGAGACATCGACCATGGCCGCC
>CAZYDR010000042.1:0-31861 GCA_964645285.1 uncultured Alphaproteobacteria bacterium
GCTGGGGCCACCAGATCCGCTCCTACGTGCTGCACCCCTACCAGATGGTCAAGGACCTGCGCACCGGGATCGAAACCTCCAATCCGAACGCCGTTCTCGACGGCGATCTCGACGATTTCATGGCCGCCGCCCTGGCCGCCCGCATCGGCGGAGAAGACGGCGAAGAGCAAGGAACCGCATAATGGCTAGCCCAAGTCCCGCCCTCTCCAACTCGACCATCGTGACCGCCTACCGCGACAAGACGCCGGGATCGGCTGCCCTGGCGGCGGAGGCCGCTGACGCCTTCCCCAGCGGCATCACCCACGATTCACGCCATCTAGACCCCTACGGCATGTATGTGGAGCGCGCCCTGGGTTCTCACAAGTGGGACGTGGACGGCAACGAATACATCGATTATTTCGGCGGCCACGGCGCCCTGCTGCTGGGCCACAACCACCCGGACGTGGTAGCGGCGATCCATCAGGCCATGGACCAGGGTAGTCACTTCGGCGCCAATCACCCTTACGAAGTGCGCTGGGCCCAGGCGGTGCAGCGGCTCATGCCCGGCGCCGAACGCCTGCGCTTTACCGCGTCGGGAACTGAGGCTACCCATCTCGCCCTGCGTCTCGCACGGGCCCATACGGGCCGCTCCAAGGTGGTGCGGCTCGATGTCCACTTCCATGGTTGGCACGACCATATGACCGGGAGCGTCGATCATAATGAGGCGCCGGGGGTATTGCCGGGAATCTCCGAGAACATGGTGCTGATACCGCCCGGCGATGTGGGCGCCCTGGCCGCGGCCCTGGCCGGCGACGATGTGGCCGCGGTCATCTTCGAGCCCACCGGGGCCTATTTCGGTGTCATTCCCCTGGTGCCGGACTACCTGTTCAAGGCCCGCGAGCTGACCGAGAAGCACGGCACGGTGCTGGTCTTTGACGAGGTGGTTACTGGTTTTCGAGTCTCGCCGGGCGGTGCTCAGGGCCACTACGGCGTGACCCCCGATCTTACGACCCTGGCCAAGATTCTGGCGGGCGGCCTGTCTGGCGGCGCCGTGGCCGGGTGCAAGGCGATCCTCGATGGGCTCGATTTCGCGGCCGCCAAGAACAGCGGCGCCGAGAAAATCCAACACCAGGGCACGTTCAACGCCAATCCTGTATCGGCGGCGGCGGGCACGGCGGCGCTTGACATCATCGCCACCACTGATGCCTGCGACAAGGCCAACGCCTCGGCGGCGATGTTGCGCGGGGCATTCAATGAGGTGCTGTCTGAAGCCGGTGTGCCGTGGGCGGCTTACGGCGAATTCTCCACCGTCCACCTGTTTACCAACCCCCAGGGCCTCGACGTTGACCCCCTGAACTTCGACCCCTTCGTCTACCGCTACGATCAGATCAAGCGCGAGAAGTCCGAGGTCGTGCGCAAGCTCCGCCTCGCCATGGTGGTCAACGGCGTCGATCTCAACGGCGCCGCCAGTTGCATGCTCTCGGCGGTGCACAGCGACGACGACCTAGCCAAAACCACCGAAGCCTTCCGCACCTCCCTCGCCATGCTCAAGGAAGACGGCGAGCTCTAGCAATGACCAAATTGATAATTATGGGGACGGTATACTTAATTAATTACGCATACTGTCCCCATAATTAACTGACGGTAGCGCGTGCCGCCCGCAGCGTCGGCAGGGCAGCGCGGATGATCGAGTAGGCGGCGCTGAGTTCGAGGGCGGCGATGAGGGCGCCGACGATTAGGTCGGGCCAGGCGGTGGCGGTCAGGGCGACGGCGCCGGCGGCGGCCAGCACCAGCACATTGGCGATGGCGTCGTTGCGGCTGCACAGCCACACCGAGCGCATGTTGAGGTCGTCGCCGCGGTGCCAGTAGAGTAGCAAGGCCGAGCCCACGTTGGCGGTCAGGGCGAGAAGACCCACGCCACCCATGATGCTCGCATCGGGCAGCGCCGAGTCGGTGGCGCGCCACAAGGCAATGACAATCACCCAGATGCCGAAGACGCCCATGGCGATTCCTTTGGCCAGCGCTGCCCCGGCCTTCCACTGGGCCGATTTGGTCAGCACGAAAAGGGTCAGGCCGTAGGTCGCCGCGTCAGCCAGAAAGTCGATGGCGTCGGCCAGCAGGGCGGTCGAGCCGGCGAGCCAGCTCGATACCATCTCGACCACGAACATGGCGCCATTGACCGCCAACACGATCCACAGCACCCGGCGCTGGCGGCTCAACAGCGCGGCGCCGGCACGAGGGTCGAGGGCAGCGGGCTCGCGGCAATGGCTCATGATTCGTCCTCGGCGATGTGCTCGATCATGTCGTCGAGAACCGTGCGGATGTAGTCGTCGGCGGCGGCATAGAAGACCTGCTTGCCGCGCCTCTCGGCGGCGACCAGACGTGCTGCCTTGAGCAGCCGCAGGTGATGGCTGGCAAGCGAGGGTGAGGCACCGACCCGCGCGGCGATGTCGCCGACCGAAACCGGCCCGGCGAGACAGGCGATGACAATGCGCAAGCGCGTCGGGTCGCCCAGCAGATGAAAGGTTTCGGCCAGAATTGATGTGTCGTGGTCGTCGAGTACTACAGCGCTCATGATCTGCGTGAGGTTTATAACTAAGAAATGAACATATGAAGAGATATTGTGTTCAATGCGAAAATACAACCGAAATCGGCGCTCGGACTTTGTGACACGCCAATGAGAGGAGCCTACGGGCGCTGGCAAATGGATGGTTTCAGTCAATATGTTTGACAAGTTCGATAGTAATAGAACATACTTTGTTCGAACAACGGAGATCAGCCGTGCCCAACGTGGAATTCGTTGTTAGTCCGCAATATGAAGTCTGCTATGCGCTTGCCGCCCTGGCCGACGAGACGCCGGCGATCCATGCCCGCTGGTGCAGGGCGGCGCGGGGCCGTATTGGCGACGCTACGCGCCGTGGACTGGCGACCTATGGCAGCCTGCTTTGGAACGCCGCCGCCGACGTCACCGGCGCTGCCGCGCCGGCGCCGGGAATCGAGGGTTTTCTTCATGCTTTGCGCGGCACCGATACCGGCCTGTTTCAGCGCCGCCTTCTGGTTGGCATCCTGCACAGCGAAGTGATTGTTGAAGCACTGGTGTCGCGACGCCAGTCGGTCAGGCAGGCCCTGGCCGACCTGCCCGAGGCCAAGCGTGAGTGGCTCGCCTATGTGGGACTGTTTCCCCACGATCCCGGCGTCTCCGCCGGAGCGTTTATCGAAGCCCTGACCATGGCGCCCGAAACAGTCCAGGCCCAGACCGCGGATATGATCGAAGGGTTCTGGAACGACGCTTTCGGTGCCACCTGGTCGTGGCTCGAGCCTCGGTTTGAAAGCTCTCGCGACCGGGCCGAGCGCCTGTTCGCTTCTTCCAGCCTGTCCGAGTTCGCCGGCGCTCTTCGGCTGCTCGCCGAGTTCGACGAAGACGCTGATGAATTGCGCGCGCTGCGCGGCGGCTACCGTATTGCCCTGGCCGATCTGGACTGTCTCTATTTCATGCCGTCGGCCTTCAACAACCGCCGCTTCTGGTCCGGGCCCGCCCTTGCCGGCGCCGGCAGCGTCTCGTTCTTTCCGTTCTTCGATCACGACATCGAGGTCGATTTCCCCCGCCCCGTGGCGGCGCCCCAGCCCGTGGCCATGCCGTTCGACCCGGTGCTCGCTTGTAAGGCGTTGGGCGACGCCACCCGATTTTCCATGCTTGGGCTGCTGGCCGCCCGGCCACGCACTGCCGCCGACTTGGCGCGCCAACTCGATCTCGGCCGGCCGACCATATCGCATCACGTGTTCCAACTTCGCGCCGCCGGCCTGTTGGTCGAGCAGGGCCGGGGCAAGGCCGTGGAGCTGTCAGTCAACCGCGTGGTTCTCGACTCGCTGTCGGGCCTGCTGGTCGAGCGCCTGTACAGTGACGCTGACGAGGCGATGATACAATTATCGCCGTAAAGCCTCTGGCGCCCGACGACTGGCCGGAGATCGAAGCGTTGTTTGGCGAACGTGGCGCGGTGGGCGGCTGCTGGTGCATGCATTGGCGCGTGCGCGGCGGCAAGGCCTGGGAGGCGGCCAAGGGCGAACCCAACCGCCGCGTTTTAGGGACCTCATCGAAGCCGGCGCGGTGTACGCAGTGGTCGCCTATGCGGATGAAGAGCCTATCGGCTGGTGCAACTTCGGACCCAAGGCCGACTTTCTCCGTCTGGCGCGCAGCCGCATGGCGCAGAACAGTGAGCAGGCCGACGCCTGGGCCGTCACCTACCTGTTCGTCATCCGCAAATGGCGCGCTCGCGGTGTTGGCCACCGGCTTCTCGACGGCGCCACCCGCGAGGTGTTTCGTCGTGGCGCCACCGTCCTCGAGGGTTTTCCGGTACGGCAGCGAAAGCCCGGCCGCATGCCCGACGCCTTCGCCTGGACCGGCGTCACGCCGATGTTCGAGGCGGCGGGTTGGCAATGCTGCCCGGTGCCCGAGGGCGCGCGGCCGATCTACCACATGGATTTGGCGAAACCATGAGCGCCGTCGATCTGGGACAATATCGCGAGGTCTTTCGTCATCGCGCCTTCGGCGTGTTTTGGGGCGGCTTCTCGGTGTCGCTGGTCGGCGACGCCATGACCCGGGTGGCGCTGACCTGGTTCGTCTACCAGACCACTGGGTCGTCAGCCGCCGTCGGCCTGCTGATCTTCTTTTACACCGCGCCGGTTATCGTCGGCGGGCTGATTGCCGGCTGGCTGCTCGACCGCTTCGACCGCCGCTCGGTGATGATCATCGACAGCGTCATCAAGGCCGCCGTCGTCGGCGCCGTTCCCGTGTTCCACGGCATGGGCGCCTTTGAGCTATGGCATGTCTACGTGGTCGCCGGAATCTACGGTTTTCTGATGTTGGTGCCGCTTGCCGGCACTCCCGCCATGTTGCCGTCCCTGGTACCGCCGCGCAGCCTGAGCACCGGCAACGCCCTGGAGACCCTGAGCTATACCCTAAGCGGGGTCATCGGACCGCCACTTGCCGGCCTGCTGATTGCTTGGATCGATGCGCCCAGCGTGCTGGTCATCGACGCCATCAACTATGTCGTCTTCGCACTGTTGTTGAGTCGGGTAACGCTCTGTTCCGATGAGGAACCGGCGCCTGAAGATACCGCACCTCGTCAGGGGCTCGGCGGGGCGTTCAGATTGCTGCGCCACAACCCCATCCTGTTGTCCACCACCCTGATGTTCATGGCCGCTAACCTGGGCCTGGGGGCGATCTTCGTGTGGCTGCCGATCTTCGCCGACCGGATATTGGGCGGTGGCCCCGAACTCTACGGTACATTGCTCGGCTTTATAGCGGCTGGCGAGGTAGTGAGCGCCATGGCCGTGGGCGCCATAACCCTACCGTTGGCCCTTGGCGCCCTCATCGTCACGACCCAGGCGCTAGCCGGGCTTTCGGTACTGCTGTTGCTGGGCAAGACCACGATGCTGGCCGGGTCCGGCTTGGTGGCCTTCGGTCTATTCAGCGCGCCCATGACCATTTGGGCCCAGACTTTGCGCATGAAGATCATCCCGGCGGCCCAGCGTGGCCGCACCTTCGCCTTGCTGCGCATGATGATACAAAGCACCAATCTGCTCGGCGGCATCGTCGCCGGGTTCGTCCTGCCGGTGATCGGCATGACCGCCATGATCGCTGTCTCGGCGCTGGTTATCACCGTGCCGGCGCTCCTGGGCGGCCGTGTCAGGGCGTTGCGCGAGGCACGTTAGCCGCGACTGACCAGCAGCGGTCCGGTCGCCGCCGACAGCGAACTGCGCTGGCCGCCGCTTTCGTCGAAGTTGGCGGGCTCGAGCCAGTCCTCGAAAGCCTGACGGAGTGCCGGCCATTCGCTGTCGATGGCGGCGTACCACGCGGTGTCGCGGTTGCGGCCCTTGTAGATCATCGCTTGGCGGAACACGCCTTCGTAGGACAGGCCGAGCCGTTGGGCGGACGCCCGCGAGCCGGCGTTGCGGGCATCGCATTTCCACTCATAGCGCCGATAGCCGAGATCGAAGGCGCGCTTCATCATCAGATACATGGCTTCGGTCGCCGCTGGGGTCTTCTGCAACGCCGGCGCGTAGTTGATGTGGCCGACCTCGATACTGCCGGCGGCCGGATTGATGCGCAGATAGCTGGCCACACCCACCGCCTTGCCGCTGGCGTTGTCGATGATGGCGTGGAACATCGGGTCGTCGCCCAGGCATTCGAGATCCATCCAGGCGCGGTAGTCATCCAACGTCTCCATGGGGCCATAACCGAGGTAGGTCCAAATGCGGTCTTCTTTATCCGCTTTGTTGGCCTCGTGGAGATCAGCGCCGTGACGCGCCGGATCGATCAGTTCGACCCGGCAGTAGCGCCCTTCCAAGGGCTCGCGGGACGGCCGGGACGGCGGCGACCACTGGGGCAGGGCCTCGCCGATGGGCTGGCCGAGATGATTTACGCGATCTGTCATTGGCTCAACTCGCTAAGGGTTCATAGTAGCCGGCTGGGAAGCCGGCCTGATCACGCGCCGCTGTATTGAAAGGCGGTTTGATCAGGCCTTTGAAGTGCTCGCGCACCAGCGTCTGATAGGTCGGCTCCGGGTCGTAGTTTCGGCGCGTGCAGATCCATTCGAACCAGCGCCAGCCCGCCGCCACATGGCCGATTTCTTCGCGGTAGATGACTTCGAGTGCGGCAACGCTGGCCTTGTCGCCGTTCGAGCGCAGTCGGTTGATCATGGTCGGCGTCACATCGAGGCCGCGGGCTTCCAGCACCAGGGGCACCACGGCGAGGCGGGCGGCGAGGTCGTCGGCGGTGGCATCGGCCGCCTGCCACAGGCCGTCGTGGGCCGGCAGGTCGCCATAGGCGGCGTCAAGTTCGGCCAGGCGTCCGGTGATCAGGCTGAAATGCTCGGCTTCCTCGGCCGCCACACGGACCCAATCGTCATAGAAGCCGCGCGGCAGATCTTCAGCAGTGAAGCGAGCGACGATATCCCACGCCAGGTCGATGGCGTTGAACTCGATATGGGCGATGGCGTGAAGCAGGGCGATGCGCGCCGCCTGCGCGCCGCCGGCATTGCGCTTGGGCATGTGGCGGGGCGCCAGCAGCTCAGGCCGATGGGCGCGCGCCGGGTGGTCCGGTGGCGTTTCCTCGCCGACAGGAATTCCGCCGGACTGCCATGCCGCCGCGGCGCTACGGCTTAGCGAAACCTTGCGCTCCGGCGCGGCTGTCGTAAGGATGGCGACGGCCTGGCTCGTAAGACTGGCAGCGGCAGCTGTTGGTTGCTCGTTCATGGCCGGGACTATAGCCGACCGACCGGCCCGATGGCATGAGGAACACGCCATGACACAAGCCACCCAATCGCCGCGCCTCGGCGTCGCCATGCCGCAAACCGACATGGGCGGCGATCCGGGGGTCGTCCGCACCTACACCCAGGCGGCGGAAGATCTTGGGTTCGACCATCTGGTGACCTACGACCATGTGCTCGGCGGCAATCCCAAGACCAATGATGGCTACACCGGCGATGGCCTGTTCCACGATCCCTTCGTGCTGTTGGGCTTCATGGCGGCTTGCAGCCAGCGCATCGAGCTTTCGGTCCAGGTGCTTATCCTGCCCCAGCGCCAGATCGCCCTGGTGGCGAAACAGGCGACATCCCTCGACGTGCTGAGCAACGGCCGTTTGCGTCTCGGGGTCGGGGTCGGCTGGAACGAGATTGAGTTCGTCGGCCTCAATGAGAACTTCAAGAACCGGGGCCGTCGCTCCGAGGAACAAGTCGAGGTCATGCGGGCCCTGTGGGCCGAGCCCTTTGTTGCCTTCGAGGGCAAGTGGCATACGATTCCCGACGCCGGCATCAATCCCTTGCCGCCGCGCCGGCATATTCCGCTGTGGTTCGGCGGCCACGCGGAGGTGACGCTCAAACGCATCGCCAGACTGGGGGACGGCTGGATGCCCCTGGCTTATCCACCGGGCGACGAGGTCAACGCAGAGATTGCGAAGTTGAGGCGCTACACGGTCGCGGCCGGGCGCGATGCGGACGCGATCGGCATTGACGCCTGGGTTTCCATGGGCAACGAAGACCCGGACCAATGGCGCCAGGAGTTCAAGGACTGGCGCCATCGCGGGGCGACCCACATCACGTTCTCAACCGCGTTCACCGGATTTCATCACCAGCGTATCGACGGCACCACCCCGGATGCCCACCTGGAGGCCATCGAACGCTATCGCGACGCCGTCGCCGATCTACTCTGAGACTTTCGCCGCTGGCTGGTCGATGAGCCGGGCGTAGATTTCACGGACATTCGCCTGGGCGGCCAGAAGCTTTTTGCGTAGGTCTTCGAAGTCGGCGGCCTCGCCAGTCCGCGCCAGGGCCGCGCGCAGGGCCTCTGACGACTGGTGCTCAAGCTGGACCCCATCGACGGTGAGCCGCAACATGCCTCGCACCCGGCGCATGAGCAGTGATGCCGAAATCAGCGCTGCCGCCTGGTCGGGCTCCAGTAGCCCGGCGTCATCGAGGCGGCGGAAGGCGTCGACGGTGTTGGGCGCGGTGGCGTCCGGGTGTTCGGCGCCGTGGCGCAGTTGCAGATACTCGGCGATAAACTCCAGGTCGACCAGGCCGCCGCGGACATATTTGTTCTTCCACGGCACGTCCATGTGATGTTCGGCATCCATGCGCCAGCGCATGCTGGCGACATCGGCCAGCAGTTTATCCGGATCACGGGGACGGTGCAGGATGTTGCCGATAGCGGCTTCGACCCGGGATGCCAGATCATCGGGGCCGGCGACCACGCGGGCCCGGGTCAGGGCCATGTGTTCCCAGGTCCAGGCGGCCTGGCGCTGGTAGTCCATAAAGCTGCCAATCTCGGATGCCACTGGCCCGGTACTGCCCGAGGGGCGCAACCGCATATCGATCTCGTAAAGCCGGCCTTCGCCGGTCAGGGCCGTCAAGGCGTTGATAAGGCGCTGGCTGAGCCGCGCGAAATAGTGACTGACCAGCAGCGGCTTGGTGCCATCCGATTGACGCACCCCCTCGGGGCTGTCGTAGATGAAGGTGAGGTCCAGGTCCGACGATATGGTCATCTCATGACCGCCCAGATTGCCGAGCCCGACGATGACCAGTCCGGCGCCGGGCACCCGGCCATGGGCCTCGGCGAAGGCGTCCTCGACCCGTGGCTTGATGGCCCGTAACACCGCATCGGCGAGATCCGCCAGAGTGGCGCCGAGACGATCGGCATCGCCCTGGCCGCGCAGCATCTGCACGCCGATCTGGAACTCCCGGTCGTGGGCCCAGCGGCGGCTGATGTCGAGCACGTCTTCGAAGTCGCGAGCCTGGCCCAGCATGTCGCCGAGTTCGGCGGTGAGAGCGTCGGCACCGGGCAGAGGGGCATCGAAGTCGCCGCTCAAAACCCCGTCGAGCAATCCAGCGTTGTGACTCAAACGCTCGGCCAGGCGCGGCGCCGTGCCCATGATCTCGGCGACTAGGTCGAGCAGGGTGGGCCGGGCATGAAACAACGAAAACAACTGCACGCCGGCAGGCAGGCGGGAAAGGAACTCGTTGAAGTTATGGAGCGCCGCGTCCGGGTTGGCGGTGCGGGCGAGGGCACCGAGCAGGGTCGGCATGAGTTCGGTGAGAATTTCCCGCGCCCGGGTGCTGCGAACGGCACGATAGCGGCCATGGTGCCAGCCACGGACCACGGCGCCCACGGCGGCGCCGTCGGCAAAGCCTAACTCACCCAGGGTTGCCAGGGTCCCAAGGTCGTCCTCGGTACCGGTGAAGACCAGGTTGCCCGCCGGCGCCAGCACAGCCTCCTCCTCGAACAACTCGGCGTAGTGACGCTCGACCAGTTCGAGACGCCGGGTCAGGCCTTCGGCGAAGGCGTCGCCGTCTCTGTAGCCAAGGAACACGGCCAGAGCGTCAATTTCGGACGGGTCCTCGGGTATGGTGTGGGTCTGGGCGTCGTTGATCATTTGCAGGCGATGTTCGACCCGGCGCAGGTAGCGATACGCGGCGGTCAGTTCCTCGGCCGCCTGGTGGTCGATACGGCCTGCTTCGGCAAGGGCGGCGAGGGCCAGGACGGTGGGGCGGTGACGCAGGGCGGGCTCACGGCCGCCCCAGATGAGCTGCTGGGTCTGGGCGAAGAATTCGATTTCGCGAATGCCGCCGCGCCCGACCTTGATGTTGTGGCCGGTCACGGCGATGGTGGCGCTGTCGTGATGGGCGTTGATCTGGCGTTTGATGGAGTGAATGTCCTCAATGGCGGCGAAGTCCAGGTTCTTGCGCCAGATGAACGGCACCAGGGCGGCGACGAAAGCCTCGCCCACGGCCCGATCGCCGGCTACCGGCCGCGCCTTGATCATGGCCGCGCGCTCCCAGTTCTGGCCGAGGCTTTCGTAGTAGGTCTCGGCCGCCTCCACGGACAGAGCCGGCGGCGTGGCGCCAGGGTCGGGCCGCAGCCGCAAGTCGGTACGAAAGACATAGCCGTGGGCCGTGCGTTCCTGCATCAGGCGCACCAGTTGTCGCGTCATGCGGACGAAACAGGGCTGCGCCCCATGAGCCCCGTCGCGGCCGATATACTGGGCCACTGCAGGGTCGTAGAGCACCATCAGATCGATATCGCTGGAGTAGTTGAGCTCCCCGGCGCCGAGCTTGCCGAGGCCGAGAATCGTGAGGCCGCTGCCGGTTTCCGGATTTTCGTGATCGGCGAGACGCAGATCACCGGCGTTGGCGGCAGCACGCAGCAGATGAGCGGTGGCGGCGCCCAGGGCGGCCTCGGCAAAGCGCGACAGGGCGCCGGTCACCTGTTTAAGCGTCCACAAGCCGGTAATGTCGGCGGCGGCAACCAGCAGGGCCAGGCGGCCCTTAGCCACGCGCAACCGCTCCATCACCTGGTTGACGTCGTCACCGGGGTCGCCTTGGAGATCGCCGAGCACGGCATCAAAGCAGGGCGCCGTGCCGTCTTCGGCGAGGCGTATCATGAAATCCGGGTTGCGCAGGATGCAGTGACCGAGGAACGGGCTATTGCCGAACATGGCTTGCAGGAAAGCCTCGCCGATAGAATCATCGCGAAGCGCTTCGGCCGCTGCCGTCAATCCGCCATCACGGCCCACCGATAGCCAATTTTCCATGCCGATGCGAGCCCGATCCGAATCAAAGGGTACAGGCAGGTCGATGATATTTTCAAATAATGTAAAGTTCGCCATTCCGCGCAACCGGTGTTCGGTGCACACTGCGCGAGCCGCTGGTTTCGGTCAAGAACGCGAAGAGGTTTGCCCCCGGTGATTCGTCCCACCGCCCGATTTATCATGCATACGGTGGCTTCGTTGGTCGCCGTCACGGCCATTGTTTTCGCCGTATTCGCCTGGCGGCTGTCAGGCGGGCCGGTTTCCCTCGCCGTGCTCACACCCTACGTACAGGACGCGCTGAGCCAGATCGAGTCGTCCTACCAAGTAGAATTCGCCGACACGGTCCTGACCTGGGCCGGGTGGGAGCGGGCCCTCGACATCCGCATTGTCGATGTTCGCGTGGTCGGCGTTGATGGCACGGTCGCGGCAAGCGCTCCCGAAGTTTCCTTGAGCCTGAGTATCGCGGCCATGTGGCGCGGCCTGGTAGCGCCTACCGTGCTCGAGGTCATGGCGCCGAAAATTATCCTGGTCCGGGCTATCGATGGCCGGTTCGAGTTTGGCCTTGGCGAGGAGTCCGGCGCATCGGGCGGTCTTGCCGGCCTGCTATTCGCCGATCTGCTGGCGCCGCTGGACCCGATGCGCGAGATGGGTTATCTTGAGCGGGTCAGCATCATCGCCGGCGACCTGGCCATTATCGACCGGCAACTGGACCGGCGCTGGCATGTCCCCCACGCCACGATCGTGCTGTCGCGGGACGGTAAAGGCGTCGGCGTTACGGCTGACCTTGCGGTCGATATTGCCGGGCGGCTGACCAATTTTGATATCGGCGCGCGATATAGCGGGAGCTGGCCCGACGCCCATGTGGGCATCGAGTTCACCGATCTACGGCCCGCGTGGTTCGCCACCGAGTTTCCCGGCCTCGAGCAACTGGCCGGGAGCCGGTTCCCGGTTAGCGGCCGACTCGAACTCGTGCTCGATGACGACCTCGGTTTGCGTGAGATCAGCTTTAATCTCAAGGCAGACGCCGGCGATCTGGCGCTTGACCAGTTGTACGATGAACCTGTCGCCATTGCTCAGGCATCGGTCATCGGCTCGGTGGCATTGGCGGAAGAACGCCTTCAGATCGATAGCGCCGTAGTTGACTTCTGGGGTCCGAGATTTGCCCTGGAAGGGCTGGTTGAAGGATTCAACGACGAGCCGCTGATTGCCGCCGGAATAACCATCAGCGATTTGCCGATCGACGATCTGGCGCGATTTTGGCCGGCTCATTTGGCGCCGGCGGCGCGACACTGGGTGGTCGGCAATATCGCCATGGGCGTCATCACAAAATCCCAGACAACGCTTCACCTGAAGCCGGGTGATCTCGCCTTGCCGCGGTTCCCGGTCGCAGCCGTTCACACGACGATTGAAGTGGAGGGCGCCACGGTCGATTACCTGAACCCGCTTCCGCCGGTCACCGGGGTTGACGGCATCGTCACCATTACCGGCGATACCCTTGAAGCGCGAACCTGGAGTGGCGAGGTCGTGGGTGTCACGGCCAAAGAAACCCTGCTCACCATCAATAATCTGAGCGGCCACGAAGAGATGACTATCGACGCCGATCTCAGCGGCGCGGTCAGCGACGTGCTCGGAATTCTGGCCCATCCCTTCCTCCGGTATCCCCAGCGCCTCGGTGTCAGCCCCGGGGACGTGGTGGGAACGGCGCGAATCGGCTTCAGGGTGGTGTTCCCTCTGCTCAGGGATCTGTTGCTTGAGGACGTGAAGATCAACGCCATCGCCAATCTCGAGGATATTGCTGTCGCCGCCACGCCCGACCGACCGGCCATAAGCGGTGGTCTGCTGCGCCTTTCCCTCGACAACAGCGGCATGGACGTGAACGGCACGCTGGCCCTCAACGGTGTTCCCGGAGACGGAATTTGGCGCGAGAATTTCGCTACCGTTGTGCCGTTCGACCGGCGCTATAGCTTCGCCGGGCGGTTTACCGATTCCCAGCGGTTGGCCCTTGGGCTGCCCGGCGGCGACTACGTCACCGGCCCGGCCGACATGGGCGTCGAAATACTCGACCTGCCCGACGGGAATCGTCAGTGGCGTATCACCGCCGATCTGGTCGACACCATGACGCGGATTCCGGAAATCTACTGGCAAAAGCCGATTGGCACGGAAGGCCTGGTCGAACTCGAATTTCTTAGTGGCCCCAGGATTTTGCAGACGACGGGTATTTTCAATCTCGCCGCCGGCGATTTAGCCGCCCAGGGCCGCGCCGGCATCGATGCCGAGACACTGGAACTGGCTTGGCTCGAACTCGACCGCCTGGTATTCGGCGAAAACGATGTGCGCGCCGCGCTGCTGTTCGATATGGGCGGCGGCTATCGCATTGGCATCGAGGGCCCCAGCCTCGACCTCCGGCCCTACCTGGACGATTACGATACCGATGGCCCGTTGCCGGAACTCCAGCTTAGCGCCGATGTCGACCGGGTGATTACCCGCAATGGGCAGTCGTTTCAGAATGTGAAGGCCGAGCTTCGCTTCACCGGTGATCGCTGGGAAGCCATGAATGTCGACGGACTGCTGGTCGGTGGCGAACACTTGAACGTTCGGATCGGTCGCGAATTAGACACCCGTTTCTTCTTCATGGGCTCCGACGACGGCGGCGAACTGCTGCGCGCCCTCGATATCTATGACAATGCGGTCGGCGGCACCCTGACGGTCGACGCCCTGTTCGATCCCACGAATATCCATGGCGCGGTTACCGGCAGGCTAAGGATCGACGAGTTCACAGTTGTCAACGCGCCGTTGCTAGCGCGCATCCTGTCGGTGGTGTCGTTGATAGGCGTGTTCGATTTGTTGAAGGGCGAGGGTCTGCCGCTCACCGAACTGGTGGCGCCCTTTGTAAAACGCGGCGACGTGCTGGAGTTTGACGATGCCCGCGCCTACGGTCCGGCTATTGGTTTTACTTTCAAGGGCGAAGTCGACCTCGCCGACGACACAGTTGACCTCGAAGGAACCATCGTTCCCGCCTACACTCTGAACAGCATTTTCGGCAATATTCCCATCCTTGGCGACCTGTTTACCGGCGGCGAGGAAGGCGGCGGGGTATTCGCCATGGCGTATACCCTCAAAGGTCCGCTCGACGACCCTCAAGTCACGGTCAACCCGCTGTCGGCCCTAGCGCCCGGTTTCTTCCGCAAACTCTTCCGGTTCGACGGCTTGTCGCCCTCGGATGACGAGGAAGTTTCCCCCGATAACGAACCGCAGCGCTAAAGGGCTCGCCTACTCGGCGCGCAGCAGGGCGTGACGTTTTTTGCCCGCCGATAGCTTGATTACGCCATCGTCGTTGAGGTCGCCGGCGGAGACCAACTGGGTCTCGTTGGAAAACGCGACATCGTTGACCCGGCCGCCGCCGCCCTTGATGAGGCGGCGGGCTTCGCCGCCGCTGGCGCACAGGCCGGCGCGCTGGAGTGCTTCGAACGCCGGCAGGCCGGCGTCGAGTTCGGCCCGGGGCACTCCAATCACCGGCAGGGAGTCGCCGATGGCGCCGTCCTCGAAAGTCTTGCGGGCGGTCTCGGCGGCTTCGCGCGCCGCGTCGGCCCCGTGGCACAGGGTCGTCGCGGCGTTGGCCAGCAGCTTCTTGGCCTCGTTGATGTCGCTGCCGTCGACGGTCGAGGCAGCGATGTCGTCAAGCGACAACTCGGTGAACAGGCGCAGGAAGCGGCCGACATCGGCGTCGTCGCTGTTGCGCCAGAATTGCCAGTAGTCGTAGGCGCTACGCATTTCGGCGTTGAGCCACACCGCGCCCTGGTCTGATTTGCCCATCTTGGCGCCGGATGCCAGGACGATTAGTGGCGTGGTCAGGCCGAACAGCGGAGTGCCATCGATGCGGCGGCCGAGCTCGACGCCATTGACGATGTTGCCCCACTGATCCGAGCCGCCCATCTGAGCGACACAGTTGTAGCGCCGCGACAGTTCGAGAAAATCGTATGACTGCAGCACCATGTAATTGAACTCAAGGAAGCTCATGGGCTGTTCGCGTTCAAGCCGGAGTTTGACAGAATCCTGGCTCAGCATACGGTTGACCGAGAAATGGCGGCCGTAGTCGCGGAGGAATTCCATGTAATTGAGACTGTCGAGCCAGTCGGTATTGTTGACCATGATCGCGTCGGTCGGACCGTCGCCAAATTCGAGGAAGTTACTGAACGCCGCCTTGATGCCTGCCATGTTCTCGGCGATTTGTTCATCGCTAAGAATCTTGCGCATTTCCTCCTTGCCCGTGGGGTCGCCGACCTTGGTGGTGCCGCCACCCATGAGCACGATGGGTTTATGGCCGCAGAGCTGGAACCAGCGCAGCAGCATGATCGACACCAGATTGCCCACGTGGAGGCTCGGCGCGGTACAGTCGTAGCCGACGTAGGCCACCATGGGCGCCGTATTTTTGGCGGCGCTGTCCATGGCCTCCAGATCGGTGCATTGGTGGATAAAGCCGCGCGCTTGGAGCGTGCGCAGGAATTCGGATCGGGGCTCGGTCATCGAATAATAGCCGGTTGATTGCGGTATCGGTTAGGAAGCGCGGACGGTGTAGCATACTCGCTATCGCCGGACAACGGAGGGAGCGAAGGATGGATGATCAGACGGCTTGCCTGGCATTGGGGCTCATGAGCGGTACGTCCCTCGATGGCATTGATGCCGCCCTGATTCGAACCGACGGCGACGAAACGGTTGTCACAGGCGCCTGGTCGACTACGCCCTATGACGACGACCTGCGTGACCGATTGCGCGCCACCCTGGGCGGCAAGGGCGATGTCAAGGCGGTGGAGCGGGATATTACCGCGGCCCACGCTTATGCAGTGGCCGCCCTGCTTGAGCGCGAAGGTCTGACACCGGGCGCGGTCTCGGTCATTGGTTTTCACGGTCACACCATCGCGCACCGCCCTGATGAGGGGATTACCTGGCAAATCGGTGATGGCGCCCGGCTTGCCGATTGCACCGGCATCGACGTGGTCTGTGACATTCGCGGCCGCGATGTCGCCGCCGGCGGCGAGGGCGCGCCTCTGGCGCCGCTGTATCACGCCGCCCTGGCCGGCGATCTTGAGAGACCCCTCGGGGTCCTCAATCTGGGTGGCGTGGGCAATGTTACGTTTCTTGGTGAGGGTGGCGCAATCAGCGCCTTTGATACAGGCCTCGGCTGCGCCCTGATTGACGACTGGGTGCGCCGCCATGACGCTGGCGGCTACGACGTTGATGGCGCCCTGGCGGCATCGGGGACGGTTGACCGCGATGTTTTGACAAAGCTGCTCGACCATCCCTATTTCGACCGGCCGCCGCCCAAGTCTCTCGACCGCGACGACATTACCGGCGACGTGGGAGATCTGAGTGTAGCTGACGGCGCGGCCACGCTCACCGCCTTTACCGCCGAAGCGGTGGGGCTGGCCCGGGCCCATTTGCCCTTGCCGCCAGCCCGTTGGCTGGTTACCGGTGGTGGTCGTCACAACCCGACGATAATGGCCGCTTTAGGGGATGTGTTGGGGGCGCCGGTTGACCCGGTCGAAGTTGTCGGCTGGCAGGGCGACGCCATCGAATCCCAGGCCTTCGCCTATCTGGCCGTGCGCAGCCTGCGGGGTTTGCCGCTGTCCCTTCCCGAAACCACGGGTGTGCCGCGACCGCTTACCGGCGGGGCTCTGTATCGCGGCAATCGCGACTAAGCAGTGGGCGTGGTGCCGAGTCGCTTCGTCAGATAGCCGTCCACGTATCCGGTGAGGGTGTCGATGTAACCATTGAGGAAATGGTTGGCGCCGTCGATGATATTGTAATCGACTTCAATGTTGTGCTGCTTGGAGACCTTCTCCGCCAGCAGGGCGACTGAAGGTTCCGGCACCAGTTCGTCCGAGCCACCCTGAATAATCATGCCCGATGACGGGCAGGGCGCGAGAAACGCGAAGTCATACATGTTTGCCGGTGGCGCCACGGCGATGAAACCATGGATCTCGGGCCGGCGCATGAGCACCTGCATGGCGATCCAGGCGCCGAATGAAAAGCCGCCGATCCAGCAGTTGCCGGCATTGGGATTGATGGTTTGCAGCCAATCGAGCGCCGATGCGGCGTCGCTCAGCTCGCCGATGCCGTTGTCGAATTCTCCCTGGCTACGCCCAACTCCCCGGAAATTAATGCGCAGCACGGAAAATCCGTGGCGTCCGAAGGTTTGAAACAGGGAGTAAACCACCTTGTTGTTCATGGTCCCGCCATACTGAGGATGGGGGTGAAGAACCATGGCGATTGGCGCGTTGGGCGTGGCGCTGTGTCGATAGCGACCTTCGAGACGGCCTTCCGGCCCGTTAATGATGACTTCAGGCATACGTGTGTAATTTCATTTCGATTTGTGTTCAGACCCCGAAATCCGGTATCTTTAGCAAAATAACCCAGCGCGGTGAGTGGGAATGCACAATGGCTCGTACGATAAGTCTCGCCGCATACTTGACCGGATTAGTCGGAAAATATATATGACCATTCAGACGCGATCTGACGGGGGTGCCGCCGGCCCGGCCGAACGGCGCGCCATACTAGCCGCCGGGTATCTATATGTTCAAGAGGATTAGAGCCGATATCGATGTTGTCTTCGGGCGCGACCCCGCGGTGCGCTCGCGTCCCGAAGTCGTGCTCTGCTACCCCAGTTTCCACGCGCTGCAGCTTTATCACCTGGGCCATTGGGCCTGGATCAACGATTGGAAGCTGATCGGGCGTTTCATTTCTCACGTTGGCCGATTCCTCACGGGCATCGAAATTCATCCCGGCGCCGTCATCGGCGAGCGTTTCTTTATCGATCATGGCATGGGCGTGGTTATTGGCGAGACCGCCGAGATTGGCGACGACGTGACGCTCTATCATGGGGTCACCCTGGGCGGCACGTCGCCGGCGGTGGATGCCGAATCCCAGATCAATCAGAAACGCCATCCGACCATCGAGGATGGTGTCATCGTAGGGTCCGGGGCCCAGGTCCTCGGCCCCATCACGGTCGGCCGGAATGCTCGCGTCGGGGCCAATGCGGTGGTCGTCGGGGATGTCGCCCAGGGCGTCACGGTGGTGGGCATTCCAGCCCGCGCCGTGGGTGCCCATGACCCGTCCAAGCCGCAGCGCTTCGTCGCTTATGGCGCGACGTCGCCCAACATGCCCGACCCGACGAGCCGGGCCATCGACGGCTTGCTTGATCAGATCGATACCTTGTCGGCCCAGGTCAGGGATCTGGAAGCCGCGATTGAAAGCCAGGCACGTCAGGCGCCGGACAGTTTTGAAGACGAGCAGAAAAGCGATCCAGATAAACCGCAAGCATGTTAGGGCCCTCATCCGGGGCATCAGCGTTTAGGGAGGAACGAGGACGTGAAACTTAGTACCAAAGGCCGCTATGCGGTCATGGCCATGGTTGATCTTGCGACCAACAGCAATGGACGGCCGATTTCGCTGGCCGATATCGCCGAGCGTCAGGAAATATCGCTGTCCTATCTGGAACAGCTTTTTGGCAAGCTGCGCCGCGGCGCGGTGGTGCGAAGCGTGCGCGGGCCCGGCGGCGGTTACCTTCTGGCCCGGCCGGCTGAAGAAATTCGGATATCCGATGTGATTCTGGCCGTCGACGAACAACTCGTAGCGACCCGATGTCAGCCCGGTTCGCCCTTCGGTTGTTGCCGCAACAAGAGCCGCTGCCAGACCCATGATCTGTGGGAGGAACTGGGTAACCAGATTTACATGTACCTGAGTTCGGTCTCTCTCGAGGATGTCTGCGCCCGTCGCGTTATGGGAACCAGCCAGTTGTTTGCTCCCAAAGGCGGTACGGCACCTGCCGGTGAGGTCGCGGAGTTACGGGCGATTAAGTGAGCCGCCCACCGCTTCATTATCTCGACTACAACGCGGAAGCGCCGCTCAAACCCGCTGTCGCCGAGGCCATGGCGGCGGCGCTGGGCCATGTGGGAAACCCGTCCTCGGTTCATCGCTTCGGTCGGTTGGCGCGGCGCGCCCTTGACGACGCCAAGGCCCAGGTCGCGCGAATGGTCGGCGCCGATCAGGCCAATGTCATAATCACATCAGGCGGAACCGAGGCCAATAATCTGGCCTTGACAGGCGTCGTCTCGGCGCGCCGCGTGGTGTCGGCGATCGAGCATGACTCGGTGTTGGCTGCGGCACCTGATGCGACTGTCGCCCTGGTGGATGGTGATGGCGTTATCGACCTGGCGGCTCTTGAGGCGGCTCTGGCCGCCGACCCGGCCCCGGCGCTGGTATCGCTCATGCTGGCCAACAATGAAACCGGAGTTATTCAGCCGGTGGCGGAGGCCAGCGAACTGGCCCACGCCCACGGCGCCTTGCTGCACTGTGACGCGGTTCAGGGCATCGGGCGAATTCCCGTTTCCTTCGACAACCTCAACGCCGATCTGTTGAGCCTGTCGGCCCATAAGATGGGCGGTCCTCAGGGCGCCGGCGCCTTGATTGTGCGTGATGGCGTGTCGCTGTCGCCCATGCTTCGCGGCGGTCGCCAGGAGACCGGACGCCGCGCCGGTAGCGAGAATGTGGTTGCCATGGTCGGTTTTGGCGTTGCCGCTGAATTGGTCGCCGAGGATATCAAAGACGCCGCGCGGGTTACGGCTCTGCGCGACCGTATCGAGGCGTCCCTCATGGCCGTAGCGCCCGACGTTCAGGTGGTCAGTGTCGGTGCGCCGCGGATCGGCAACACCACCTGCCTGACCATGCCCGGCGTGGTCAGCGAGACCCAGGTTATGGCGCTCGATCTTGCCGGTGTGGCGGTCAGCGCCGGATCGGCCTGCTCGTCAGGCAAGGTCGGTCCGTCCCATGTATTGGCGGCCATGGCGGTCGCCGACGCCGCCTGCGCCGTTCGCATGAGTATCGGCTGGGCCAGCACCGACGCCGACGTCGATCGACTGATCGAGACCTGGACCACGCTTTATCGGCGGTCCGGCGGAAATGATTTGCACGCCCGCTCTTCAACCGGGTAAACAGCGCTCTATATAGCTTTGACCATGGGTCGAGGAGTAACACGGTGGACGCACAGACAATAACGGTAAGCCAGGCGGCAGCGGCGCGGATCAAGCATCTGGCGCAGGAGAATAGCCAAGTGGCGCCGAGCCTGCGTATCGGCGTGCGCCGGGCCGGGTGTTCGGGAATGGTCTACACCATCGACCTCGCCGAGGACAAACTGCCCCTTGATGCGGTGGTCGAAAGTGATGGCGTTACCGTGTTGCTCGACCCAGAGGCGGCCATGTATCTTGCTGGCGCCGAGCTCGACTTCGTCGAGGAAAAGCTGAGCGCCGGCTTCGTCTTCAATAATCCTAATGAAAAAGGGCGCTGCGGCTGTGGCGAATCCTTCTTCGTCTGAGCGCGCCATGCCCAAGATGACGTTTATCCACCCCGATGGCGGGCGGAGCGAAGTCGACGCCCCGCTCGGCCTATCGATCCTTGAGGTCGCCCGCAAGAATAACATCGATATCGAAGGCGCCTGTGAGGGCTCCCTGGCCTGTTCGACCTGTCATATCGTCGTTGACCCGGATCATTTCGACCGCCTGTCCGAGATCACCGAGGATGAGGAAGATATGCTCGACCTAGCCTTCGACCTCCAGAAGACCTCTCGGCTGGGCTGCCAGATCATCATCACCGACGAACTCGATGGCCTGACGGTTACGCTGCCGGCGGAAACCCGAAGTCTGATGTTCTGACGCGGTTGTAGCCGCATGTCCATAAACCAGACAGCTTCCGCCCGAGACGTCCAGCACGGCCTGTTGCTCATGACCTTGGCCATGCTGATTCTGCTGGGCATCGACGCCACTACCAAATTCCTTCTGGATTGGATATCGTCGGGCCAGATAGCCTGGAGCCGGTTTTTCTTTCAAATCCTGTTCCTGCTTCCGTTCGTATTACGCCATGGTAGTCTTCGGGTTGGCCGCAGGCTGTGGGTCCATGCGGCGCGCGGAATTCTGATCGCCGTCGGCACTTTGATGTTTTTCACCTCGCTCGCCAATTTGCCGTTGGCCGACGCCATCTCGATATTCTTTGTCGGACCGTTCATCCTTACATTCCTCTCGGCGGTGTTTCTTGGAGAGAGTGTCGGCTGGCGGCGTATATTTGCTGTCGCCGTGGGGTTTTGCGGGGCGCTGATAGTCATTCGCCCCAGCTTAGAGATGTTCGGTCTGGTGTCCTTGTTGCCGGCAGGCGCGGCTTTTACTTATGCCTGTTACATGGCGCTGACGCGCTGGCTGACGAAGGGCGACGGCGTCGCCGTCATGCAGTTCTACAGCGGCGTATTCGGCGGCTTGACCATGTCGCTCGCGCTGTGGCTCGGCGGTGAGGCCGATGTGGCGATCTTGACGTCGGTGTGGCCCACGATGTCGCAGTGGTTGTGGCTGACGGTGCTTGGCGTTATCGCCACTTTAGGGCACTGGATGATCGTTCTCGCCGTTCGCCGGGTGGGTGCCGGCATGGTGGCTCCGCTCCAGTATCTGGAGATCGTCGGTGCGACCATTCTCGGCCTTGTGTTCTTCGGTGATTTTTCCGACCCGACCACGTGGCTGGGGGTCACCATCATTGTCGGCTCGGGACTATACGTGTTCTATCGCGAACGAAAACTCTCCCCGGCCGCGGATGCCAGGGCGGAGGGTGTAGCGAACCCGTAGATGCCCGTCATCTAACCTTTCTTCATGCACAACAGGTGCAATGCCAGGATCATGACGTTGGCGGCCAGCAGGGCGGTCATGCCGGCGGCGTCGTGGGGCGGGCTGACGGTGTTGACGTCGACCGAGACGATGTTCATGCCGGCCAGGCTGCGTAGGATGGCGATACCTTCCCGTGCGGTCATGCCGCCCCAGGTGGGATCACAGACCCCCGGCGCGCAGGACGGGTCGAATACGTCCATGTCCCAACAGAGATAAACTGGGCGGTTACCGACGGCGGCTCGCATCTCCTCGATCACCGCTTTATGGCCGCGCTCGAACAATTCGTCCGCCGTGACCACCCGATAGCCGAACTCGCGGGTGAATCCAATAATGTCCGGGTGGCGGCAGGTGCCGCGAATACCGATGTGCCACGAGCCCGGGGCGTCGATCAGGCCTTCCTCGGCGGCATTGTTGAAGGTGGTGCCGTTGGTGTGGCGGCGCTGGCCCTCGATGGGGTAGGCGTCGGTGTGGGAATCGAAATGGATTACCGTGAGGCCGGGATAGCGGGCGCCCATGGCGCGAAGCTGGGGCAGGGTGACGGCGCCGTCGCCGCCCATGGTTACCGGAACGACGCCGGCATCGGCGATCTGACCCATGGCCGCTTCCATGACTTCGTGGGCTTCCTCGATACGCCCGGCGATAACGTTCGCGTCGCCGCAGTCGATCAGCCGCAGGTCCTCCAGGGGGTCGTTCATGGAAAAGCTGGGGTAGGGGCCATCGAGGCGGATCGCCTGATCGCGGATGGCGCCGGGGCCCTGGCGGGCGCCGATGCGATAGGGGTCGGCGCCGCAATCGAACGGTATGCCGAGGATCGCCGCCTTGGCGCCGGTCAGGTCGAGGGTCGAGGGCACGCCCATGAAACCGCGGGTCGGACGGATGAGATGTGAATCGAGGCTCGCCATGGGACTGTCACCATTGTTTTGTTGGTTTGGGTATGAGTTCATACCATCGGTAATGAAGAATGTCCGATGTCAAAAGTGCGGCGCATCACTACCTCACCCTGAGCTTGTCGAAGGGTCTGCTTCGATAGGCTCAGCATGAGGGGAGTTCTGAATTTTCCGGCGGGCGAAGGTTGTCAGGCCGTGATCTACGCCTATATTCCGCTCCATGAACTCACAAGGCACCAATTTACTTGGCGTAGATAAGCCGGCGGCCGACACCCGCGTGGTTGTGGCCATGTCGGGCGGGGTTGATTCCTCGGTCACCGCAGCCGTGCTGGCAGAGGAAGGCTATGAGGTCATCGGCATCACCCTGCAGCTCTACGACCATGGCACGGCGGTTCGCCGTCCCAATGCGTGCTGCGCTGGCCAGGATATTCACGACGCTCGCCGCGTCGCCGATAAGCTTGGCATTGCCCATTACGTACTCGACTACGAGGACCGTTTTCGCGCCGCGGTAATCGATGATTTCGCCGACTCTTATTTGCGCGGCGAGACGCCGGTACCCTGCATTCGCTGTAACCAGACGGTCAAGTTTCGCGATCTGCTGGCCACGGCGCGGGATCTCGGCGCCGAGGCCCTCGCCACCGGCCATTACGTGCAGCGCACCGACGGGCCGAATGGACCGGAACTTCATCGTGCTGCCGACCCGAATCGGGACCAGAGCTATTTCCTGTTCGCCACCACCCGCGAGCAGCTCGACCTGCTGCGCTTTCCTCTGGGCGGTCTGGCGAGCAAGGACGAGGTGAGGGCTCTGGCCGACCGTTTCGGCTTGGCCGTGGCGCAAAAGCCCGACAGCCAGGATATTTGCTTTGTGCCCGAGGGCGGCTATGCGGAGGTCATTGCCCGGCTGCGCCCCGAGGCGTATGAGCCCGGCGGCATCGTCGATCGAGAGGGGCAGGTTCTTGGCCGCCACGATGGTATTGTCAATTTCACGGTCGGCCAGCGCCGGGGCATCGGTATCGCCGGGCCGGAGCCGCTTTATGTGGTGGCCATCAATGCTGCTCAACGCCAGGTGGTGGTCGGCCCTTATGACGCTCTGCTCGGCCGGCGGCTGACCATCAACGAGATCAATTGGCTCGGTGATCGGGTGCTCGACGGTGAGACCCAGGCGGTTTCGGTTAAGCTGCGGGCGCCCCATCAGGCGGTATCGGCGACCCTGCGCGGACTAGGTAGTAAGCGTGCTGAAGTTACCCTTGATGCGCCCGAGGCCGCTATTGCGCCAGGCCAAGCCTGCGTAATTTACTACGGTGAGCGGGTGTTGGGCGGCGGCTGGATCGAACGGCCCGAGGCGGCGTTAGGCGGGTAAGGCAACCCCGACTTGACAGTATTGGCGGCGGCTCTTATACCGCACGCCATACCTGTGGCGGGATAGCTCAGCTGGTAGAGCAGGAGAATCATAATCTCTTTGTCGGGGGTTCAAGTCCCTCTCCCGCTACCATTAATTTCAACGGGTTAGCGCTTCGGCGCTAGCCCGTTTTTCTATTCAGAGCGGATGCGCTCGACGATAACCCGTCCCCGGCCACGTCGCACCAGGTAACCACCGCGGGGAATCTTGATCTTGTTGTTCATGACCATAGGCTCCAGGGTTTCCTGGATCACCTTGGCGTTCATGTCTTCAGGCTCGGCGATCTCTTTGGGCTGTTCCGTGAGCCATTCGGCGAAAGCCTTGTCGGCAATCTCTGGGCCGAACGATTTTCTTACGGCGTTCAGCTTGCGAAGCTGACCTTTGCTAAGTGCGCTTTCGTCGATCTTAACGGCAGGTTTCTTGGCCATGGCGTCCTCTTAATCTAACCAGATGGAATATTAGACGTCTGGTAGCAATTGAAGGCAGCCATGTCAACGTAATAGATGGTTACTATGAAACCGTTCGTACACAATAATTTTGGAATTCAAAAGAATCTAGGTTTGGTTAATTCCGAAACGGAAAATCCGGTATCCATTAACGGAGTGTATTATTGCCGATGTAGTGATTATCTATAGGAGTGTTTGTTGACGGTGAATTGGCGATAACCGCCCGCAGACGTCCTTCGCTCTCTCTCAGCGCGTCGTCCAAATGTTTTCTCTCGGTGATGTCCTCCTCGACGCTGACAACGCGGGCCCAGGTGTCCCTGAATTCAGATGCGATATAGCTCGTGGTTCTCACTGAAGCCGTCGTCCCGTCTATCCTTCTGGCTACATATTCGGTGGTGATCCGGTGTTCGCCTTTGTTCTTCGCGCCATAAATCGCTACGCCCGCCGGATTGACGTTAACGAGCCTTACGGCGTTGGCCGTTTCGCGCAAGACATCGGGGTTTTCGAGGAAGTAGTCGCGGAAATTCTCGACCCCCTGCCTGAGCCGGGAGGGGTATCAGGCTCACACTGCGGGCGACTCCGCCGCCATGAATAGCCTCATGGACAAGCAGCTGTTTGATATCGTGATTCTTGATCTGATGATCGGGACCGAGGATGGGCTTGCCATTGCCAGGCAGATTCGCCAGGACTCAGACGTGCCGATTATCATGCTCACGGCCAAGGGCGATGAGATCGACCGTATTATCGGCCTCGAAGTGGGCGTCGATGATTATCTGGCCAAGCCCTTCAATCCGCGTGAGCTGCTGGCTCGTATGAAGTCGGTGCTGCGGCGCACGGCCGTGTGCCAACCGGCACCGGTCGGTCACGAAACCGTCGGTAAGGTTGCTCGTTTCGCCGGCTGGATTGTTAATCTGGAAAATCGCCAGACGGTTTCACCGGACAATCGCAAAGTCGATCTGACGACAGGCGAGTTCGATCTTCTGGTGGCTTTCGCCAGAAACGCGCAACGGGTTCTCAGCCGCGACCAGTTCATCGACATTGCCCACGGCGGCAAGCGCTACCCCTTCGACCGCAGTGTCGATATTCAGGTCATGCGCCTTCGCCGCAAGGTCGAAGATGATGTCAAGCATCCGGCGCTGATCAAGACCGTGCGCGGCACCGGCTATATTTTCGCGTCCAAGGTCGAGTGGTCCTGACCCTTTTCGCGCGCTAACCAGCCGCGTTACGCAGCGCCTCCCTACTAATCGAACACGATGACGCTGCGCGACACCGCGCCGGCCTGCATTTCGTCGAATGCCTCGTTGATGTCGGCGAGACCGATGCGCCGGCTGATCATGTCGTCGAGCTTGAGCTTGCCGTTGAGGTAGAAATCGACAAACCGCGGCATGTCGACCCGGAAGTGGTTCGACCCCATGTTGGAACCCTTGAGGGTCTTGTCGTCGCTAAGCAGACTGTCGGCGGGGATCTCCAGCATCAGCCCTTCCGGCACCATGCCGATGATGGTGGCGACGCCCGACGTGCGGATCATGCCGAAGGCCTGCTCGCTGGTTTCCTTCATACCCAGCGCCTCGAAGGAAAATTCGACACCGCCGCCGGTCAGTTCCTTGACCGCTTCCACCGGGTCGGTCTGGCTGGCGTCGATCACGTCGGTGGCGCCAAAATGCTTGGCCACGTTGAGCTTCGAGCCCTTGACGTCGACCGCGATGATGCGCCCGGCGCCGGCGATGGCGGCGCCATTGATGGCCGACAGCCCGACACCGCCGCAGCCGATCACCGCCACCGTGCTGCCGACCTGGACTTGGGCGGTATGAATCACCGCGCCGAAGCCGGTGGTGACGCAGCAGCCGATCAGCGCCGCCCGGTCGAGCGGCATGTCGTCGCGAATTTTCACCAGGGCGTGCTCGTGGATCAGCATGTATTCGGCGAAGGCCGACAGGGAGAAGAATTGGTGCATGTCGCCGCCGTTCTGGCTCATGCGCGGCTCATCGTCGTCGCCCCGCGCGACTTCCGGGTTCTGGCAACTGAACGGCCGGCCCGTGGTGCAGAATTCGCAATGGCCGCAGAACACCGAAAGACAGGTGATGACATGATCGCCGGGCTTCACGTAGCTGACCTCGGAACCGACCTTCTCGACGATGCCTGCGGCCTCGTGACCCAGGATGGTCGGCTTGGGCGCCGAATAGTGGCCGGTGATGTAGTGAAGGTCGCTGCGGCAAACACCGCAAGCCGCGGTCCGCACCAGCACCTCGTGTGACTTGGGATTATCCATCTGAACTTCCTCGACTTCGAGAGGTTTGTTCACTTCGCGCAGGACGGCGGCTTTCATGGTGTCTCTCCCTTGTGCTGGTGCTGGCCATAGGTTAGCCAATTCAGTGGGTCGATCAATCCATTTGCGCGACCCTCGTCCTTCGACAGGCTCAGGATGAGGTGGTTCCAGGTCGCCTAGGCTCGTAGCAAACTCCCATACCCTTCGATTGCACCGTTGTAGCCCGACAGGCGTAGCGATTCCCAGAACAGGGTCTGGATGGCGCTGAGCACCGGTTTACCGAGGTCGGCCTCGGCGGCCTCGAGGATTTCCACGGCGCGGATCGCGGTGCAGGAAATGAACAGGGCGTCGGCGTTCGGGTGGCAGGAGGCCACGGCGGCGGCGCGGATCGCCTCCGGCGGCAGACGGGCCATGTCGATGTCGGCTTCGAGGCCGAAGCCGGCGATGTTGAGCACCTCGATACCGTGGTCCTCAAGGAAGCCACGCATGGCCTGATTGACGGAATCCAGATAGGGCGTGAACAGGGTGATCTTCTTCGCGCCCATGACCCCGAGGCCCTTGATGGCCGAGGTAATCGGCGTCACCACCGGTACACCGGGACGGCCCTCGTGGATCTGGGATGCGACCTCGTCGTAACCCAGCGCCACGGTGCCCGAGGTGCAGCTATAGGCGATGGAGTCGAGCCGCGAGCCGGGTAGAATGGTCTCGGCGGCCAGGGCCAGGCGGGGGCCGATTTCGCGCAGCTTCTCGATGGTCACCACCGGATCGTTGAGCACCCGCGAGGTGTAGTAGGCGACGCCCTCGGGCAGCATGTTGCGAAAGTCGCGCTCGGTGGTCTCGTCCGAGGCCAGGGCGATCAGGCCGAGCCGGTGTTTCACCGCGCCCTCGTCGAATTCATAGGGCACCGTGGTCATTACGGTTGTCATGTTGCTGGCTTCGGCTGCGACCGCCATGATTGTCTCCTCCTGCTGCAGGGCGTTTTCGAATTTCACTCTACACCATCAAATGGGATTGTTGACCACCGGTTGGCGCGGCGCGTGGGTGATGATTTCCGGGACGCTCGCGGTAATAATGGCCTGTTCGCCCAGGGCCATTTGCAGGCCGGTAGTCTGGTCGGTGCAGATCATGTGGGTGAAAAAGGTCATGTTCTCCTCAATCACCATGGGGCTGCCGGCGACGATCATCGGCTGCTCCATCCAACTCGGCGACCAGGTGGCGCCCATGGTATAGCCGCAAGCGTTGAGCGACGCGTGCTCAAGACCATGATTGGCGAACGCCGCGCGATGGGTCTCGAACACCTCGCCCAGAGTGACGCCGGGAACCAGTTTGGCCTGGACTGCGTCGAGCGCTTCGACACAGGCCGCATGCATGGCCAGGTGGCGCGGGTCGATGTCCGGACCGGTCAGCACCACATACATGATGGCGGTGTGGTAATGGCGATAGGCGACGGCCAGCTCGTGGGTGATCTGGTCGTTGATGCCGACATTGTGACGCCCGGTGGTGTAGCGCACGTTGAGGGCGGCATCGCCGGCGCCGAGCGGAGGCGCCGATGCCGGCAGGTCGGCGCCGAGCTTGAACAGGGTGTTGTAGATGGCGCCGTAGATGTCGCCCTCAAAGGCGCTGGGCCGGGTGGCGTTGATGGCGACGTCGGTGACCTGATCCATAATAATGCCGGCCTTGCGCAGGTAATCCAGCTCCTGGGGGCTCTTCACCAGGCGTAGCTCGCGGATCATGTCCGGGGCGTCGATCAACTGGCACCAGTCGTCCAGGGTCGCCCGCATCTCGTTATAGAGGCGCGGCGTCAGTCCCATGGTGTCGAGCTGAATGCCGATGCGCTTGCCCGCCATGCCGTGGCTTTGCAGCATGTCCTTGACCGCTTTCGAGCGCGGAATGTCGTTGTCGTCGGGTGTCACGCGCACATCGTCACAGATCGACGAGTATCTGATGTTGGCGAGATCGGCCGAGCGGGAGACATGGGTCAACGCGCCATCGACACCGATAAACATGTTGTCGAAGATGACGAAACCTAGGGAATCGTAGCCCGTCAGCCAGTACATGTCCTCGATCTTGAAGATCAGCAGGCCGTCGAGCCCGGCGGCGGCAATGGCCTGGCGGGCAATGGCCTGACGGTCGGAAAACTCGGCACGGTCGAAGTGAATGTGGGGCAGGGTCATGGGACGGCCTTTCAGTCGTTTGTCGGGTAGTGTTGGGCGTTTGCTAGGAAGCGCCGGGTGGCGCGCACCAGCACGGCGGCCCCCAGGGACATGGCGTCTTCGTCGATGGCGAATTCCGGGTGGTGCAGGGGGTGGTAGCAGCCCTTGGCCTGGTTGCCGACGCCGAGGCGAAAATAGACGCCGGGTGTGACCTGACCGTAGAAGGCGAAATCATCGCTCGCCGACGACGGCTCGGCGGCAAAGGCGCAGTCGGGCCCGCCCACGTCCGTGGCGGCGTCGTTGATCAACTCGACCATGGCCGCGTCATTCATCAACACCGGTTCGCCCTGGTTGATTTCGATGTCGATGGTGGCGCCATAGGCTAGGGCCAGGCCGTCGGCGATAGCTCGGATGCGGGTGTGGGCCATGGTGCGCACGTCCTCGCTCGTGGTGCGGATGGTACCGGTCAGGCGGACCTCGTCGGCCAGGATATTACGGATGGTGCCGCCCTCGATGGTGCCCAGCGTGACCACCAGGAGCTCGGCTGGATTGCGGCTGCGCGATACAACACTCTGCAACTGGCTGACCAGGGCGGCGGCGACGACAATGCCATCGACCCCTTCATGAGGCTTAGCGCCATGGGCCGAGGTGCCTTGCACGATGATATTAAGTTCGTCCGACGAGGCCGAGAAAGCGCCGGCGCGGACGCCGATGCGCCCGGTTGCCAGGAGCGGATCCACGTGGATGCCGATGACCCCGTTAACGCTGTCGAGATGGCCTTCGGCGACCACCACCCGGCCGCCTAGGGGTTCGGCCTCCTCGGCCGGCTGAAAGATAATCCGGGCGGTGCCGGCGAAGCTTTCGGGTGTGTTCTTTAGGGTCAAGGCCGCGGCCAGCACCATGGCCGTATGGGAATCGTGACCGCAGGCATGCATCACGCCGTCATTTCGCGAGGCAAAGGCCAGGCCGGTCTGTTCCGTGATGGGTAGGGCGTCGAGGTCTGCGCGGATGGCCAGGGTCGGGCCGTCGCTACTGCCCGGAATGTCGACAATCAGGCCGGTGCCGGCGACCTCGACGATGGGGCCGATGCCGGCGGCCTTCAACTCACTGCGAACCAGGGCCGACGTGGCGTTTTCCTCGTGGGACAGCTCCGGGTTCTGGTGGATGGCCCGGCGCAGCTCGATCATTCGATCGACGATGCTGTTGTCGAGGATGGTGTCGGTCGCTGCCATGGTCGGCTCCCGCCAATTTTTTATTTGAAGAATTTTCTGACACGGATCATGGTCGCTGTCGATGTTTTGTAGTGGGAAAAACTCATGGCACTGAACGCGGAACAACTGGCGACCTATGAGCGTGATGGAGTGGTCTTTCCCATCGACGTCATGTCGAGCGGCGAGGCCCTGGCGCTACGCCGGGAAATCGAGGCCATCGAGACCACCCATGGCGATCGTCTGGCGGTGGCCGCCCGATCGGATGATAAGCGGACACCAACTTGCGAGGGTAACAACGATTTGATGGCGAAACAGGGCTCTACCCGAGATCGGCCAAACCCGAGGCATTATCCGAGCATCAAGATCGTTCCTCTGACTGGGCGCCGATCTTCCGGATTCCATCAGGGCCAGCGGTCAGCGTACCGCAGCGGAAAGGCCGGATACATGACTGCAAGCTCTACCACCGTTTCAGATCAGTTTTTCCCTTGCATCACCGCGGGCGTCCATACATGACAATGCCTGCGGAAACAATGACCGATGACCGAGACAAGCGCCGGCTCTACGGCGATCTCGCCTGGACCTGGCCGATCATCAGCCCGCCGGAGGATTATGTAAGCGAGAGCGAGACCTTCGCCGGGCTGATCTGGGCCCATGGCCGGGGCGAGATCAAGACCCTGCTCAACCTGGGTTCCGGCGGCGGCCACAACGATTGGACCCTGAAGCATCATTTTGCAGTCACCGGCATCGACCGCAGCCCGGAAATGCGGGGTCTGGCGCGCCGTCTCAACCCGGAGTTGGAATATATCGCCGGCGATATGCGGGACATTCGCCTCGGGCGACAGTTCGATGCGGTAGTTTGCTTCGATTCCATCGACTACATGCTGGACGAGGCCGACCTCACCGCCGCCTTCACCACCGCCTTTGAGCATCTGCGCCCGGGCGGGGTGTTCCTGACCTACGCCGAAGTCACCCGTGAGCGCTTCATTGAGGGCCGGGTGCGGGCGACCCGCCACATCGGCGATGGCGGCGCCGAGATAGTCTTCGTCGAGCACGACCATGACCCGGACCCCACGGACAGCACTATCGAAACGGACTATGTCTATCTGATCCGCCAACGCGATCGGCTACGGGTCGAGGCCGACCGCCATCTTGGCGGCATATTTTCTGAGGCCCGCTGGACCGAAATGCTAGAAGAGGTGGGCTTTGAGGCCCAGGCCCTTGAGGTCACCGACTGGGCCGAAACCGAGGAGGAGATCCCAACCTTCATTGGGATCAAGCCGTAAGCCGTCCCACATCAAGTCAACTAGGGTTTGACCCAGGGTGTGGGCGGTCCGCGAGACCGGCGACGACGGCACCGAGATCATTTTCGTCGAGCACGATCACGACCCGGACCCGTCGGACAGCACCATCGAATGCGGCTACGTCTAAAGTCGCAGGCAGACGTTGATATGAAGCGTCCGCCGTTTCTTGGGCGTTGATTGTTTGTCAATAAAGTCCAGCAATCCGCAACGAAAGGCAGACCGCTAATAAGGTTTGAAACCGGTGTTCGACAATGTTGGCGATGTCATCACCCACACGGTTCCGCAGGTGCGCGCTCAACTCTTCACCCACCTACTCGACCGAATTTTACGGCTCTTTGATGGCCCGTTGGTCAGCAGCCCGGCCGCCCTCGCTATTACGACACTTTCGTCGGCGCTGTCAAGCTGGTCCAGGTAGCGCCCAATACTCTTTTCAATCTGCGCC
>CAZYDR010000043.1:0-31603 GCA_964645285.1 uncultured Alphaproteobacteria bacterium
TCGGTAAGTAAATCACCGATGATGCCGCCTTGGGGCAAGACCCTGAGCGAAGAGGATGTTGACGGCCTGATCAAGCACCTGCGGGCGCTCTGTAAGTGCGAAGGGAAAAAAGGCTGAATGGTGATAAGGCGGGGGGAAACCTCTTCCGACTCGTCCGGCTGTGCTCAAAAAACGAAGAAAATGAGAATCAACGCGATGACAACGGCGTTAATGCCCATGCCGATAAAAATGACAGTGTCAGCGATTTGTTTTTTGGAGGGCATGATTCGGGGAGCCTATTCCATCGGCTGTTCCTTGTCCATTGCACTGATGTCGGAAAATGTGAATCGCGGGAGGCACTGTTATGCCTGACGAAGGTAACGGCGGGGAGAGATTTGCGTGGGCTGGCCCGGCTCTGTTTGCCGTGGTTTTTGCCGCCATAGCCGCATTCTTCTGGTGGCTCCTGTGAGCGCTGTCCGGGACGTGAGAATGAAGAGGGAACCGTGGAAATAAAAAACTATCTGGCGCCTTTCATTGTGGCCTTTCTCGTTTGCGGCGGGGTTTTCCTGTTGCTCGATGTGGCCGTGATGAACATGCAGGGACTGAGTCTGATCTTTGAACAGTGATCGCCATATTTTCGAAAGGGGAAAAATGAGCTCGCGCCGTCTCCTGTTGCTGGGAGGATTGTTCCTGATCTTCGCCATGGTCGTGCTCGCGCTCGATTCCTCGGGTTTTGGCGCGTCGGCTCTTGCCGGGGAGCAGGCGGCAGCCCCCGTTGCGGGCGCCGCGGCGGATGGTGCGGACGGTGCGGCGGTGACCATTCCCGCGCCTCAGCTGGGTGCCGCCGATTACCCCCAAATCGCAGGCGTCAACAGTCGTGTGGTGGTGTGGATCGCGGCCCAGTTGCACCTATGGTTCGCCGCTTTCGTGCTGGCGGTGCCGATTTTCGTCTTCATTATCGAGGCGATCGGCATGCGCACCCGCGACAAACGCTACGACGACATGGCCTATGAGTTCATCAAGGTCAGCATCACCGCCTATTCGCTGACCGCGATTCTCGGCGGCCTGCTGGTGTTCTCGCTGATCCTGTTCTACCCGGGCCTGTTCGGCTATCTCAGCGGCATCTTCCGCGAGACCATGTTCTTCTACGCCGTGGTGTTCTTCGCCGAGAGCGCGGCGCTCTACGTCTACTACTACGGCTGGCACTGGCTGCAGGGCGGCTTCCGCAAGTGGGTCCACTTGACCCTCGGATTGTTGCTCAACGCCGTCGCTACCATCCTCATGTTCCTGGCCAACGCCTGGCTCACCTTCATGATGAGCCCGGCCGGACTCGACGCCGCTGGTGGTTTCGACGGGGCGACCTGGGACGCGGTCCATAACTTCCTGTGGAACCCCATCAACCTGCACCGCTTCGTCGCCAACATCGCCTTCGGCGGTTCCATCGTCGGCGCCTATGCCGCCTTCAAGTTCCTCAGCGCGCGCAGCGCCGACGAGCGGGCGCATTACGACTGGATGGGCTACAACGCCAACTTCATCGCCATTTCGGCGTTGTTGCCGCTGCCCTTCGCCGGCTACTATCTGGCGGCCGAGATTTACGCCTACAGCCAGCAAATGGGCATCACCCTCATGGGCGGCGTCTTCGCCTGGCTGTTCATCATCCAGGCGGTGCTCATCGGCACCCTGTTCCTGTCGGCTAACTATTACCTGTGGTGCGGCATGGGGCGCAGCGACGGCGCCGGACGCTACAACAAGTACGTCAAGTATATCGCCATCGCCATCATCGCCGCCTTCATGGTGTGGTTCACGCCTCATACCCTGGTGCTGACCAATCAGGAACTCAAGGCGCTCGGTGGGCCCTACCACAAGTACCTGGGGCCGCTTGGCATCATGCCGGCCAAGAACATCGCGGTGAACGTGATGATCCTGTTCACCGCGCTGAGCTTCCTGATGTATCGCCGGGCCAACAAGATCGCCGTGGTTTCCTGGGTCCGGGCCGGCAACGCCATCCAGGCGGCGCTGTTCACCGCAGGGCTGCTCAATATTCTGTTCCTCGGTGTCTATCACGGCTACTTCACCAACACGGTCTACAAGGTCGCTTCGTCGATCCCCCAGGTGATCACCACCCTGGTGGTCATCGTTATCGCCCTGGGTCTCGATACGGCCATGTACCGGGGTTCGCGCGAAGTGGCGCCGCTGCGCTGGGGCCGGGTGCCCGAGCGGGCGCAATACGCCCTGTTCCTGCTCGCCGTCGCCTTTACTTGGCTGATGGGACTGATGGGCTACATTCGCTCGGGCATTCGCCAGCACTGGCATGTCATGTACGTTGTGCGTGACAACTCGTCCGACGCCTTCACGCCCAGCCTGGCCTACGCCGCCAACGTGGTTTCGGTCGCCACCATCATCTTCATGGCCATGGTCATCTTCGTATTCTGGCTGAGCCAGGTCAGCGGCTGCCATACGAACGCGGCGGGTTACTGGCGGAGCGGCGAGACATGAAGAACTTCATCGCCGTCATGGCTTTCAGCCTGTTGACCATCGGCTTCTTCGCCGGCTTTTCGAACTACGGCATTCCCGACCTCAAGCCGGCGCCGCCGCCCGAGGAAGAGGCGGTCGACTTCGGCGCCATGACCATGGACCAGTTCGTCGCCCAGGGGGCGCGGCTGCTCGAGGGCAAGGGCACCTGCTTGCTGTGCCACAATCCGGTGGGCGGCCGGGCGCCGCTGCTCGATGCCGTCGCCCAGGTGGCTGCGGAACGTATCGCCGATCCAGCCTACGCCGGCGCCGCCGACGACGCCCAGTCATACCTCTACGAATCCATGGTCGAACCGTCGGCCTATGTGGTGCCGGGCTTCGGCAAGAAGGGCACCAACGACGCCGAGAGCCCGATGCCCAACGTGCTGACCGGCGGAATCGGTTTTTCGGACGCCGAGACCCTGGCCGTTATCGCCTATTTGCAGTCCAGCGGCGGCGGCGCCGTCACCGTCGAGATACCCAGCGACGCGGCGGTCGAAGACGACGACGACGAGGATGACGGCGAAGGGCGTGAGCTGTTTGAAAGCCCTGAAGAGATTATCGAAGAGATGGCCTGCGGTGCCTGCCACCTGATCGCCGGCGAGGAGGGCGATATGGGCCCCGACCTCTCGGCCATCGGCGCCACCCGCGATGCCAGCTACCTCAGGCGCTCGATCCTCGACCCCGACGCCGATATCGCCGAGGGCTTCGAGGAAGGCATGATGCCGGCCGACTACGGCGAGCAGATGTTCGCCAGCGAGCTCGAGCTGCTGGTCGACTATCTGGCCGGGCTCAAGTAGGGGCGGAGCCAATGAAAATTCCCGCCTTGCTCAAAGCCGTCCTCACCGTCGCCGTGGTCTATGGTGGCCTTGACATCGTTTTCGCCCGGATCCTCGGCCAGCCGATTCCGAACAGTCTGATGACCATGTACATGTTCTTCGTGATCGTCGGTACCTTCATGGTCTTTACCTTCACCGAAGAGGGCGCGGCCGAGCTGGTGGCGCCGATCAAGGCCCTGGTCGAGGACCCGTCGAAGAAGCTGGTGCGCAACGTGGTCTTCACCATCGTCCCACTGGTCGCGGCGGGCTTCACTTTTTACCAGGCGACACCGCGCTTCGAGGCACCCCTGGAGCTTCGCGCCATCCACCCGGCGCCGCCGGACTCGGTTCAGCTCTACGGTAAACGCTTCGATCTGCTGACCCTGGAGAACCCGTTCCGCCGCTACGAGAAGGAGGACCCCGACCGGTTCCGTGAACTGGTTGCCGAGGGCGCCACGGTCTACGTCGAGAACTGCCATTTCTGTCACGGCGACAAGCTCGACGGTCAGGGTCCCTATGCTCAGGGGCTCAATCCGGCGCCGCTCAACTTCCAGGACATCGGCACCATCGCCCAGCTTCAGGAAGGCTTCGTATTCTGGCGCATCGCCACCGGCGGCCCCGGCCTGCCCGACGAGGCGGCGCCGTGGATTTCCGCCATGCCCGTATGGCAGGACTTCCTTACCGAGGACGAAATCTGGAAGGTCATCCTGTTCCTCTACGACTACACTGGGCACCGTCCCCGGTCGTGGAAACACGAGTGATGGCCGCCCGCATAATCGTCTTCCTGGTGGTCATGCTGCTGGCCGGCCAGGCCATGGCCGCGGCGAGCGACGCCGATCGCGGCGAGGCGATATACGCCCAGCGCTGCATGTGGTGTCACGGCGAGGAAGGCGACGGCGAGGGCGAAGGCGCCGAGCGTCTGCTGCCCCGGCCGCGCGACCTCTCCATGGCCCAGTACAAAATCAAGACCACCGGCTTCGAAGATTTCGTGCCCAACGACAGCGATCTCCAGCGCATGATCGGCAATGGCATGCCGGGTACCGCCATGCCGGGCTGGAGCGACGTGCTCTCGGAGCAGGATATCTGGGATGTGATCGCCTACATCAAGATTTTCGCCGCCCTCGACGAAGAGGAACCGAGCCAGCAGCTCGATTACGGCACCCAGGTCGCCTCGTCGCCGGAAAGCATCGCCATGGGGCGCGAGCTGTTCCTCGACGGCGAGCGCTGCTCGGAATGCCACGGCGAGGAGGGCCGGGGCGACGCCATCAAAAAGCTCAAGGACGATGCCGGCTACCGCACCTGGCCGCGCAACCTGACCAAACCCTGGACGTTCCGGGCGAGCAACGCGCCCAAGGACATCTTCACGCGCATCACCGTCGGTATTTCCGGCACCCAAATGCCGTCCTTCGCCGACGCCAAGAGCAAGAAATTCCTGACCATCGAGGAGCGGTGGCACGTGGCCAATTTCGCCGCCTCCCTGGGCGCCAAGGGCGAGCCGGTCAACCCGGAGGTCACGGTCATCAAAGCCGACCGGGTCGGAGGCGCCCTGCCGACCTCGCCCGACGACCCGGTCTGGGACGCGGTGGCCGTCGCCACCTTCATGCTGGTGCCGCAAATCATCGCCGACGAGCGTTTCTTCACTCCGTCCAACGACACCATCACCGTGCGAGCGCTCTATAGCGACGACGCCGTCGCCATTCACCTGGAATGGGATGACCGCACCCGCAGCATTCCCGGCGATGAGCAGGCCGCGAAGATTGCCGATTCGGGCTTCGCCGAGGACGCCGTCGCCGTGCAGCTTCCGGTGACCATTCCCGACGGCATGGCCAAGCCCTACTTCGTCATGGGCGACGCCAAGCGCCCGGTCAACCAGTGGCGCTGGACCAGCGGCACCAGTGAGACGCCACCGTCCGTGCAACTGGCCAACGGCCGGGGCTATGGCGATGTCGATGTCCGCGACGGCGCGGCCGTGGGCCTTGCCGCCGACGCGGTGTGGCGCAACGGCACCTGGCGCGTGGTCATGACCCGGCCACGGACCACCGATGATGCCGACAACGACCTGCAGTTCGCCGAGGGCGCCTACATTTCTATCGCCTTCGCCGCCTGGGACGGCTCCAACGGCGAGAGCGGCACCAAGCACACCCTGACCACCTGGTACTGGCTGTTGCTTAAGCCCAAGGCCGGCGCAACCCCCTACGTCATGGCCTTCGCCGTCTTCGGCACCGTGATTAGCGGCGAACTCTGGTGGGCTCGTAGCGCCCGCCGCCGCCGTGAGGACGAGGCATGAACGCGCCCGTGAGCAACCCGAGCGGCGCCAAGACACGGCTGTTCGGCGTCGCGCTGTTGTTTATCGGCATGCTCGACAGCCTGCTGTCGTGGCATGGCGGCATGAGCCCCGGCGGCTTTCATATGCTGCTTATCGCCGCCGGCCTGTTTTTCCTGTTTCTCGGCGGTGTTGCCCGCCGCAATGCTAACCAACCAAAAAACGAGGTACCGCAATGAGCCTGATGACATCACCCATGGCGCCGGCCGAGGAGCTGGCGCCGTTCAAACGTATTCTCGTCGCCCTCGACGCCTCCGAGCATGCCGACCGTGGCCTGACCGAAGCGGCGCGGCTCGCCGCCTGGGCCGGCGGTACGGTCAGCGGCATTCATGCCTACGCCGCCAAGATGCACGACCGCCGCTTCCGCCAGATGGAGAGCGGCCTGCCCGAGGAGTACCGCGAGGAAGAAGAACTGGGTCGTCAGCGCGAGGTCCACGACACCCTCATTACCCGAGGCCTCAACGTCATCAGCGACAGTTACCACGAGACCGCCGAGCCGGTCTGTGCCGCCGCCGGCGTGCCCTATCGCGCCTTCAGCCCCGAGGGCAAGAACTACCGCCGTGTGGTCGAGGCGGCGGCGAGCGGTGATTTCGACCTGCTGGTGCTCGGCGCCATCGGTCTCGGAAAGGTCGACGGCGAAGTGGTCGGCACGGTCTGCGAGCGGACCGTGCGGCGCTCCGCCATCGACACCCTGGTCATTCGTGATGCCGCCCGGGCCCTGGGCGACGGCCCCATCGTCGTCGCCCTGGACGGCTCGCCGCTGTCCTTCGGCTCGTTCAAGCTGGCCCTCGATCTCGGCCGCCGGCTCGGTGTGCCGGTCCACGCGGTCGCCGCCTACGATCCCTACTTCCACTACGTCGCTTTCCACAAGATCGCCGATGTGTTGAGCGACGAGGCGGCCCAAGTGTTCAAGTTCAAGGAGCAGGAGAAGCTCCACGAGGACATCATTGACGCCGGCCTCGCCAAGATCTACCAGTCCCACCTCGATGTCGCCAAGCATGTGGCCGAGGACGAGGGTGTCGAGATCACCTGCCAATTGCTCGAAGGCAAGCCGTGGCAGGCCATCGCGCGCTACCTTGGCGAGGTTGGCGCCAGCCTGGTGATGCTCGGCAAGACCGGTATCCACGCCGACCCCGACCTCGACATCGGCGGCAATGCCGAGAACCTGCTGCGCCAGGCGTCCTGCCATCTGTGGTTCGGCCAGACTGCCTATACACCGCCCCTCGAAGCCGTCGCCGCCGAGACCATCGCGTGGTCGGTCGAGGCCGAGGCGAGCCTGACTAAGGTTCCCGAGGCGGCCCAGGCCATGGTCCGTATCGCCATCCTGCGTTACGCCCAGGAACGCGGCCATACGGTGGTCACCTCGGACATCATGGAGGAAGTCACGGCCCGTTTCTGCCCCGCCGCCGGCGGCACTTCCGAGCCCGACGACGCGCCCGAGTGGACGGCCGAGGCCACGGCGCTGATCGAGCGGGTTGGCGATCCGTCGAGCAGCGCCACCATCCGCCTGCGGGCTGAGAAACAGGCGCGGCGTGACGGCGCGGCCGAAGTGAGCGCCGACCATGTGCGGCCTTTCCTGGCCACCGACGCCGCCCCGGCGCCGCTGTGGAACGCCGCCGCCCTGGCTCGCCTGGCCCGGGTGCCGGCCATGGTGCGGCCCGCCGTGCGCGCCCGTATCGAGGTCGAGGCGACGGAAGCCGGAGCCAGCGAGGTGATCACCGATATGGTCGAGGCCGGCATCGCCACCTCGCGCGGCGTCATGACCCAGACCATGCAGGCGGGAGGGCACAAGACCAGCGATGGCTGAAACGCTCACGGACACGCCGTTCCTGGTGGCGCTTAACCTGACGCGGCGCTGTAACCTGAGTTGCGCCCACTGCTATCTCGACGCCGGCGTACGCAAGAACGGCGGCGCCGACGAACTGACCACCCCCGAAGTCACGGCGATCATCGACCGCATCGCCGACTTGAGCGACGAGACCATGGTGGTGCTGACCGGTGGCGAGCCGCTCATGCGGCCCGACATTTTCGACATCGTCCGCCACGCCAGCAGCCGTCGCCTGATGGTCGTCATGGGCACCAACGGCACCATGCTGGACGACATGCGGGTCGCCGCCCTGCAGGATGCCGGAATCGGCGCCGCCGGCATCAGCCTCGACTCCCTCGATCCGGCCTATCACGACGGCTTCAGGGGCCGTCAGGGGTCGTGGAACAGGACCTTGGCCGGCATTGACGCCTGCCGCCGCGCCGGGTTGATGTTCCAGGTCCACTTCTCGGTCACCGACGACAACGCCGATGAGCTCGACAGCATGATCGACTTCGCCCGCGAGGCCGGGGCGGCGGTGCTCAACATCTTCTTCCTGGTCTGCACCGGGCGCGGTGAATCTGTGACCAATGTTTCCGCCGACGTCTACGAGCGCGTCATGAAGCGCATCACCGAGGCGGCGCGTGACGAGACCGAACTGTTGGTACGGCCACGCTGCGCGCCTCACTTCAAGCGCATGGCCATGCTTGCCGACCCGCCGTTGCCGGTGACCCTGGCCCAGGGTTACGAGGCCGGCGGCTGCCTTGCTGGCACGCGCTATTGCCGGGTCACTCCCGAGGGCGAGTTGACCGCCTGCCCCTATATGGAAGGGTCCGTGGGCTCTCTGCGTGACCACGACTTTATCGATCTGTGGCAGACCGCGTCCCAGTTCCAGGCGCTACGCGCCCCAACGCTCGAAGGCCGCTGCGGCGCCTGTGAATACACCAAGATGTGCGGTGGCTGCCGGGCACGGCCCCTGGCGCGATACGGCAACCTCATGGGCGAGGACTTCCTGTGCCGCTACCAGCCCGGCGGCGGCGCCGTGGTCGAGCCGCTGCCCGACACCGGCAAGGCCCTGCCCTGGACCGCCGATGCCGAGGACAGGCTGGCGCGGGTGCCGCCGTTCCTTCGCCGCATGATCCGCCAACGCGCCGAGGCCTATGTCCGTGAGCAGGGCGGCGGCGAGGTCGAGGCGCGCCACCTCCATGAGCTGGCCCAGCGGCGTTTCGGCGCGGCGGGACCGCCCAAGGGGATGATGACACGGCCGCCAATGACAGAGTCCGGGCCATGACCGTCGATGTGGCAGTCATCGGCGGCGGCGTCTCGGGCCTGGCCACGGCCTTTGATCTGCAACAGCGCGGCCACCGCGTGGTGGTGCTGGAGCGTCAGGTACGGGCCGGCGGCAACGCCGTATCCGAACACATCGGCGGCTTCCTCATGGAGCACGGTCCGAGTACGGTCAACGCCGCTTCGGCAGAGGCGGGGCAGGTGGCTAGTGCCCTTGGTATCACCGCGGACCGTTGCGACCTGGGGGACGAGGTGCGCTATCGTTATCTCACCGACCGGGATTCTCTCGCCCGTATCGCCACTCATCCCTTCGGCTTTCTGACATCCGGCTATCTCTCGCTGGGCGCACGGCTGCGGCTGATGGCCGAGCCGTTTCTGCCGGGCCGCAAGGATAGTGGCGACGAGACTATCGCCGGGTTCTTCAGCCGTCGCTTCGGTCGTGAATTCGCCGAACGGGTGATCGACCCGTTGACCGGCGGCCTCTACGCCGGCTGCGCCGACCAGCTATCCATGGCGGCGGTGTTCCCGGCGCTCCGGGAAATGGAACGCGGTCACGGTTCGATCGCCCGCGCGGTCTTCGCGCGGCGGCGCAACGGCAAGCGCATGCCCGGCCGGCGGCTGCATTCCTGGCCCGGCGGCATCGGTACTTTGCCCGAGGCGCTCGCCCGGGCGCTGGGCTCGGCGTTGCGGACCGGGGCCGCCGTACGACGTCTGCGGCGGGAACCAACCGGCTACCGGATCGACGCCGGCGCGGCGGGCGCATTCACGGCGCGGTCCGTAGTGCTGGCGACCCAGCCCCATGTGGCGGCGGGTCTGCTCGAAGGGCTCGACGCCGCCGCCGCCAACGCCGCCGGGGCCATTGCCGCGCCGCCCCTTGCCGTGGTCTTCCTGGGTTATCGCCGCGACCAGGTCGACCATCCCCTCGACGGCCTCGGTTATCTTACCGCGCCGGGCGAGGGCCGGACACTCAGTGGCTCACAGTTCTGTTCGACCATGTTCCCCGGCCGCGCGCCGGCCGGCCATGTGGCGTTGGCCGGGTACATGGGCGGCGCCCGGGCGCCCGAGCTTGCCCGACTGCCGATCGCTGATCTGGTCGCCGCCACCCGTGATGAATTCGCCGACCTGCTCGGCGCCCGGGGCGAGCCGGTGGTCGCCGGGGTGCGCCAGTGGGCGCGGGGGTTGCCCCAGTACACCACTGGCCATCCTGGCCGCGCCGCCGCCCTGCGCGCCGCCGAGCAAGCTTTACCCGGCCTGTTCCTCACCGGCAACTACTTCAGTGGTCCCTCGATCGCCGCCTGTCTCGAGCATGCGTCGTCGGCGGCGAGTTGCGTGGATGCCCATTTGTCGCGGGCTGATCAGGCCGAGGCTTCGACCACCTCACAGACCAAGGCCATGTAAAACGGGATGCTGGGCACCGGGGCGGGCAGCACAGGAGTGGTGCGCCCGACAGGATTCGAACCTGTGACCCCCAGATTAGGAATCTGGTGCTCTATCCTACTGAGCTACGGGCGCTTGGGGCCTTTCTAGGCGCGCGGCGCGGCGCGGTCAACCGGGAGCGGCTAGGCGCCGCGCCGGGCCATCATCAGCACCGGGCCGATACGGCCGTTTTCGGTGTTGGCCAGGGTGTTCTTGAGTTTGTCGCGCCAAGTGGCGCCCATCAACAGGTGTACGCCGAGCGGTGGCGGGCCTTCGCCGGCGGCTTTGAGGCGTTTGCGAAAAAAGTCGATGGCGGCGTCGCGGCGGTTGTCCACCAGGGTGATTTTGAAGCCGGCGTTCTCAAGCAGCGCCTGGGTCTGGTCCACCGTGGTCAGGTGGCTGGTCTCGGCGGTCTCGGCCCAGGGCACGGGGTAGGCCAGGGGCTGGTCGTCTATTTTCATGACGTCGTAGACGCAACAAGTCGCGCCCGGCTTCAGGACTCGAGCGATTTCCCCATAGAGGCTTTCCCGGTCGGCGATGTTCATGGCCACGTGCATGGTGACGGCGCCATGGAACGTAGCGTCTTCAAAGGGCATGGCGAGGGCGCTGGCGACGTCGAAATTGACGTCATCGCCGAGGCCGACCCGATCGGTCAGGGTACGGGCAATGTCGACATATTCGGGCGTCAGATCGATGCCGTGAACCCGGCAGCCGTAACGCGAGGCCATCAGCCGCGCCGTGCCGCCGATGCCGCAGCCGACATCGAGAATGCGCTGGCCGGTCCGGGGCGCCAGAGCGTCGAGGGCGTGGTCGGTGGCCTTGCGCCCGCCAACATGGAATTCATCCACCGGGGCCAGATCGTCGATGGTCAGATGGTCGAGATCGACGCCCATTGCATTGAGCCCGGCGTCAATGCGCGCCAGCAGCCCGGCTTTGCCATAGTGCCGCGCGACCGCGCCTTCATCGATTGTCATGGTTCCCTAGAACAGCGGGTCAATGGGCATGGAATAGGAGAACAAGCCGGAATCAAGGCCAGGGTTTGAATCGTGGATGCTGAAATTGGAGATGTGTGTCAGGGTAATGCCGACGCGGGCCTCGTTTTCGAAGACGTAGGCGAAGGTGATGGCGGCGTGGAACTGATAGACACCGCCCAGATCCTTGGAGTTGCCCGCAACGAAGCCGCCGCCGCCGCCTTCGGGGCGGATGACGATATGGTCGCCGAGAAAGATATCCGCATAGGTTCCGCCATAGCCGAACACCGAGCCCTTGCCGCTGACCATCAGCCCGAGCATGGCCCCAAAGCCGCCAAAGAACGGCTCGGCGGCGAAGTCGGTATAGTGGGAGGTGAACTCGATGCGGCCCTCGAAGGTTTCTTCATCGTAGTCGTCGATATCCGACTGGCCGGCCATGAAGATCAGCAGGTCCTTGTCCCCCGCCACGGCGGGCGAGCCGCATATTACCAGCGCGAGCGCCACCAGCGCCGCCGCCAAACCTCTAACCATCATTGCGAAAACCCCTAGCCTCAATATCCCCGGCGGATTTTATGAAAATTACGCCCGAGGGCAAGTACTCACACAGTGATCAGTTGCCAATCGGGATCGAGTAGGTCAGAACTAGGGACTCGGTGCCCGGATTATTGTTGCTGATACTGGCGTTGGAAATGTGACTGAGCGCGACCCCAAGGCGTGCCCGATCGTCGAAACGATAGGCCAGTTCGAGGCCGGAGCGGAACTCAAGCACATTGCCCAGATCCTTGGAGACGCCCCGGCGATACCCGCCGATTGCGAAGTTGGGCGTCATGACCCAGCGATTTCCCATGAAGATATCAAGATTGATGCCGCCGTAGCCGTAGATGCCGCCCTTGCTGTTGCCGAGCAGGCCGATCATGGGCTTGAAGCCGAGGAACTTCTGGTTCCAGCGGAACTCGATGCGGGCCTCGGCGGCGGTCTCGTTGTCGTTGACGTCGTAGCCGCCGGCACTGACGGCGAGGAACGACGGATCATCGGCCCACGTCGCCGTGGCCACCGTCAACCCAAGCGCCAAACTCGCAATCAACGTGAAAAGCCGTACCACCGGTCGAAACCCCCTTTGCCTCATTGCCCAGAGTGTACGAAAAACCGCCTGCCTCATGCCAGCCTCTTGAAATCCTCCATGACGTCGAGCAGGGCGGCAAGGATGCCCGGCTCCAGAACCATGTGACCGGCATCGGGGATGATGCGGTAGTCGGCCTCGGGCCAGGCCTGGGCCACGGTGTCGGCGGTTATGGTCGGGCAAATGATATCGTAGCGCCCCTGGACCATGACCGTGGGGATATCACGCAGCAGCCCGATACTGTCGAACAGAGCATTGAGCGGTAGAAAAATGTCGTTGATGAAGTAATGGGCCTCGATCCGCGCCAGGCTCAGAGCCTTCTTATCGTCGGCGAAGCTGGCCACCACGTCCGGGTCCGGCAGCAGGGTGGCGCAGCGTCCCTCGTAGATGCTCCAGGCCCGCGCCGCCGGCATGTGGACGGCCGGGTCCGGGTCGGTAAGGACGCGGTAGAAGTTGGTCAGCAGATCGCCGTGCTCGGCCTCGGGCAGGACGGATGTGAACTCGCGCCAGTGTTCCGGGAATACCGTGCCCATGCCGTTGAGGAACCATTCGATCTCCTGGCGGCGACACAGGAAGATGCCGCGCATGACTAGGGCCATGCAGCACTCCGGGTGGGCTTGCGCGTAGGCCATGGTCAGGGTCGAGCCCCAGGAGCCGCCGAACACGATCCAGCGTTCGATGCCGAGCTGTTCGCGCAGTTGTTCCATGTCGGCGATGAGGTGGGGCGTGGTGTTGTCGGTGAGGTCCGCCACCGGCGTCGAGCGGCCGCAGCCGCGCTGGTCGAATATGATGATGCGGTAATGGTCCGGGTCGTAGAACCGGCGCTGCACCAGCCCGGCGCCGCCGCCCGGCCCGCCATGGAGAAAGATTACCGGCACGCCGGTCGGATTGCCCGATTGCTCCCAGTAGACCTGGTGGACACCGCCTGTATCCATCATGCCGGTCTCAAAGGGTTCGATTTCGGGGAACAACGCGGTACGGGCCATGGAATTTTCTCCGTAGGATCAGAATTTTGCCGATCATAGGCCGCCGCCACGTTGTGGTATAGTCGCCCTATGAACCGGTTGATTATTCTCGTCGCCCTGGCGCTACTCCCGTTCGCCGCCGTGGCTGCGGACCTTAAGCAGGGGCCAAGGGCCCGCGTGGTCGTGGTGGTCGACGGCGACACGGTCGAGCTCGACAACGGCATGGTGGTGCGCCTGGTCGGCATCCAGGCGCCCAAGCTGCCTCTCGGCCGCCCCGGCTTCGAGGCCTGGCCCTTGGCCGATGAGGCCAAGGCGACCCTGGTCGCTCTGGTCATGGACGTCCGTGTCTCGCTGCACTACGGCGGCCGTCAGGTTGACCGCCACGGCCGCCAGCTCGCCCATCTCTACACCAACGACGGCGTCTGGGTGCAGGGCGAATTGCTGCGTCTCGGCATGGCCCGGGTTTACAGCTTCCGCGACAATCGGGCTCTGGTCGCCGCCATGCTGGCCCTGGAGGCCGAGGCGAGGGCAAACGGCCGCGGCATTTGGAGCGATGATTATTACGCCGTGCGAAAGGCCGAGCCACCGCGCCTGCCCATTGACCGCTTCGAATTGGTCGAGGGGCTGGTGGTTGCCGCGACCATTGTTCGGGGCCGCGCCTACCTCAACTTCGGCCCTGACTGGAAGACCGACTTCACGGCCAGCGTTGACCCCCGCGACCGCCGCCTGTTCGACGATATAGGTTTCGACATCGAAGCGCTCCAGGGCCACCGGGTTCGGGTGCGCGGTTGGGTCGAATCCTGGAATGGATCGATGATCGAAATCAGCCATCCGGAGCAGATCGAGGTGCTCGATCCATGATGTCCCCGGTTCAGCGCGGGTTGGCCATCATCGTGGCGACCATGGGGCTGGCTCTGTCGGCCTGCACCACTAATCCGGCCACCGGCGGCTCGGACTTCACACCGCTCATGAGTCCCAACCAGGAATTGGCTCTCGGCGCCGAGGAACATCCCAAGCTGCTCGAAGCCTTCGGCGGCGCCTATGACGAGCGCGTCGCCCTGACCGCCTATGTCTACGAACTCGGCCACCGCCTGCAAAGCGTCTCCGAGATGCCGACCCCGCCGTTCACCTTCACCATCATCAACAGCGACGAGATCAACGCCTTCGCCCTGCCCGGCGGCTTCGTCTACGTCACCCGGGGGCTCATGGTCCTGGCCAATTCCGAGGCCGAGCTGGCCGGTGTCCTGGCTCACGAGATCGGCCACGTCACCGGCCGCCACACGGCCCAGCGCTATAACCAGGCGGTGTTCGCCCAGCTTGGCGCGGCGGTGCTGGGCGCCGCTGTCGGCAATCGCGCGGTGTCGGAGCTGGCGCGGTTTGGCGCCACCGCCTATGTCCAGGGCTACTCCCGGGACCAGGAGCACGAGGCCGACGTGCTCGGCGTGCGCTATCTCGGCCGCGCCGGCTACGATCCTCTGGCCATGGCCGCGTTCCTCGCCAAGATGGGGGCCCAAAGCCGGCTCGCTGCCAAGATCGCCGGGCGTGAGGGGGTCGAGGCCGAGGTCAGCCTGTTCTCCAGCCACCCGCGAACCGCCGACCGGGTCGCCCGCGCCGCCGAGGCGGCCGAGATCAATCAGGCGGCGGGCCGCCAGTTGGGCCACGACGAATATCTGCTGCGTCTTGCCCAGACCCTCTATGGCGACGACGCCGACCAGGGCTTCCGCCGGGGCCGCGAATTCGCCCACCCCGGCCTGGGCTTCCGCTTCAAGGTGCCGCCGGACTTCCGCATGCGCAACACCAGCCAGGCGGTGGTGGCGACTCACAAGGGCGGTACGGCGATCCGTTTCGACGGCGCCAAGGTCGGCGCCAATATGGATATTTTGCGCTTCTTGACCCAAAAATGGCTCGGCGATGTGAGCCTCGGCGATGCGACGCGCATCACCGTCAACGGTATGGCGGCGGCGACCGGAACCGCCCGTGTCGGCACCCAAGACGGGCCGCGCGACCTGCGCGCCATCGCCATCCGCTACGACCCCGAAACCGTCTACCGATTTATGATTTTGACACCGCCGAACCAGACCGCCGCCTTGGGTGAAGAACTACGCCGCATGACCTACAGCTTCCGGCCTCTGAGTGGGCGCGAAAAAACCAACCTGCGACCCCAACGTATCCAAATCCATGAGGTCCAACTCGGCGACACGGTGGCCGCCCTGGCCGCCACCATGCCCTTCGAAGACTTCAAGGAGGAACGCTTCCGCGTCCTCAACGGCCTGGTGCCGGGCGAGGTCTTGGAGCCGGGCCGGCTGGTCAAACTGATCGGGCTATAACGCCCCTAATACCCCAAGGAAATCACGCCATGGCCGATTATGAGACTCGCTGGATACACGAGATGCCGTGGACGGCGATCGAGGCCTACCTGGAGCACGACGACATCGCCCTGCTGCCCATCGGCGCCACCGAACAGCACGGGCCGCACCTGCCGTTGATGGTCGATACGGGATGGGCCATGGCCATGGCCGAAGGCGCGGCGGAACGCGCCGGGGTGCTCATCGCGCCGCCCCAGCACGTCGGTATGTCGTATCATCATCTGGCTTATCCCGGCAGCCTGACCCTGCGGCCCGAGACCCTGACCCAGGTGGTGATCGATATGGCCGAGAGCCTGATCTGGTATGGCTTCAAGAAGATTATCGTGGTCAACGGCAACCGCATCGCTAACCTGCCGCCTCTGGAGATCGCCGCGGTGCGCCTGCGCCACACCACCGGCGCTTTCGTTGCCGTGGTCGATGCCGGGCTCATGGCCAAGACCGAGGCATTGGACCTGTTCGGCGCCGACGGCCTCGATCACGCCGGTGACGCCGAGACCTCGATGATGCTGTACCACCGCCGGGAACTGGTAACCATGGATGCCGCGCCGGCCGTCAACGAGCCCATGCCCGAGGGTGAATTTCCGCGCTCCCATGCGGTCTGGGCGCCACCGTTTGATACCAACACGGTCTCGGTCTGGGAAACGGTCGAGGAATTCGGCGCCGCCACTGCCGCCGGCCGGGGCGCCGGCGCCGATGCGCGGGCGGCAACGGCTGACAAGGGCGCCGCCATCTGCGAAGCCCTGGCGCAAAACCTCGCCCGCTTCATTGAAGCCGACGTGCGCCCGGCCGAGGTGGAAATCAAGCGCCGCGAGTTGCCGATCTAGGCATGGCCCGCGGAGCCCTCCACCGGGTCGCGGCGCAGCGCCTGACTGAGGCAGTGGACGCCGCCGCCGCCGTATTGGAACATGGACATGTCCGGAGCGAAGACCTCGAAGCCCATGGCGGTCAGGCGGTCGTTAAGATCGGCGTTGGTTGCCATGGACAGCACCCGGTCGTTGCCTAGGGCCACTACGTTGCAGCCGAGCTTCGAGGCGTCGCGGTAGCCTACGGGAATGATCTCGATGCCGCGCGCCTTGATCCAGTCTATGACGTAATCCTCCAGGGCGTCGACGCAGGCCACGGCGGTCTTGTGGCCGACCATGACGACCATGCCGTCCATGTGGACGAAGGCCACGGGGATCGGCGCGACGATGTACTCCCAGCCCTCGGCCTCGACCCATTTGGCGACCTGGCGGGCGCCTTCTTCTTCCGAGCGCTCGCCGCAATAGCCGAGCATCACCGCGCCGGGCTCGAGGATGTCGAAGTCGCCGCCCTCGAAGTGGCCGGCGGTGACCCAGTTCCAGATCGGAATGTTCATGCGGTCGTAGAACTTGGTGACCACCGAGTAGTCGCGCCGGCGGAACGGCGTCTGGATGCTGGTGATCAGCGCGCCCCACGGGGTCATGGCGCTGGAATCGCGGGCATAGACGCTGCACGGCAGGCCCTCGTCGGCGTCGAGCAGGTGAACGTTGACGTCGCAGGCCTCGTAGATATCGACCATTTTTCGGTGCTGGCGCTGGGCCAGTTGGTGGTCGTAGCGAATGCCCAGGGCCTCCAGGTTGTTGAAGGTGCGCTTGGCGATCTGGCTGATCGGCCGCCATTCGAAATGGTCGGGCTTGCCCAGCAGCACGTCCCGCAGGACGCCATAGTCGTTGTCGATGCCCCATCCATTGAGGTCGGGACTGCAACCGTTGCCGCTCATGATCGCTCTCCAAGAAACATTGCCAATTTGATGGACCGTACGCCCAAGACAGATGGGAGTCGAGGTTTGGATAAGCTATGATTGGGAAAACTTCGGAGAGCACGCCATGACCGCCACAGATACCCTGACGACCCGCCTGCACCCGGCCGATAACGTGGTGGTGGCGCGGGCCGATATTTTACCCGGCACCGAGATCCCCGGCGAGAACCTGCGGGCGGTCGAGCACATCCCGGCCGGCCACAAGATCGCCACCGAACCAGTTGCCCCTGGCGAGCCTCTGCGAAAATACGACCAGATTATTGGGTTTGCACCCGAGGCCATCGCGCCGGGCGATCACGTTCACACCCACAACGTGGAAATGAAGGATTTCGCCCGCGACTATGCGGCCGGCACAGAGACCCGCGATACCGCCTATGTACCCGAGGCCGAGCGCGCCAGTTTCATGGGCTACAAGCGGGCGGACGGCCAGGTCGGCACGCGCAATTACATCGGCGTGCTGTCGACGGTCAACTGCTCGGCCACGGTGGCACGCTATGTCTCCGAGCGTTATCGCGGCGATGCCCTGCAGGCTTATCCCAACGTGGATGGTGTGGTCGCCATTACCCACGGCACCGGCTGCAGCCTAGACGGTGGCAGCGAGGGCATGGCCCTATTGCGCCGCACCCTGGCGGGTTATGCCCGCCATCCCAACTTCGGCGGCATCGTCTTCCTCGGCCTCGGCTGCGAGGTCGTCCAGATCGGCCAATTCGTCGCCCATGAGGGGCTCGAAGTGGGGCTGCTGCTCCACGCCATGACCATTCAGGACACCGGCGGCACCAGGGCCACCATTGAAGCCGCTTGCACGCGTATCGACACCATGTTGCCCGAGGTCGATAAGGCGCGGCGCAGCGAGCAGCCGGCCAGCGAATTGATCCTCGGCCTTGAATGCGGTGGTTCCGACGCCTATTCGGGTATTTCGGCGAACCCGTCCCTGGGCGCTGCGGTCGATCTCCTGGTCCGTCACGGCGGCACCGGGGTGCTTGGCGAGACGCCGGAGATCTACGGCGCCGAGCATCTGCTGACCCGGCGCGCGGTCAACGACGAGGTCGCCGGCGATCTGGTTGACCTGATCCAGTGGTGGGAGGAATACGTGGCGCAGCATGACGGCGCCATGAACAACAACCCGTCGCCGGGCAACAAGGCCGGCGGGTTGACCACCATTCTCGAAAAGTCCCTCGGCGCTGCCGCCAAGGGCGGTACCACCAACCTGACCGCGGTCTACCGCTACGCCGAGCCGGTCACCGCTAAGGGTTTCGTCTTCATGGATACGCCGGGCTACGACCCGGTGTCGGTCACCGGCATGGTCGCCGGCGCCGCCAACATGGTGTGCTTCACCACCGGGCGCGGCTCGGTGTTCGGCTGCAAGCCGGTGCCCAGCATCAAGCTTGCCACCAACAGCACTATGTTTGAGCGCATGGCCGATGACATGGACATCAACTGCGGTCCGGTGGCCGACGGCGCCGCGACCATCGCCGAAATGGGTGAGCACATCTTCCGCACGGTCCTCGAAATCGCCAGCGGCACGCCAAGCAAAAGCGAAGCCCTCGGCTTCGGCGACGACGAATTCGTCCCCTGGCAGATCGGCGCGGTGATGTGAGGGGGGCTAACTCCTAACTCACCACCCCGGCACGATCGAGCATGGCGTGCATGAGAACGGCACAGCCGGCGGCTAGGTCGCCGGATTCGGCGCTTTCCTCCTCGTTATGGCTGAGGCCGTCGGCGCAGGGCACGAAGATCATGGCGGTGGGGGCGACCCGGGCGATGTAGACCGCGTCGTGGCCGGCGCCGGAGATGATGTCGCGGTGCTCATAGCCAAGCCGCCCGGCGGCGTCGCGCACGGCGCCGACACAAGCCGCGTCGAAGGCCACCGGCGGCGAGTCCCAGATTTGCTCGACCGTGACCTCAAGTTTGGCCTCGCCGGCGATTTTCTCGCAGGCGGCGTGCAGATCGGCTTCCATGGCGTCGAGGGTGTCACCGTTGGGATGGCGCAGGTCGACCGAGAAATAGACCTCGCCGGGGATGGTATTGCGCGATGCCGGGGAGACTTCGAGCACGCCCACGGTGGCGCAAGCGTTGGGCTGGTGGCCGAGACCGATGCCATTGACAGCCTCGACCATACGCGCGGCGCCGACAAGGGCGTCGCGGCGCACCGCCATGGGGGTCGGGCCGGCGTGGGAATCCTTGCCGATGACGGTGACGTCGTACCAGCGGATTCCTTGCACATCGGTAACCACGCCGACGGTCTTGTTTTCCGCTTCGAGGATCGGGCCCTGCTCGATATGGGCCTCGAAATTGGCGGCGAAGGGCCGGCCGCCGACATCCATGTCGCCGGCGTAGCCGATGCGCTCCAGTTCTTCGCCCATGGTCTTGCCGTCCGGGTCGGCACAACCCAGGGCGTAGTCGAGCTCGAAAGCGCCGCCGAATACGCCGGAGGCGACCATGGCCGGGGCGAAACGGGCGCCTTCCTCGTTGGTCCATACGGTGACCTCGATGGGCGCTTCGGTTTCGATGCCGTGGTCGTTGAGGCTACGCACCACCTCGAGGCCGGCGAGCACACCAAAGACACCGTCGAACTTGCCGCCATGGGGCTGGGTGTCGAGATGGCTGCCGGTGACCACCGGGGGCAGGCTGTTGTCGCGGCCCGGCCGGCGGGCAAAGATATTGCCCAGCCTGTCGATGCTGACGGTGCAGCCGGCGACCTCGCACCAGGCGACAAAGCGGTCGCGGCCGGCCTTGTCTTCGTCGCTGAGCGCCAGGCGTCGGCAGCCGCCCTTGGGGGTAGCGCCGAACTGGGCCATTTCCATCAGGCTGTCCCACAGCCGCTCGCCGTTGACGCTAAGATTTTGCATGTCTCCGCCCTTTCCTGGCATTCGCTATCTCGCCCCTGAATGACAGCCACACTCAACGCCGTCAAGCGTCAGGCAACGGCGCTCAACCCTCGACGCGCTCGACCACCTTGCCGTCGAGATCGAAGCAGGCGGCGTGGAGCGAATTGCCGAAGCCGCAGCCGCCGTCGAGGGTCGCTGTGTGGGCGGTGAAGGCGACTCCATGGCCGGCCCGGTCGAAGCCTCGGACGATGAGTCTGAAGCCATCGTAGGGACCGTCGATGGATTCGAAGCCGTCGCCCCACCACAAATCGTCGCTCTGGACCGCCAGGGGCCGGGTCGGATCGAGCCCGGCGTGAACGAACAATAACGCGCCGTCCTCGGTGAACGCCGCCCGTTTGAGCGCCGACATCAGATTGGCATGACCCGGCCAGGCCTGCATGGTGTTGCGCAATTCGTTGGTCCAACGGACAAGCTCGGTAGCGCCGCCGCGAGCCCGGGCGATGCCGTCGAGACCGCTGCCGCCATAGGCCGCCAGAGTTTTGTCCAGACCGCGCGCGAGCATCCACGCGAGCACTGACCCAGGGTCGAGCGCTAGGTGAAGCTGCATGAGCTTGGACCACATTTCCTCCTGGGCGCCGCGCAGAAAAACCACGTCGCAGGCCATCATGCCGGGTTCGGCCAGCAGCTTACGGCGGAATGACAGCATGGTGTCGAGGGTGGCGCAAATTTCGCCGCCGTGGCCCAGATAGTTGCCAAGATAGACCACCCGGTCGCCGGGCGCGAAGCGCTGGACGATCTGCTCGTGCACTGTGGCCAGGCGAGCGGCCTCGCCATGAATGGCCGCAATAGCCCACACGCGGAAAACCGCGCGCAGGCTGGCGAACTTGGATTTATCGAGCATCAACCGGCCTTCAGATTATGCGTGACAGGGCCGATGATAACCCCACTCAAACGGCTCTGACAACAAACCCGCCGGTCGCTATCAGGGTGTGACTTGCGGCGGTTCCTCGGCGGGGGTGAGAACCTTCTCGAGGCGCAGGGCCGCCGCGTCGGTGTCAATCTGATCAACCGCGGCGACTTCGCGAATGAGACGCTCGAACGCGGCCTCGTAGAGCTGGCGCTCGCTGTAGGAGCGGTCGGGCTGGCCCACATTGCGGTGCAGGTCACGCACCACCTCGGCGATGGATACCGGATTGCCCGAATTGATCTTAACCTCGTACTCCTGGGCCCGGCGGCTCCACATGGTGCGCTTTACGCGCGCCCTGCCGCGCAGGGTCGTCATGGCCGTCTCCATGGTCTTGCGGGTCGACAGGCGACGCATGCCCGCCGCTTCCGTCTTGGCCACCGGAACGCGCAGGGTCATCTTCTCCTTATCGAAGCTGATGACGACGACTTCGAGGGACGTGCCGGAAATTTCCTGCTTTTCGACACCAATAACGCGGCCGACCCCATGGGTCGGGTACACCACATATTCGCCCGCGGCGAACGCAAGATCTTTAGCCATACTGTGTTCTTTCACCCTTAATTCCCCGTAACGGGAGTCAACAATTCGCCTGCGTGCGCCAATTTACCGATCACGCGAGGACCATTCAAACCATCGGAAACCAATGGAAGGGTAGCCGATGCGACGCCTATTGCGGCAACCAGGCCAACCCTCGGAACGTCGTGCCCCTGTCGAGGGCTGTCCCAATGTCTGGGGACACTATCACATTTTGCCGGTAAAAGACAGGGTGTGGCGTCAATTTTTTCCCTGTTTACCGCAACATACCGGCCATCGTTGCCCCGTGAGGTGCGAATCTCCCTAGGAGGCGTCCGTATTACCGGGCTTTTCGCTGAAGTGCTTCATCTTGTCGGGCACTTCGCGCCACTGGTCGGAGTCCACCGGCGGCGTGCCCATGCGCGTGATATTAGGCCACATCTCGGAATAGACCCGGTTGTGTTCGACCCACTTCGACAGATCGCCCTCTGTATCGGGCAGGATCGCGTCGATCGGACATTCCGGCTCGCAGACGCCGCAATCGATACATTCGTCGGGATGGATGACGAGCATATTCTCGCCCTCGTAAAAGCAATCCACGGGGCATACTTCGACGCAGTCCATCAACTTGCAACGGATGCATGAATCAATGACGACGTAGGTCATTCAGTTCTCCAGTTTCTCAACAGTCTCAAATCGCCAGGCCCTGCTTGGCATCGGCGATGCGTGCCAGGGCCCGTTTGCGTGCCTCGCCGCGATCACGGTCGGAGACGTAGATCAAACCGGCGATGCGGCGCAACAACGAATCCTCGTAATCGTGCAGAACACCATCGGCGTAGACCACTTCCCAAATCATCTCGATCAGTTCGACTCGTTCGCTGTCGGTGAAGTTATCCTTGATAACCCGGGTAAAACGCAAGAGGTGCGTGGCGTCCTTGGCGGCTTGCTCGGCGGCCTCGACCAGGGCCATGGCCTGGGTCTCCGTCAGCCCGAAGCGCTTACTGACGATCTCGTTGATGGCGCGCCGTTCGGCGTCATCGAAATCGCCGTCGCCCAGCGCGACCTCGGCGAGCAACGCCCCCGCCGCCAGATGCAACGCGTCAACTCCGGCTGTATCGTGCAGTATGGGTTCCGCCGTGGCGCCGCCCATGGCCGCCAGCAAACTCTTGATACGGTCAATCATGGCGTCTGGGTAACATAACCGTCATAGGGCGGCAAGCCCCGTGATCCCGCGGGTTTCAGTGGCCTTGCTCGGACTCAGGAATCGCCTTCCTTGAGGCGCATTATGGCGCGGTGATCGGTCTTGGTGGGGCGGCCCGCGCCCTGGTCACGGGCGGCGACTGAAGGGGGTGATTTGGGCCTTTCGCCGTGGTCCGGCGCGGGCCTTGGGGCCAAGTCAATGTACAGTGCCTGGGCCTCGGGGGCGGGGCCCCGGCGCTCGCCCAGGGCAATGATTTCAATGACCCGGATCATCGGTCCCTGGGGAAATGTCACCACGTCACCGGGTTTGACCGTGGCGTGGGACTTGGACACCACTTCGCGATTAATCCGCATGCGCCCGGCCGCGCAGGCCCGCGCCGCCAGGGATCGGGTTTTATAGAACCGCGCATACCATAGCCACTTGTCGAGACGCAGGCGCGCCGCGCTATCGCTGGCGGGGTCCGTCATGGGGTGAGACGCAGAGTCATGAATTGAGACGCAGGCCGGCGAGCTTGGCGAAGGGTGAATCCGGGTCCACCACGGGCCGGGCCTTGCCGCTTCGCGCTTGGCGTTTGGCTTTGCCGGGGCCCGTGCGGCGATTTCGTTTGGGCGCCGCGAAACTCACCAGTCCCTGGACGTCCGGCGCCTCGGCACGAAAACCCAGGGCGGTGAGCACGGTTGCCATGGCGTCGCCGTCACAACCGGCCAGGGCCAGAAGATCCGGGCCGGGAACGAAGGACCCGGCTTCGCTGAGGCGACAGGCCCTGGCGGCGATCCGCTCGGCAGCATCAACCCGTAGCGCAAGACTTCCGAAGACGCCATAGCCGATGGCGCTGTAGAAGTCGTCCGGCATATCCGCGGCCACGGCAACTGACAGGACGTCGCCCTGGGGGCCGTCCGGTAGCCGGCTTTGGCTTGTGTGGACCGCCCACAACAGTATCCGGGCTACCCGGGCCCGAGGCTTGAGCAGGGCCGGCACGAACACCGCCTCGCGGCCGATGCGCACGCCGAGTTTGCCGAGGGCTGTGCGGTCGTTTGCGCTCAAGGCCTTGATCTCGCGCCCGGCGCCGCGCCGGTTTACCGTGCCGAGGCCTTCCACAAGCTGGAAGGCAAGGCCTCGGGCGGCGCCGGACAGGGTGGCGTCGGTCAGACGCCGCAACGGCGCCACCCGCCGCTGAAGGTAATGATCGAGCCAGGTTTCGAGACGGCGCAGGACCCGGTCCAACGCCGGGCCGGCCAGGAACTCACTGGACAGCGGCTCGACCCGCAAGGTGATCGGCGTCGGGCCGGGGGCGAGGCAGGCAACCGGGGCGCCGCGCCAGGTCAGTTGTAGATCGTCGTTGATGGCGAAGACGCCATTGCCTTCGTTACCTAGGGTCTCGGCGCGCTGGGCGATTTCGCCTTTAAGGGCGCGCCGGGCGGCATTCCACAGGGCCTTGCTTTCAAACGGTGCCGAGGCGCTGTCAGCGACAAAGCGGAAGCCGTCGAGACGGCCGATGAAATGGCCTTCGACAACTACGGCGCCGTCTTTCTCGACCATGGCAAGCAAGTCATCGTCAATGGCCATGCGTCGGGTCAGCAGGGCCGCCCGGCGGTCGACGAAGCGCTGGGTCAGCCGCTCGTGAAGGGCGTCGGACAGGCGGTCCTCGATGTCCCGGGTGCGCTCCTGCCAACCGCCGCCGTTCTCGACCCAGCCGGCGCGGTGGGAAATATAGGTCCAGGTTCTGATGTGGGAGATGCGGGCGACCAGGGTATCGATATCGCCGTCCACCCGGTCGAGGCGGGTCACCATGCGGGCCACCCAGTCGCTCGGCAGGCGGCCGTCGCCTTGTATGAGATAGAGATAGACCCGACTGAGCAACCGGGCATGGGCGTCGGCCATGATTTTCTGATAGTCGGGTATCCGGCAGACTTCCCACAGCAGATGGATGGCGTAGGGGCTGGCCGCCAGGGCCGCGACCTCGTCGTTGCCGGCCAGGGTTTTGAGGGCGAGCAGATCGTCGGCGTCATGAGCGCGACTCAGGCCGAGGCTCGGCGGCGGCGCCTCAAGGCCGGCGATCAACCCGGTGAGCGATTTGAACTCAAGCCGTGAGTTGCGCCAGTTGATGGTCTTGAGCGCGGGAAAGCGATGATCTTCGATGGCCTCGACGATCTCTGGTGCGATGAGGCCGACACCGGCGGTGGTGCCGAAGCTGCCGTCGTTCATGTGACGCCCGGCGCGACCGGCGATCTGGGCCAGCTCGGCGGGCCGGAGGTCGTGCGGCCCGCGGCCGTCGAACTTGCGCAAGGCCGCGAAGGCGACATGGTCTACGTTCATGTTGAGGCCCATGCCGATGGCGTCGGTGGCCACCAGATAATCGACCTCGCCGGCCTGGTAGAGGGCGACCTGGGCGTTGCGGGTACGCGGACTCAGAGCGCCCATGACCACCGCCGCGCCACCGCGCTGGCGACGCAGGGCCTCGGCCAGGCCATAGACCTCGGCGGCCGAGAACGCCACCACGGCGCTACGCGGCGGCAGGCGGGTCAGCTTGGTGGTGCCCGCGTGACTGAGCGTCGAGAATCGTGGCCGCTTGATGAAGCTGATGCCCGGCACCAGTTTGCGCAGCAGCGGGCGAATGGTTTCGGCCCCGAGAAACATGGTCTCGTCCAGGCCGCGGGCGTGGAGCAGTCGGTTGGTGAAGACGTGACCGCGCTCGTCATCGCTGGCCAGTTGGATTTCATCGACCGCCAGAAACGCCACCGGACGGTCCAGCGGCATGGCTTCCACGGTGCAGACGAAATAGCGCGGCCGGGGCGGCACGCGCTTTTCCTCGCCGGTGATTAGGGCGACCTGGTTGACCCCGGCCTTGGCTGCCACGCGGTCGTAGATTTCCCGCGCCAGCAATCGCAGCGGCAGGCCGATCATGCCGCTCTGATGGCCGAGCATGCGTTCGATGGCGAGGTGAGTCTTACCGGTATTGGTGGGCCCGAGAATCGCCGTCACGCGCGGTGCATGATCGGGGTCAGGAGCCAGGGGCGGACGGGCCATGGTTCGAAGAATCGACATTTTGCGGGATGATTGCAAGGATCAACGCCGGAATTCGGGTATTAGAGCTTGAATCAGCGGCCCGCGCCGCTCATATCCTGCGCCAACCAGATGTACATAGAGTTAGGGACGTTTCCATGACCGATACCCAGACAGCCCCCCAGACAGCCCCAGAAACCCGGCCGTTCGAGGCTGAGGTTGGCCGCCTCCTCAAAATCGTCGCCAGCTCGCTCTACAGCGAGCGCGAGATCTTCCTGCGGGAACTGGTGTCCAACGCGTCGGATGCCTGCGACCGGCTGCGCTACGCGGCCCTGACCGAGGCCAAGCTGCTGGCCGACAATCCCGACCTCAAGGTCACCGTGGCCATCGACAAGAAGGCCAAGACCATCACCGTCACCGACAACGGCCTCGGCATGGGCCATGACGAGTTGGTCTCCGACCTTGGCACCATCGCCCGCTCGGGCACCACCGCCTTTGTCGAACAGCTCAGCGGCGACGATGCCGAGGATGTCGATCTGATCGGTCAGTTCGGCGTCGGCTTTTATTCGTCGTTCATGGTCGCCGACCGGGTCGCGGTGATCAGCCGCAAGGCCGGCGAGGACGTGAGCTGGCAATGGGAATCCGATGGCGAGGGCTCGTTTACCGTAACCCCCCTGGACGAGGCCGGGCCGCGCGGCACCGCCATCACCCTGCATATGCGCAAAGACGCCAAGGAATTCCTCGAGTCGCCGCGCCTGCACCACGTCATCAAGCATTACTCGGACCATATTGCCCTGCCCATCGTGCTGGTCGGTGGCCAGGACGGCGAGAGTGACGACGCCACGGTCAACGCCGCCCAGGCTCTTTGGGCCCGACCCAAGAACGAGATCGAGGCCGAGCAGTACACCGAGTTCTACCACCACACCGGTCATCTGTTCGATGAGCCGTGGCTGACCATCCACAACCGGGTGGAAGGCAAGATCGAGTACACCAATCTGTTGTTCGTGCCCTCGACCAAGCCGTTCGATCTGTTCCAGGCCGACCGCAAGCCCAAGATTAAGCTCTACGTCAAACGGGTCTTCATCACCGACGACTGCGAGGAGCTGCTGCCGTCCTATCTGCGCTTCCTGCGCGGCATCGTCGATTCCGAGGACATGCCGCTGAACGTCAGCCGCGAGATGCTGCAGAACAACCCGGTAGTGGCGAAAATCCGCTCTGGTCTGGTCAAGCGGGTGCTTGGCGAGCTTGAAAAGAAGGCCAAGAAGGCGCCCGAGGAATACGCCACCTTCTGGGACAACTTCGGCGCGGTCATGAAGGAAGGCATCTACGAGAACCAGGACAACCGCGAGCGCCTGATTGAGCTGTGCCGCGCCCACTCCACCGCCGCCGACGATCTGGTCAGCTTCGCCGACTATGTCGAGCGCATGAAGGAAGGCCAGGACGCCATCTACTACATCACCGGCGATTCCCGCGAGACGGCGGCGCGCAGCCCGCAGCTCGAAGCCTTCCGGGCCAAGGGCGTCGAGGTGCTGTTCCTGACCGATCCGGTGGACGAGTTCTGGGTGCCCATCGTCGGCGACTATCAGGACAAACCCTTCAAGTCGGTAACCCAGGGCGGTATCGACCTGGGCGCCGTGGCCGACGCCGAAGATTCCGACGCGGCGCCTGTGGAAGACGCGGCGCCCGAGGGCGAGATGGATACCCTGATCGCCCTGTTCAAGTTGACCCTGGGCGACGAGGTCAAGGACGTGCGCACCACCGAACGCCTGACCGACAGTCCGTGCTGCCTGATCGCCGACGAGGGCGACATGGACATGCACTTGCAACGCATGTTGCAGCAGCATCAGGGCTTCGACGGCCAGTCCAAGCGGGTCTTCGAGATCAATCCCAAGCACCCCCTGGTCAAGGTCCTGGCCGCCAAGGTCAGCACCGACGGCAGCGGCGACGATGTCGCCGACGCCGCCTGGCTGCTGCTCGACCAGGCCCGCATCGTCGAGGGCGAGGCGCTGCCGGATCAGGCGGCGTTCGCGCGGCGCCTGTCGGCGTTTATGCAGAAGGGACTGGGGGTTTAGGGGGCGCTAAAAGAAAGTTTTTAGCAGCTTTCAGCCCCCGACCGGGGGCCGCCAACCGTTTGGCGGGAGCCCCAGTCTGTGTGAACACGAGAGTGGGCGATTGAACGCGCTTTAAGACTCTCCGGCCAATGCCATCCTGGCGACGCCCAGGACACGGCCGAAATCGTTTTCCTGGACGATGATAACGCAGCCGTCGTTGTCCTTGCCGTCGCTGGTGGTCAGGACGTCGGCCGGCAGGCGGATGTCCAGAGGTTGGCCGGACCAGGTCCCGATCTGACGTAGCTCTCGAACCACATTGACGTTGCGCAGGGTTCGGTCGCGATTTTCGCCGCGCTGAACTTCGGTGAGGTGCTCGCCGTCATAGCGCGCCAGCCAGACGGTCGCGTCACCGGCGTAGTGGCTGGCCGGCAGGGTGACCAGCAGGCCGCCGCCGCTGTCGAGCGCCAGCTCGACGGCGATGTGCGGCGCATTGCTGTCCCGGGCCTGGGCGATGGCCTGTTTGACCATGCCGCGGCGCGAACCGACCGCGTCGAAAACCCCGTTCATGACCATCTGCGGCGTATAGACCCTGCCCTGACCGATGCGCAGGCCGTAGGCGCGCTGGCGGTTGGTGGTGTCGTCACTGGCGAAGGGGTCGGCCCAGCCGATGTAATCCCAGTAATTGACGTGCATGGACAGCGCCACCAGGTCGTCGCGCTCGGCGAGCTCGCCGAGATAGGCCTCGGCCGGCGGGCAGGACGAACAGCCTTGTGATGTGAACAACTCGACCAGCACCGGATTGTCGGGTGAACCGGCAATAAGAGGCGCGCGCGAGCTTGGCGCCAGAAGTAGAATAGCAGCCAGGCCCACGTCCGCTAGGGAGAGCAGAAACAAACGTTTCATGGCCGCGACCATAGGCTCGCGAGGCGCTTGCGTACCAATCACGTTTCGGTGACGCCCGGGAGACGGCGTTTCCCTAGTTCTGGGCCGCCGCCATATTCCTCAGCACGTAGTGGAGGATGCCGCCGTTGAGGTAGTAGGCGGCCTCGTCCTCGGTGTCGATGCGGCACGTGAGGGTGGTCTCGGTTTGGCTGCCGTCGGTCCGGGTGATGGTGCAGGCGACGTCCATGCCCGGGGTGATGCCGTCATTGAGGCCGGTCAGGTCGAAGGTTTCGCTGCCGTCGAGGCCGAGGGATTGGCGGGTCTCGCCGTCCTTGAAGACCAGGGGCAGAACGCCCATGCCGATCAGGTTGGAGCGATGGATGCGTTCGAAGCTTTCGGTGATGACCGCCTTGACGCCGAGCAGGTTGGTGCCCTTGGCGGCCCAGTCGCGCGACGAGCCGGTGCCGTACGCCTTGCCGCCGACTACCACCAGGGGCGTGCCCTCGGCGGCGTACTTCATGGCGGCATCGTAGATGGTCATCTGCTCGCCCGACGGCATCAGGCGGGTCCAGCCGCCCTCGGTGCCCGGCGCCATCTCGTTGCGCAGGCGGATGTTGGCGAAGGTGCCGCGCATCATCACCTGGTGGTTGCCGCGCCGTGAGCCGTAGGAATTGAACTCGGCGGGCTCGACTCCGAGTGCCTTGAGGTAGCCCCCCGCAGGACTGTCAGTGGCGATGCCGCCGGCCGGCGAAATATGATCGGTGGTGATGCTGTCGCCGAGGATGGCGAGAGGCCGGGCGCCGATGATGTCCGCCGAACCCGGCGGCTCGGCGGTCATGCTCTCGAAATAGGGCGGGTGCTGGACATAGGTCGAATCCTCGTCCCAGTCGAAGGTCAGGCCGCCGGCGCCGGTGATGGCCTGCCAGGCGGCGTCGCCGGAGAATACGTCGCCGTAGCGGCTGGCGAACATCTCGGCGGTGACCACCTCGCGCACGGTGTCGCGGACCTCGGCGTTGGACGGCCAGATGTCGCGCAGATAGACCGGGTTGCTGTCGCCGTCCTCGCCGAGCGGGTCGGTGGCCAGATCGACGTTCAGAGAGCCGGCGATGGCATAGGCCACCACCAGGGGCGGCGAGGCCAGGTAGTTGGCCCGCACATGGGGGCTGATGCGGCCCTCGAAATTGCGGTTGCCCGACAGCACCGAACAGGCGACCAGGTCGCCGTTGGCGATGGCCGCTGCGATGGCCGGGTCGAGGGGGCCAGAGTTGCCGATGCAGGTGGTGCAGCCGTAGCCCACCAGATTGAAACCCAGGCTGTCCAGGTCGTCCTGGAGGCCGGCGCGAACCAGGTAATCTGTGACCACTTGCGAGCCCGGCGCCAGGGACGTCTTGACCCAGGGCTTGACGTTAAGGCCACGCTTGGTCGCGTTGCGCGCCACCAGCCCGGCGGCCAGCATGACGCTGGGGTTCGACGTGTTGGTGCAACTGGTGATGGCGGCGATGACCACGCTGCCGTCGCCGATGTCGTAGTCCGTGCCGGTCACCGGGGCGCTGTTGCGGGCATCTCCATGGCGGCCGAAGGTTGCCGGTAGGGCGTTGGCGAAGGTGCTCGCCGCGGCTGACAGATTGATACGGTCCCGGGGCTGCTTGGGGCCGGAAATGCTCGGCTCGACGGTGGCGATGTCGAGTTCCAGGGTGTCGGTGAACACCGGGTCCGGCGTGTTCTCGTCGCGCCACATACCCTGGGCCTTGGCGTAGGCTTCGACTAGGGCGATGGTCTCGGGCGGCCGGGCCGAGGCCTCGAGATAGGCGATGGTCTCGCGGTCGATGGGGAAGAAACCGCAGGTCGCACCATACTCCGGCGCCATGTTGGCGATGGTCGCCTGGTCGGCCAGGGACAGCTCGTCGAGGCCGGGGCCGTAGAATTCGACGAACTTGCCGACCACCCCTTTGGCCCGCAGCAGCTCGACCACGTGGAGCACCAGATCCGTCGCCGTGGCGCCCTCTGGCAAGGTCCCGGTGAGCTTGAAGCCGACGACCTCGGGGATCAGCATGGAGACCGGCTGGCCGAGCATGGCGGCCTCGGCTTCGATGCCGCCGACGCCCCAGCCCAGCACCGCCAGGCCATTGACCATGGTGGTGTGGCTGTCGGTGCCGACCAGCGTATCGGGATAGGCAATGGTGGTGCCATCCGCCTCGGCCGTCCACACCACTTGGGCGAGATGCTCGAGATTGACCTGGTGGCAGATGCCGGTGCCGGGCGGCACGACGCGAAAATTGGAAAATGCCTGCTGGCCCCAACGCAGGAAGGAATAGCGCTCACCATTGCGCTCCATCTCGATCGCGGTGTTGTCCTTGAGCGCGCACGAGCTGGCGAAACGGTCGACCATGACCGAATGATCGATCACCAGATCAACCGGTGAGAGCGGGTTGATCTTGTTCGGGTCTCCCCCCAACGCGGCCATGGCGGCGCGCATCGCGGCGAGATCGACGACCGCCGGCACGCCGGTGAAATCCTGCATCAAAACTCGCGCCGGGCGGTAGCTGATCTCCTGGCTCGAGCGGCGCTCGTTGAGCCACGCGGCGAGGCCCTTGATATCGTCGACGGTGACGCTTTTGCCATCCTCGAAACGGAGCAGATTTTCGAGCAACACCTTGAGCGAATAAGGCAGGCGGGAAATATCGCCGAGGCCGGCCTTCTCAGCCGCCTCAAGGCTGTAATAGTCATAACTGCGCCCGCCTACATCAAGGGTGCGGCGGGTGTTGAGCGAATCCTGGCCAAGCGCGATCACGATGGCGTCTCCTATATTCTCGGGATGAAT
>CAZYDR010000044.1:0-30914 GCA_964645285.1 uncultured Alphaproteobacteria bacterium
CTCGCCCGAGCAGGTCGCCGTGCCGGCCATGGTGGCGCCGCGAGCCAGGGCCATCTTGGCCTCGTAGCTCAACGCACCGAAGCTCATGCCGGTGATATAGACCGGAATGTCGAGATCGAGCGGGCGCTTGGCGCGGGGTCCGATGATCGTCCGGGTGTCGCACTTCTCGCGGTAACCCTCGATGACGAAGCGGGTCAGGGTGCCGGGCAGGAATGTCAGGTCATCCCAGGTCGGGATGGTTTTGAACAGCGCCATGCCGCGCATGCGATAGCGCCCAAGCTGGGCCTTAATATGAATGTCGTCGATGACCCGGGGCGGGAACATGAAGTTCTCGCCGAGGACGTCCTTGTTGCGGTCCGTGCCGCCGTTGCCTTTGGTCATTGTCTCTGCTCCTACAGCACGATCTTCTTTTCGGAGGGCTCCAGATTATCGTAGTTCCAGAGCTGCTTGCCGGCGACGATCTTGGTCAGCTTCTCGACCCCGTTGGGCGCTTTCATGTCGTAAAGCGCCAGCTTGGCTTCGAGCCACTTGACGTCGAGTTCGGTCATCTCGGCGGGCACCGCGTCGACGCCGAGGGATTCGATCTCGCCGCCGATGAAGATGGTGCCGTCATACATGGAGTCGCCGAGGTTCTTGCCGGCGTTGCCCAGCACGATCATGCGACCGCGCTGCATCATGAAGCCCGAGAAGGCGCCGGTACGGCCGCCGACAAGGATGGTACCGCCCTTCTGGTCGATACCGGTACGGGCGCCGACATCGCCGCGGCAGACTAGATCGCCGCCGCGGATCGCCGCGCCGAAGCACGAGCCCGCGTTCTTCTCGACGATCACTGTGCCGGCCATCATATTCTCGGCGAAGGACCAGCCGACCCGGCCGGAAATGCGTACGTTGGGGCCGTCGATCAGGCCGATGCCGAAGTAGCCCAGGCTGCCCTCGAAGTAGAGCTGCAGGCGATTGAGAATGCCGACACCGAGCGAATGCTTGGCCAGGGGGTTCTTGACCACGATGGTGCCGACCCCGTCCTTCATCAAGTCACGAATCTTGAGATTGATGGCCGGCCCATCCATGTCGGCGGCGTCAAACTCGATGCGCTTGTTGAAGTCGACATCGAAGGCTCCGGCATAGAGGAAGTTGTTCTCCTGGCTGGGCGAAAAGAATACCTGTTGGGTACGACCGGCAAGCTGCTCGGTGTGCATACCCATCTGGTGGGATTTGTCGTCCTGTTCTAGGTGTGCCATACGCGCACCTCTCCTTCATAGGGGTCAGTGGTGTCGATTTCGTCTGGGAAGATGCTACGGATTGCCACTTCTTCCGACGCCAGGGCAATGAACTCGTCGCTCTCGTAGAGCACCATGGGCTTGGCCGCCATGACGTCCTTGGCCATGCCCAGGCTGTCGTGGGTGGCGACCAGATAGGTGAACACGCCGTCGAGTTCGGTAATCGAATCCTGCATCGCATCTTCCAACGCCTGGCCGCGCTCCTGGCGGTCGGCGATGTAGACGGCGATAAGCTCGGAATCGCAATTGGATATGAAGCGGTGGCCGCGGTGCTCAAGCTCGCGGCGGCTCTTCCAGTAATTGGTCAGCTGGCCGTTGTGGACCACCGAGATGTCGCGGAACGGGTAGGCCCAGTAGGGATGGGCCGAGCGGATATCGACATCGGATTCGGTGGCCATGCGGGTGTGGCCGATGGCGTGGCTGCCGGTGAACTCACCGAGGCCGTACTGTTCCGATACCCGGTTGGCGTCGCCCAGGTCCTTGATCAACTCAAGGCCGTCGCCGATGGAGAGGAACTCGGCGCCCTCGACCTCTTCCACGTAGTCGACCAGACGCTTGAGATCGCTGTCGAACTTGACGTGATAGCGGAAGGCGTAGTCGGTGGCTTCCTCGGCGCTGATGATCTCACCGCCCAGGGACTCGATGCGGCGGTCGACCTCGGCGCGACGCTCCACAAGCTGGGCGGCGATCTTGAAGCCGTCCAGGGTCTCTTCCTGCTCGGCGACCTTGAAGCGCATGACCAACTCGCCCGACCGCGGCATGCCGTAGATGGCGAAACCGGTTGAGTCGGGACCCCGGTGTCTGAGCGACTGAAGCATCGATGACATCTCGCCGCCGATATTTCCCGTCGAGCCGCGGTGAATAATCCCGGCAATTCCACACATGGCGGATTTACTCCTTGGTGTAAGCGGGCGGCGCCGGTCTGGAATTTCCGGCGCCGCCCTGATGTAGGTCGTACTAGGGCAGGCAGTCCCAGTAGGTTTCCAGGTCCCATTCGGTGACGGCGGCGTTGAACTTCTCCCACTCGTCGCCCTTGTAGTGGGTGAACACCCGGTACATATCGCCGGGCAGCCCAGCCTTGACCACGTCGTCGGCGTCGAGCCGCTGGAGCGCCTCGCCGAGCGACATGGGCAGCTTGGTGACCTGCTTGCCGGCCTCCATGGCCTCATAGATGTTGCGTTCCTCGGGCTCGCCCGGGTCGAGGTCGCGGGTGATGCCGTCGTCGAACACCTTGAGTAGGGCGGCGCCCAGCAGGTAGGGGTTGACCATGGAATCGACCGAGCGGTACTCGAAACGGCCGGGAGCCGAAATGCGCAGGGCGCAGGTCCGGTTCTGGTAGCCCCAGTCGGCGAAGACCGGCGCCCAGAAACCTGTGTCCCACAGACGGCGGTAGGAATTCACCGTCGGCGAACCCAGGGCGGTCAGCGCCCCGACATGCTCCATGACGCCGCCGATGCACTGCAGGCCGATGGGTCCGGGCTTGCGCTTGTCCAGCTCGGGCACCGGCGAGAAGGTGTTCTCGCCGCCCTGGACATGCATGTACACGCCGTCGACGCCGGGCCGGTTGTCGCAGTGAGCGGTATTGACCAGATGGTCCTCGCCGCCGCGCCACAGCGACATGTTGTGGTGGCAGCCGTTGGCCGAGACACCCATGAACGGCTTCGACATGAAGCAGGCGATGAGGTTGTTCTCGCGCGCCACCTGGGCGCAGATCTGGCGGTAGGTGGCCAGCCGGTCTGAGTTACGCAGGGGATCATCGTAGGTCCAGTTGAGCTCGAGCTGGCCCGGGGCGTCCTCGTGGTCGCCCTGGATCATGTCGAGGCCCATGGCCTGGCTGTACTCGATGACCTGCATGAACACCGGGCGTAAGGATTCGAACTGGTCGATGTGATAGCAGTTGGGCTTGGAAAAACCGCCGTCGGGCAGGCCGTCCTCGCCCTTCTTGAGCCACATCATCTCGGGCTCGGTGCCGATACGCAGGTGCAGGCCGTCGTGCTTCTTCTTGAATTCGTCGTGGATGATGCGCAGGTTGCCGCGGCAATCGGAGGTCAGATGGCCGCCGGGATTCTCCGCTTCCTCGCGATTGCGGAAGCAGGTGCAGAACACCCGCGCCACCCGCTTGTCCCAGGGCAACTGGCAGAACGTGTCGGGGTCGGGAATGCCGACCAGCTCGGACGACTCGGGACCGTAGCCGATGTACTCGCCGTGGCGGTCAACGAACAGGTTGGCGGTCGAGCCGTAGACCAGCTGGAAACCCTTTTGGGCGATGGCTTCCCAGTGGTCGGCGGGAATGCCCTTGCCGACGATGCGGCCGGTTACCGAAATAAACTGGTAGTAGATGTAGGTGATGCCGAGCTCGTCGATCTTGGCGCGGACCTGTTTGACCAGTTCATCGCGTCCGTCTTGTCCTACATGTGCCTCAAGATCCGTCATGGTATGCCTCCCAAAGTCATCCAAATGAGATGGAGTTCGCCGATTTCTAGTGGTGTCTCCTCGTCGATCCCCATGATTATGTCGTCTCCATTACGCGGTGTCATAAATCTATGTCAGTTTAGCTCCACGGGTAGGGGCTGTTGGAAACCGGGTGGAGCTTGCCTTCGGCGTAGCGCGACAGGCGGAACGGCTCCAGTAACGCGCTTTTCTCGCCCATCATCTCGGCCGCCACCAGCTTGCCGATGCCGATCATTTTGTAGCCGTGATTGGAGTCGGCGATGATGTGGCAGTTCTGATAGAAGGTGTCGATTACTGGGAAGCTGTCGGGGGTAAAGCAGCCGATGCCGCCCGAGGGCTCGTTCTTGTAGTGGCCAATCTGGCCCGAGAAGCGTTCCTGGCAGAAGGCCAGGGCCGAGCACCACATGTGGGCGAACTGATCATCGACGACAAACTCGGGTGACTCCGGACCGTAGGGGTCGACGGCCACGTCGGCCGCCGCCTTGTCGACCTTGTAGGGCATGGCGCCGCCCTGAATGCCGCCGAAGTTGAAGTCGGGCTTGTAGTAGATGCCCCACATGTCCTCGGTGATAATCGAGCCGTCGATGTCGGATTTCAATGGCGTGTCGGTGTCCACATGGATCACCGGCGGCATGTTGCCGTCGTTGGTCTTCTGCAATTCCGGATCGACCCCCAGGGTGCCTTCTTCCAGGCACCAGTAGCGCCACATGTCGATGTTCTCATGAAGCGCGCCGTCGCCGCTCTTGATGGTCACCGTGGCGGGCAGGTCGAGCATGGTCCACAGCGAGCGCACCCAGGGGCCGACGCCGATGGCGACCGCCTCGCAGGCGATAGTCCCATGATTGGTTTCGACCGCGCTGACCGCGCCGCCGTCGATCTTGAAGCCGGTGACCTCGACGCCGGTCATGATGCGCACGTCGGTGACCTCGGCCTTGTCGGCCATGCCGTACATGGCGGCGGTGTTGTTGGCGTAGCCGCCCTTCTTCTCATGCAGCACCGAGGTGATGCCCTGGGCCCGCCAGTCGCTGAACATCTCTTTCATATAGGCGGCGCTTTTGTCGGCGCCCTCGATGAAGGTCGACTCGTAGCCGATGGCTTGCTGCTGCCCGAAGATGGCGCCAACGTCATCGCGCATGGACTCGGCGCTGATCTGCATATAGCCGACCGGGTGGAAGCTGTAGGCATCCATGTCGCTTTCCCAGACCTCGACGCATTGCGCCATCAACTCGCGCATGGCCGGCTGGAAGTAATTGTTGCGCACCACGCCGCAGGCGATGCCGGTGGCCCCGGCGGCGATACCGGTTTTGTCGAGCACCAGAATATCGGCGCCGGAACCTCGGCCCCGGGCCTCAAGTTCAAGCGCCAGATGATAGGCGGTGCTGAGGCCATGGATGCCGGCGCCGATGACGACGTATTTCGCGTGGGCGGGAAATGCCACTTCGGGGTCTTCTCCAGCTACGGTCGCGGGTGGTCCGAATCGGGCTTGACTAAATCACCAATTGGCCCGACCATTGCCTAAACCAATTATGGCCCAAAAAAACCAATTCTCACCTATAGAAAACCGTAAATGAGCACAGTGTCAAGAGGAAGCCGGGCGGAATTGTTGACCGCCGGTCAGACCGGTCCGGAAGCGCCATCATCGGGAGTCGGTGAAAACGGCTATCCCAGCGCCAGCGGCGCCGCCGGTATTGCCGCTTACTTGCGCCGGGCGATCTTCGACGGGGTGTACCGCTACGGTGAGCGGCTGCCGGCCGAACGTCAGCTCGCCGCCGCCTTGTCGAGTTCCCGGACCACCGTTCGCGAGGCGCTCCGCATGCTTGAACAGGGCGCTCTGGTGACTCGCCGGGTCGGCAGCGGCACCTACGTCAGCTTCCGTCCCGAGACCGACGAGGACGAGGTCGCCGAGATTACCAACCCGCTGGAGTTGATCGATGTGCGCCTCGCCTTCGAGCCCCATATGGCGCGGTTCGCCACCATCAACGCCACGGCCAAGGACATAGAGGCCATGGCCGAGGTGTTGACCCGGCTCGAGGCTTCGGGCGGCGATGCCAATTACTTCACCAAATGGGACCGGCAATTTCACCAGTTGCTCGCCGACGCCACCCACAACGCGCTGACGGCGTCGATCTACCGTCACGTCAACCACGTGCGCGGCCATGCCCAGTGGAGCGCCATGAAGGACAAAATCCTCAGCGCCGATCGAATCGATGCCTATAATCGCCAGCATCGCGCCCTCTATCAGGCGCTACGCACCCGCGACAGTGAAGCCGCGATACGGGCGATTACCGGCCACCTCGACGAGGCGCGGCGCGACCTGCTGGCGACCTGAGCCGGCTCAGCCCGGCGGGCGCATGTCCTCGCTGGACAGCAGGATATTGAACCGGCGGCGCAAATCCGCGTCCTGCTCGGCCGGAATCACCTCGGGCCAGTGTTCGGCGAGGATGGATTTCGCCCGCTCGCGGGCCGTGTCCCGTAATGTTGGCGAGCCATTCGCTTCCCAGTCGGCGCGGGCCGAGCGGTCGATCAGCGCCGGATAGAGGAACTCGGTGTTCATCAGCGCCACGGTTTGCGGGTGCGACAGATAATGCCCATCGGTTTTGCAGGCTGTGTCGATGACGTCGACCGACAGGCTGTCCTCGGTGACCTCGATGCCGCGCACCATGCGCATCACCTGGCCGTTGATCTCGTTGTCGATGACATATTGCTCGTAGGCCACGGTCAGCATGCTCTCGAGGAAGCCGGCCGAATGGTGGATGAAGTTGGCTCCGGCCAGGCCTGACGGCAGGCTGGTCAGAACCTTCTCGATGCCGGCCTGGGTATCCGTGGTCTTGGCTTCGGCGATGCCGGCCGAGTTGTATAGCGGCAGCCCGAGGTGTTGGGTGATCTGGGCGCAGGCGGCGTTCATGACCGAGGCTTCGGCCGATCCTCCGGTGTAGGAACCGGTGCGCAGGTCGGCCTGGGCCGGCACACAGCCGACGATCAGCGGATGTCCGGGATTCAGCAGGTTTACGTAGGTAACGCCCGAGAGCTGCTCGGCCCAGAGCTGCACCAGGGTTCCGGCCAGCGCCGCCGGCGAGGTCGCGCCGGCCTGCGGCGCCGAGGATAGCACCAGCGGCAGGCGGTGCTCGATGACGGCGTCGACAACATCCATGGTCTCGTCGGCGTAGCGCAACGGACTCACCGTCCAGCAGGCGACGAAGGACAGTACCGGACGGCGGTCGAACGCCTCCGCGCCGCCGGCTAGGATGTCGCCCATCTGGCGTATCTGCGCCACGTGCTCGGGCTGGTAGGCGTTGGCCATGACGTGCTTCGAGCTTGCCGTCAGGCAGGCGTAATACTGATTGATGTCGAGGTCTTCGGGAGGAATGTCGCGGCTCACTACGGGCCGCATGTAAAAGTGAATGTTGTCGAGCCGGTCGACAAGGCGGCCGATGTTGTAATTGTCGGCGAGTGTGGTTTCGCGGAACTGGCCATCGACATCGACGATGTTAATGGCCGACCCACCCGTCCCCATGTAGACTCGCTTGCCGCCGATGACGAGGTCGTGTTCGGGTTCGCGTCCGGCCAGCAGAACTTCACCCGCCGCCGCCTTCAGCCCGTCTTCGACGAGGCGCCGTGGGATAGTGACCCGGTTGGTGGTGTGGTCGCCCTCGCAACCGGCCTTCAGGAAGACGTCGCGGCAGGGGCTTTCCATGACCTCGATACCGGTTCGCTCAAGTACGGTCATGGCGGCATCGATGATTCGGCCCACATCGGCGTCGGCGAGCGGACGGTACTGGCCGCCCGAAAGCCCTCCCGAGACGACGGGTGGCCCGGCGTGGCGATTTTCGGACACACGAGAACGGCGGCGGGACATGACAGTCCTCCTCTCAAGTTTCTGCCGACTCCGGGATGATGGTTCGCGATCTTTTTTTGGAATCTAGCATAGGCGAACTCGGACGGCGACCCCGCGATTGCCGGGCTCCGCGACGCCGCGCGGCGCCATCGCCGGGCCACCAAATTCAGTGTTCTCCAAGGGTTATGGACGACCCATCACCGACCCTGGCAATACACGTATAAGACCGTGAGCCGCCTGTCATTTCGCTGTCATACATCTATCCACCATTCCTGTGGATAACTTTGTCTACAAGTGCGTTTTGAGGAGTGGCATGGCGCGGCAGCGTTGACTCGTTCCCTAATTGCCTAAAAAATAGGCAAAATTCATAACTATTTGTTATTTATAGTATTATTTAAAGTCAACTCAATATTTACCGGTAACCACAATCATTTTGCCATGAGGGCCGCCGAGTCAACCTGGGCGCTGTGCACAATTTACACCGTGTTAGCTAAACCACGGCTACCATTGAGAAACTGGTTAGCAGGTCGTTAACCGTTTTCGCCGTGTCGTTCGATCTCAATACCGGCGCCGACGGCCTCGGAAATGGCGCCGGGTTTCTCGACCCGCACCCGGGCGTGTACAACCAGGGGATTGGCCATGCAGAAGTCGCCGATACAGTCGGCCAGGGTCTCGACCAGATTGATATGGCCACTATCGATGATCGCCTTGACCCCGGCGACGACGTCATCGTAGTTGAGCACATTGCCGATGTCGTCGTTGAGGGGGCCGCTGTCGTCCATGACGAGGTCGATGTTTATGCACACCTTTTGGTTGGCGTCGCGCTCGAAGTGATGAACGCCGATCCAGCAGTCCAGCACCAGATCACGAATGAACATGTGGCGGGTCTGCCGGTCGTTGTCGTCGAGCACCGCCGGGTGGAGTGGCGTGGGCTGTCTCATGGTGTTGTTAACTCCTTAAGTGGCGTGCTGGCCCGTCGTCTAGGCCGCGCCCGCACCGCCCCCAGGCGGCGACTGGAAAATGAGGTGTTCACCCCCGTCAAGGGCGATCATCTGGCCGGTCATGGCCGGGGATTCAAGTATAAACCGCAGGGCCCGGCAGATCTCCTCGGGGGTGGTGCCGCGGCCCAGCGGCATGCGCGCGCAGGCGGCCGCGAACTGGTCGTCGCTTTGGCGCTTGCTCGGCAGGGCCGGCCCTGGTCCGATGCCGTTGACCCGCACGGTGGGGGCCAGTTCGAGGGCCAAAGTGCGGGTCAGGGTCCACAGGCCGACCTTGCTCACCGTATAGGACAGGAAGCCGGCGCCGGGGTTCAAGACCTGCTGGTCAAGCAGGTTGACCACGTTGCCTTCGGCGCCGTCGGCCAGGGCCGCCATGAAACCCTGGGTCAAGACCAATGGCGCCCGCAAATTGACGTTGAGATGGGCGTCCCAGGAGTCGCGCGTGGCGCTATCCAGGCGATCATTCTCGAACACCGAGGCGTTGTTCACCAACAGGGTCGGGGCGCCCAGAGTGGCGACGCATTGCGGTACCAGTCCGGCGGTGGCGGCTTCGTCGGAAAGATCGGCGGCCAGGGCCTTGGCGATGCCGCCGGCCTGGCGAATTTCTTCCACGACCGCCGTCGCCGCCTCGGCTGAACGATGATAATGGATCGCCACCGCCCAGCCTTGATCGGCCAGGTCGAGGGCAATGGCGCGACCGATCCGCAAGCCGGCCCCAGTGACCAGGGCGATGCCAGTCTCGGTCATTGATCCTGGCTCATGGCTCAGGACGTGGCGTGACGCGCCCGGGTGGCGCGCTCGATGGCGGCGGCGGAAAGCCGGCCGATTTCTAGGCGAAAGCGCAACATCTCGAGTAGCCGCAATTCTTCCTGATCGGCGGCTAGATCGGCCGCCGCCACCTCACAGGCCACCACATAGGCGGTTTCCCGCAAGCCATCGGGTAGCGACCTGGCAATCATGACAAGTACGGTCTCAAATCCGTCGTCCTCGCCCAACAGGCTGGCGCAGTCTTCGGATGCGCTGGTCAGGAGATCGGCATTGCAGTCCCTGAACACCGGCAGAGTGAGCACGATCTCGCCGATGGTCGCCAATTCAGCATCGGTCATATCGTCGTCGGCGGAGGAGACCAGAACCATGGTGTAGATCAGCGCGGTATGGTGAGTGACCATTGAAGCCTCGAAGCAAATCAAAAAGGGGGGTGAAACGCGAAGGCCGCTTTGTACACCCGGTTCGGGTGAAATTATAGCCGATTATGATTCGAGAAAACCGCGGGTCTCGGCGACCGCCTCGGCAAGACCCATGCGCTGGGCCTCAACGCCCTCGGGGGAGGCCCCCAGGAGTCGCGACGGCAGGGCGCCGTCGAGCATGACGAAGATGCCACGGTCGTCGGCCCGGCGCACCAGGCGGCCGAACGCCTGGCGCAGCTTGAGCCGCGTCAGCATATCGTCGTAGCCCTTGCTTCCGGCGGCGGTGCGGCGCGCCCGGTGGAGCAGGTCGGGCCGCGGCCACGGTACCCGGTCGAAGACGATCAGGCGCAGCGAACTGCCGGGCACGTCAACCCCGTCGCGCACCGCGTCGGTGCCCAGCAGGCAGGCGTTCTCCTCGGCGCGAAAGATGTCCACCAGGGTCGAGGTATCGAGGGCGTCCACATGCTGGCCGTAAAGAGCCAGACCGGCGTCTTCCAACGGGCCGGCGATGCGGTCGTGGACGGCGCGCAGGCGGTTGATGGCGGTAAACAACCCCAGGGCCCCGCCACCGGCGGCGAGAAACAACTCGCGATAGGCGGCGGCGACCTGGTCGGGATTGTCACGGCGTACGTCGCTGACCACCAGCACCCGGGTCTGGGCGCCGTAATCGAACGGTGACGGCACCTCGGCGCGCACCGCCGGGCTGGTCAGGTGGACCGCGCCGGTGCGGGTCTCGGCGATGGCCCAGTCGACCTCGTCGTCGCCGGTGCCGTCGCGCAGTGTTGCCGAGGTCAGCAGCACCCCATGGGCCGGCCGCACCACGTATTCGGCGAAAGGCAGGGTTGGGTCGATCCAGTGGCGGCGCATGCCGACGTCGACTTCGCGGCCGTCGATACGCTCGAGCGCGAACCAGTCGAAGAAGGCGGCCGGAGTTTCGCCCTTCAGGCTGGCCAGCATCTGACGCCAGCCGCCGATGGTCAGACCGCCGCGCCGGGCGAAGCTGCGGCATATGGCTTCGATGCGCAGGCGGGTCGCGGTGTCCATGTCGGCGGCTTCGTCAACCATGCGCCGGGCCAGGCGCTCGGCGAGAACCAGCAACGGCAGGGCGAGCCGGTCGAGAGCACCGTCGAGGGTTGCCGCCGCCGCAATCAGGTCGTCGCTGGCCGGGTCAACGGCGCATTCCAGGCCATAACCGCCGTTGCGGTCGTCGGCGTGGGCCAACACCTGGGTACGGAGCGCGGCGAGGAATATCTCGGCCGGGCCCTTGGCGTCGCCGGCGGCGAGGCGCTGTTGCCAACCCGAGCTGGGCAGAATGCGCGCCGCCTTGAGGATAGCGTCGAGCAGGGCGGCGTCTTCGTCATCGGCGACGAGATCCTCGACCCGCGCCTTCAAGCCCTGCGCCCGGCTGCGGCTGCCGCTCGACTCCGCCCCAAGCAGCCAGCGCCGAAGCTCGGAGGCTTCCTGGCCCGACAGGTGCGAGGCGAAGGCGCCATCGGCGGCGTTGAACACGTGATGGCCTTCATCGAACACATAGCGCGGCGGCAGATTAGGGTCTTCGTCACCGCCGAGCGCCGCATGCATGGTCGCCTGGTTCATCACCAGGGCGTGGTTGGCGATGACCATGTCGGCCCGGCGTGCCCGACGGATTCCCCGCTCGATAAAGCACTTCTTATAGTGGGGGCAGGCGGAATAGATGCATTCGCCGCGGCGGTCGGTGAGGCCCAGGGTGCGGCCCCGGCCGGCCAGTCCGGCCAGCCAGGCGGGAAAATCGCCGCCCACCATGTCGCCGTCGCGGCTGCGCCGCAGCCAGCGAGCCAGCAGGCCGAGCGATACCGAGCCGCCCGCGCGTTCGGCCAGGGCTCGCGCCGCGTCCTCGAAGTTCAGCAGGCAGACGTAGTTCTCGCGGCCCTTGCGCACCACCACCTTGCGCGCCTTCTGGACCGGGTCCGGGTAGAGCACGTCGAGCTCCTGGTCGATCTGGCGCTGGAGATTTTTGGTGAAGGTCGACAGCCATACCGGTCCCAGGTTCTTCTCGGCCCACAGGCTGGCCGGCGCGATATAACCCAGGGTCTTGCCGACACCGGTGCCGGCTTCGGCCAGCACCACGGTGGCCTGGTCGGCATCATCCCGGGGCTGGAAGGCGGCGCTGGCGGCGGAAGCGTAATCAGCCTGTTGCGGGCGTGGTTCGGCCTCGCTGCCGAGCAACGCGGTCAGGCGGGTTCGCGCCTCGGACGGGTCGACGCCAAGGCTCGACGGGTCGCCCTGGGGCGCATGCTCGCTCCACTCGGGCAGGCGGGTCCAGACGTCGATGCCGCCATGAACCACCCGGGCGCCGATCGGCCCCAGGGCCTGGAGGACGTGGAGCGACCACAGCCAATTGTCGCGCGCCATGGTGGCGGCGATGGGCGCCGCCTCTTCCTTGGCCTCGTCATCGGCGGCGGCCAGTTCGCCCAGCAACAGGGTTGCCGCCTCGGCCACCACCGCGGCCTCGGCGGCCAGATCACCGGGCAGATCGAGACCCAGGGCCCGGGCCAGACCACGGCTGGTCGGCAGACAAAATGTGGCGGGCCGGACAAAGGCATAGAGTTCGAGCACGTCAAAAGCTGGGAATACCGGACAGCCGAGCCGCGCCGCGGTCTCCGGTGTATGGCAGACCAGCGGCGGCGTCTCCCGGGCCAGGGCAGCGGCCTGGCGGTGGTCGATATCTTCGGGCTCGGTACCGGCCACATACCACACCGCGCCCCGCGCCCCGACCACCAGAGCAGGGGTGTCGGCGGTAGTGGCGGCATGGCTGGTCGGCGACGGCTCGTTCATGGCGCGACTATATAGACGGTTGGGTTAAAAAGTAGGGCTGACGTCGCCAACCGCTATTTTGCCGCCATGCCCCGCCATGCCATTGACGGGGCGGCGGCTTTCGCCCATGGTCGCGCCGCATTTTCACCGGGACTTAGATTATGACTACCGACCGCGACTTGGCACTCGACTGTAACGCCTGGCCCTTCCAGGAAGCGCGCAAGATTCTCGAGCGCACCGGCGGTAAAACGCCGGACAAGGGCTATGTGCTGCTCGAGACCGGCTACGGTCCCAGCGGATTGCCGCACATCGGTACCTTCGGCGAGGTGGCGCGGACTTCCATGGTGCGTCACGCCTTCTCGCTGATGTCCGACGCGCCGACCCGGCTGTTCGCCTACTCCGACGACATGGACGGCCTGCGTAAGGTCGCTGGCAACCTGCCTGAGCAGGAAATGCTGGCGGCTCATATCGGCACGCCCCTGACCAAGGTGCCCGACCCCTTCGGTACTCACGAGAGCTTCGGTCACCACAACAACGCCCGCCTGCGCGCCTTCCTCGACCGCTTCGGCTTCGATTACGAGTTCAAGAGCTCCACGGAGTGTTACGCCAGCGGCATGTTCGACGCCGCGCTGATCGCCATCCTTGAACACTACGACGCGATCATGCAGTACATGCTCGGGACGCTTCGCTCGGAGCGCCAGGCGACCTTCAGCCCGGTACTGCCGATCAGCCCCAAGACCGGCCATGTGCTTCAGGTGCCGCTGCTCGCCGTCGATGCGGCCGCCGGCACGGTGACCTTCGAGGACGAGGACGGCGCCAAGACCGAAGTGCCGGTCACCGGCGGTCAGTGCAAGCTTGGCTGGAAGACCGACTGGGCCATGCGCTGGATGGCGCTGGACGTGGATTATGAGATGTCAGGCAAGGACCTCATCGATTCCGTGACCCATTCGGGCAACCTGTGCCGCATTCTCGGGGTCGCGCCGCCGGTGGGCTTTAACTACGAGTTGTTCCTCGATGAAAAAGGCCAGAAGATTTCCAAGACCAAGGGCAACGGCCTGACCATCGACGAATGGCTGCGCTACGCCAGCGAGGAGAGCCTCAGCCTGTTCATGTACAATTCGCCGAGGAAGGCCAAGCGCCTGTACTTCGACGTCATCCCCCGCCATGTGGACGATTACGCCACGCACCTGGGAAAATTCGCCGCTCAGTCGCCGGAGGAGCACTTCAATAACCCGGTCTGGCATATTCACGGCGGCACACCGCCGCACCTCAGCCAGCCGCTGTCGTTCGGCATCCTGTTGAACCTGGCCAGCGTCTGCAACGCCGAGGACACCGATGTGCTGTGGGGATTCATTTCGCGCTACGACGCCGAGGCATCACCGGAAAGCGCGCCCATGCTCGATGAATTGGCCGGCTACGCGGTCAACTATTACCAGGACTTCGTCAAGCCGGAGAAGCAGTTCCGTACCCCCGACGATACCGAACGCGAGGCCCTTGAACATCTTGCCAAGGCGCTCACGTCATTGCCCGATGATGCCGAGGCGATCCAGTTCGAGGTCTACGAGATCGGCAAGCGCCACGGCTTCGAGCCCCTGCGGGAATGGTTCAAGGCGCTCTATGAAACCCTGCTCGGGCAAAGCCAGGGACCGCGCATGGGCTCGTTCATCGCCCTCTACGGCCGGGCCGAAACCATCACCCTGATTGAAACCGTGCTCGCCGGTAAAACGCCCGGCGCGGCCTAACCGCCGCCGACCCGAGTCAGGGAGAACGTGCCGCTGCAATCGCCATTGGGTACCCGCCATTTGCCCCGACACCCGTCGCCTTCGATTCCGCCCGTGAGGTTGAGGTGATAACGGCCCTGCGGGGATGCGCCGTCGAGTTTGCCCGACGGAAGGATGGTGCCGTTGAGCCGGATCATGCCATAGGTGCCGATCTTGACCGCGCCGCTGAGGATTGAATTGGACGCGGTAATCTTGCCTTTCGCCCGACCGACTACGGGGCATCTGCTACCCTTCATCTTGATGACCCGTTCGCCGTCAAAGCCAGTGTCTTCTTCGGCCGGGTCTGGGAGGGAGGCTTGTTGTTGCGTCTCGACCACGGGTGCTGTGCCGGCCTGCAACATGGCGAGGCGGTTGAGCGCAAGGGTGGCGAAGGTGCCGTCCGGGTATTGCGCCACATAGGCTTCGTAGTCGGCGGCGTTGCTGCTGTTCTTGATGGCGTCCCAGAAGGTCAGTTCGGTGGTCGACGCTTCGCGGGTTTCCTGGCTGGCCGTGGCCACCTGCGTGGATTCAATACGCGCCCGGGCGAGGGCGGCGAAGGTGCCGTCCGGGTATTCCGCGAGATAGGTCATGTAGTCGACCGGATTGCTGCTGCTCTCGATCGCCGCCCACAAGGCCGCCTCGGCGGATACTGTTGATGTCTGGACTTCGATCGTTTCGGTTGTCCCGGCTGCTTCTTCCGCGGCGGCGAAATAGAAATCGCCGGTCAGGGACGATGACTCCCAGGGTACCTGTTGCTCGTCGGTATTGGCCATGACGGCGATGCGAACCTACTTGAACATGCGCTCGACCGAGACGCCCGAGGCCTTCATTTCCCGCGCCAGAGCCGTGCTGTAGGGGCTGTTGAAACCGTCGCCGTCGCGGGCCACTTCGCCAGGACCGGTGGAGTAGGCGACGATGCTGCCGCGCGGCGCGTCCATGCGCGCCAGCCCCCGGGTGCCCGAGCGAAAACTGCGGCTCAGCGGGTTGTTGCGGCAGGCATCGAGAATGACGAAGTTCATGGCGTTACCGGCGAACTCCATTTCGCCGAGGACCCAGCCGGCGCTGACCGCCTCAATGGCCACGTGGCTTTCTTTCTCGATCATGGCGGCCGGGGGCACCAGATAGTTCTGGCCGTCGACCTGAAGCCCGTGACCGGCGTAGAAGAACAACCCCACCGCATCGCCGCCGGCCTGGGCCAGGCGTTCACCGAACTCGACGATGGCGTATTTCATGGCCTTCTGATGGGCATCCACCACCAGCACCACATCGAATTCCAGGCCGCGCAGGGTGGCGTCGATAAGCCGGGCGTCATTGGCCGGATTGGCCAGGGGAATATCTTTGTAGGCGCTGTAGCCGATAACCAGGGCGATGCGGGGCGGGCGGCAAAGCCATGATTGATCCCGGCCAGCATAACCAGACCGATAACCAGGGTGATCAGTCGCGGAACGGGTCGCATCGTCACCTCATATGGGCACGTACGTTATCATAGCACAACGCTGCGCGAGCGCGAATTGGCCTCAGTCGACGCTGGCGAGCAGAGCGTCAATGTCCACCTGGCTGTTGGCCGCTTCGGGCATTTGCGGGCCATTGAGCAGATCGTCGTCGCCCGCCGACTTGTTGCCAGGCGTGGCCGGCTTTGCGGTCCCTGACGTTTGGTGGCCGAAGGTCTGCGCAATATGGTCGAGACGATCCTCAAGGTGCTTGAGGGCCGCCACCACTTTACCAATGCGTTGACCGGTGATGTCCTGAAAGCTGCAGGCTTGATAAATCTGCGCGACACTGTCGCTTATCATGCCGCCTTCTTCGATCTCCTCGGCCGCCTCCAGGATGGAATTGGTCGCGACCTCGGTGACCCGGACGATTTCGTTGAGTTGGTCAACCGTCGACTCGAGATACAGCTCGCGCATCTCGCTCAACAGCCCGGCCAGCTCACGATCAACCGTAGAGCCGTCGCTCTGATCGACAGCGATATCCATTCTCTCCTCCGACGTCAGCAGCCCTGCGCCACGTGGTCGCCGGCCAACCGTAGAGAGAGTTAGTTAATTTTTAGTAATGGTCGTCGGGAATATGTCCCTCAACCGACCCTGAATTTGCTTGTCAGGGCGAAGTCCCAGTACAGCTCGCGGGCGAGGCGGAACACCGGGCCGGGCTGCAACTCGCGATCTTCGAGACGGCTCAGGGGTTTGACCTTGGCGTAGTTGCCGGTCGAGAAAATTTCGTCGGCCTCCTTGACGTCGTCCCAGGTCAGGACCAGTTCCTCGACTTCCGTGCCGGCGCCGCGCAGCAGTTCGATGACCCGCTGGCGGGTGATGCCGTTGAGAAAGGTGCTGTTCCAGGTCGGCGTTTGGGCGACGCCGTCGCGGACGATCCACAGGTTGGCGCTGGCGAATTCAGCCACGTTGCCCTCGAAGTCGAGCATGACCGCGTTGTCGAAGCCCTTCTTGGAAGCCTCGATCTCGGCCAGGCCGGTCATGGGGTAGAGCGCCGACGCCTTGGCCATGGTCGGGGCCGTATCCGGCATGGGCCGGCGGTAGCTCGACAGACAGGCCGAGAAACCCGCGGCGCTGGGCAGGGCTTCCTCATTGATGCTCATGACAAACTTGGTCGAGTCCGCGTCGGGAATCAGAAAGCCGCCGCCGGGATAGAAGATCGGCCGCACGTAAAGCTCGCTGCCGGCCGGGAATTTGGCGCAGCCCTCGAGGGCAATGTCGATGATCTCACTGGCTTCCATGCACGGCTCGTAACCCATGACGCGGGCCGAGCGAATAGCGCGCTCACAATGGCGGTCGAGGTCGGGGACGACACCTTCGAAGGCGCGGGCGCCGTCAAAGATTTGGGTGGCGAACCAGAACGCCTGATCGTGAGGCCCGAGGATCGCCGGATTGCCATCGACCCATTCGCCATCGATATAGTTGACCGCTTCCATTGCCGTTACCCGCTGCTGTCACTGTGTATTGTCGAGGGCCGCGAGCTTATACCAAACTGCATTGATAGGAACCCATTTCATGCCACCGAAGGCTGGGTTCTTTTGCCCGAATGCGGCGTTGCGCCCTGCTTGCGGTGTCGGCACCGCGGTGCAACGCGCGCCTTGCCTTCGGGCAAAATAATCCCGGTGAAATGGGTTCCTATCAAGGTAGCTTGGTATTAACCGCCCGAGGAGCCCAGGTCGAGGAAGCCGTAGCGGCTGGTCAGCCGTCCGGTGGCATCGACCAACCGGGCGCGGGCGATAATTGCCGCTTTGAGGTCGGCGGCGGCCCAATCGGGATGGTAAGTTAGCAGCCGTGCCGCCAGGGCGGTGACCCGAGGCGTCGCGAAACCGGCTCCGGAGACGGTGGTGGCGGCGCCGTGGAAATTGATCACCGACACCTGCTCGCCGGGGACCAGCAGGTCCACCGTACCCTTGCCCCAGTTCGATCCGGGCGCCGGCTCGCCGAAGCCGTCGGCGGCGGCGATGACCAGCATATTGGGAATATTAAAGGCGGCGGGATAGACCGGCCGGCGGTCGAGATCGCGATTGTCGTCGCCCGCCGAAACCACGAACAGAATGTCCGGGTGGGCCAGGGCTCCGGCCTTGAAACCGTCCCAGTGTTCAATTCGGTTGCTGCCCATGGCCAGATTGATGATGCGGGCGCCTTTTTTGGCGGCGTCGGCGATGAGGTCGGCCATGCGTCCCGGATCGGTTTGGGAATAGCGATAGGGAATAAGCCGCACTTTGGGCGCTTCCGCCAGAATAACACTGGCGACCCGGGTGCCATGGCGTTGGGGGAAGAACAGCGAGCGTGCCGGGTTAGCGTCGAACGGTCGGGCGTCCATGTCCCAGTAGTCATAGCCCACCAGGGCGCTGTCGCCATGGTGGGCGAGACCGCCGGCAATGACGGGAAGCAGGTAGTTAATCCTGGTATCGACCAGGGCGACAGTTACCCCGCCCGGATCCAGGCCCGGGGGCGCGGCCGGATTGAGCCGTTCGCGTTGGCCGGTGGGCGCCAGATCGGGCCGAGAAATTCGATGGCCTCCGCGTTACCCATCAGGTCGTAGGTCAATCGGCGGGCCATGGTGATGCGGCAATCGGCGTCAGCCACGGCGACGGTGTGGGGCCGCGCCACGTCGCCATGAGGGGCGCTGTATTCGGCCTCTATGCGGCGCCATGTGGTCAGACGGGTCAGGTGCAACACGCCGCCATCGACAAATGTGAATTGACGTCGCCATCCGAACGTCTCCTCGCCCAAGACGATGGGGTCTTCCGCGATAAGTTTAATGTTGCCAGGTAGAGCTTCCGCCATGGCGTCCAAACCAACCGGGTTCTCAGCACAGACCAGAGCAATGGCGGCAGTGGGAAGCGTTGCCACGGAATTCGCCGCCAGCGCCGGTGGCGCGGCAAGCGGGACGAGAATCAGGAGTAGTCGTCGGACCATGAGCAATTATGGACCAGGTGGAAGCTCCGGCCCAGCGCCGCTGTTCATAGGAGTATGGTTGCGATACGATCCGCCACCATGATCGACTGGTACCGAATGGCCTGGCCCGGGCTTCGTCTGCTGCCGCCCGAGAGAGCCCATGGTCTGGCCGTGGCGGCGTTGGGCGTCGGGCTGGTGCCCGAGTCGCCGGCTGATCGTCATCCATGCTTGGAAATTCGAGTCTGGGACCGGGCGTTTCCCAATCCGGTGGGTCTCGCGGCCGGTTTCGATAAGGATGCCCGGGTGTTCGCCGCGCTGCTGCGCATCGGCTTCGGTTTTGTCGAGGTCGGCACGGTGACGCCGAAGCCCCAGGCGGGCAATCCCAAGCCGCGGATGTTTCGGCTCGAGCAGGACCAGGCGCTAATCAACCGCCTTGGTTTCAACAATGGCGGGCTGGTCGCCGCGGTCAATCGGTTGTCGAGCCGGGGCCGGGGGATCGTCGGCGCCAATATCGGCATGAACCGCGATGCCGACAATCCGATTGACGATTACCTGCGCGGTTTCAAGGCGACGTTCGATCGCGCCGACTATGTGGTGGTCAACGTCTCGTCGCCCAACACGCCGGGCCTTCGCGATCTTCAGGGGCGCGACGCGCTCATGGAACTGCTCACTACCTTGATCGAGGTGCGGGCCCAGATCACCCCGGCCGGTTTTCGCCACACCCCCCTGGTGGTCAAAATCGCGCCCGATCTCGACGATGCCGCCAAGGGCGATATTGCCGCCGTCGCCCTGGCCGCCGGTATCGATGGCATGATTATCGGTAACACCACGTTGTCCCGGGACGGCCTGACAAGTGATGACCGTGACGAGGCCGGCGGCTTGAGCGGTCGGCCGTTGTTCGCCCGCTCGACGGCATTGCTGCGCGATATGTACCGCCTGACCGATGGCCGCGTCCCCTTGATCGGCACCGGCGGCGTCGCCTCGGGGGCCGAAGCCTACGCCAAGATTCGCGCCGGCGCTTCCCTGGTCCAGCTCTATACGGCGCTGGTTTATCACGGGCCCGGCCTGGTCAATCGCATCAATGATGAACTGGTCGCCCTGCTCAAGGCCGACGGTATCGCCACGGTCGCCGACGCGGTGGGCCTGGATGCCTAGAGCTGCGCCAAGCCGCGGGTAATGCCGATGACGACCAGCGCCAGCGGATAACTCAACGCCGTCGCCCAGACGATCTGGATAGCGACGCCGATAACCGTCACAACAGTGATCAGGTTTTTTTTGGCGCCCGGCTGCATGTTGTCGCCATCATGCCATGGCAGGGCCGCGATGCAAGCCAACCGGCAGGTTCAAATTCTTGGGCGCTGTGAACCACTCGTTAACCTTATTTGGCGACCATAGGGCGAGGATTGCGCCACTGAACAATTGCGGTTGTATATGACGGCCTTGATTCACGGTCTTATCACCCTCTCGTATCTGGGACTGGCGGGGGCGGTATCGTTCGGGCTTTACCGGAACAAGGCGATCGCCGAACCGATGACGGCGGCGGCGATCGGCTGCGCCGTGGTGCTGGCCGGCGCCATGGCCCATCAGTCACTGACCCGGGCGCGCCGCAACCATGCCCTGGTCGAGGCCATCGCCGGCGTTCGCCGCGCTCAGGATCAGATCGAGAAGGCGTTCGCCGCGTCGCGCAAGGATGTCCACGATTTCGCCTTGGCTACCGAGCAGACCGTGCAGAACGTGGTGCCCCAGGCCTGTAGAGACGTGGTCGCCGAGATGCGCGTGCTGGAAACCCTGGTGCGTCAGCTTTCGGCGCCCCTGGAAGATCTCGCCTTGGCGCCGGACGAGATTCTGTTCGACGCCGCCTCGGCGCCCACTGTCGAAGATGATGTGGACGGTGAGCAATTGCTCACCATGATTCGCGACGCCCTCTCGGAAAATCGCGTCGACGTCTACCTTCAGCCGGTGGTCAGCCTGCCACAGCGCAAATCAAGCTATTACGAAACATTTACCCGGCTCCGCGACAAGGACGACAACCTGCTCGAGCCGGAAAAATATATCGTCGCCGCTGAAGGCAGCGGGCTGATTGCCGCCATCGACAACAATCTGTTGTTCCGCTGTGTCCAACTGGTGCGCAAGAGCCAGCGCCGCGATCTCAATTTCGGATTCTTCTGCAATATCTCGCGCTACACCCTGATGGACACCTCGTTCTTTCCCGAGTTCATCGGCTTCATGGAGCGCAACGCCGGCCTCGCCGCCAACCTGATCTTCGAGTTTACCCAGGCCGATCTGGCGACCCATGACCGCGGTACCGAACGCAATCTGGCCCAACTACGCGATCTTGGTTTCCGCTTCTCGGTCGATGGCGTCACCAGCCTCGACATTGACGTGGAATCTCTGATCGACCGACGCATATCGTTCATCAAGATCGACGCCAACACGGCGCTGGAGACTCTCCAGGATGCCGATGCCTCGCTCCAGCTTCACCGCATGAAGCGAGCGCTCGACCGCGCCGGCATCCACCTCATCGTCGAGAAGATCGAGGAGGAAGAGCAACTCATCGAACTGCTCGACTACGGCATCGACTTCGGCCAGGGCTACCTGTTCGGCACCCCGCGCCTCAGCCGTGAGGCATAATCACCATCGGTCTTTGACCGATTGAACGCGCTTTCGAAAACTATCCTTTCCCTCCGGCCTGGGCCGTGCCACAAGAGCGGCCATGGAAATTCCGATTCACAGCGGCCTGCGGGCGCTTGCCGACGACTATGACGCGTTCATCCTTGATCTCTGGGGAGTGATCTACGACGGCATCGCGCCGTACCCCGGCGTGCTCGACTGTCTGGCCCAACTGGGCCGGCGGGACAAGCGGGTGATGCTGCTGTCCAACGCGCCGCGCCTCGCCGCCAACGCCGCCGGACGATTGCGTAAGGTCGACGTCGGTGACGACCTCTATGAGTGCATGGTCACGTCCGGCGACGCCACTCGCCTGGCCCTTGAGGCGCGCAGCGAGCCGTTCTACGCGGCTCTCGGCCGGGCCTATTATTTCCTCGGCAAGGCGCCCGATACCGATCTGCTGGATGGTCTTGATTACCGGCGAGTCGATGCCCTGGAGGCCGCCGATTTCCTGCTGGTTATCGGGCCCGGGCCAGAGTCCAGGGATGTGGCCGATTATGAGACGCTGCTCGGCCGCGCCGCCGAACGGGGACTTCCCCTGGTCTGCGCCAACCCGGATCTGGCGGTGATCCGAGGCGGTGAGCGTGAAGCCTGCGCCGGCGCCTTCGCCGCCCGCTACGCCGAACTCGGCGGCGCGGTGGCCTATCAGGGCAAGCCCTATGGCGGAGTCTATGACATGTGCCTGGACATCCTCGAAGGTGTCGACTGCCGCCGTATCCTCTGCGTCGGCGACGGCCTCGCCACGGATATCAAGGGCGCTCGCGACGCCGGTCTTGACAATCTGCTGGTCACTGGCGGCTTGCTCGCCAACACCTGGGGCATCGAATCGGCGACGCCCCCTGATCCCGAGCGCCTCACCGCCGCCTGCGACGACGCCGGCGTCACCCCCACGGCGGCTATCCCGACGTTTGTCTGGTAGGTTGCGTGATCGCGCCCGGAATTAAGTAAGGCGTCCCCATATCTAATTAAGGGGACGCCTTACTTAATTATTCAATTTCCGTAGCGCTTCTTCATTTCCGCCTTGGCGCGGGCCTCGGGGACCAACCGGGCGCCGCCGAGCCAGACTTCGCGGACCTTGCCATCGCGGCCGCGTATCAGGTGGGCGGCTTCGCCGTGGCTGCCGTAGCCGCCGCCCAGGCTTATGACGCCCTGATCCCCGGCGCTGACGGTGATCTCTTCGGCGCCGGAGAACGGGTTGAGCAGGCCCGGCTCGGCAATCATCACCTTATTGCCGAAGGGAACCAGATCGGCGGCTCCCCACAGGCTCCACCAGCGCCTGGTCCAGGGCCGGGCGCGGGCGCTCGGCATCGAGTTGTCGGCGAAGGTCTTGAGGATCTTGATGACACCGTCGGACCAGGCATTGGCCATGCCGTCGGTGGCGTTGGTCAGGATCGATACGCAGAGCTCGCGGCCGGGCAGCATGGAGGTGCGGCTGAGGCAGCTTTGGAAGCCGCCGCCGTGACCGGCCCAGTCCCAGCCGCCGGCGCTGCCCATCATCAGGCCGAGGCCGTAATGGCTCACCACCGTGTAGTGGGGATCGCGCCATTGCTTGTGGATCATGGCCCGGCGGCTTGCTGGCGATAGCACGCTGCGCGGCGCCGCCGGGTCGAGGCTGGCGAAATAGCGCGTCAGGTCGGCGGCGGTGGAGACGAAGCCGGTGGCCGGCGCCAGCACATGGGTCGGATTGTCGCCGGGGATAATGACCCGGTGGCCCAACGGCTGCTCGGCACTGTGGCCGCGGGCCACGGGGATGCCCTTGGCCGCGGGCCCGTCGGGGGTGGTTTCTTTCAGTTTTGAAGCCGCGACCACGTGGCGGCTGATCCATTGACCATAGGGCTCACCGGTGATCGCCTCGATGACCAGACCCAACAGGCCGAAGCCGTGGTTGGAGTATTTCATGCGGCTGTTCGGCGTGATCATCGGCGGCTCGGCCAGGGCGGCGCGCAGCTCGGCCTCGCTGGCGAAGGGGCGGCGGTCGAGCCACTGACCGGCGTCGGCGCCGTCACGCACCAGACCGGCGCCGTGGGATAGCAATTGGGTCAGGGTGGCCTCGGCCACCATCGGGTGGAGCCCGTCCACATAGCGCCCGACCGGATCGTCGAGGCCGAGCTTACCGGCTTCGCGCAGCTTGAGAATACCAGCGGCGGTGAAGCTCTTGGAATGGGAGGCGACCCGGAAGCGGTGGCGCGGCGTCAGCCGTTCGCCCTTTGCCGCGTCCGCATGGCCATAGGCCCGTTCAAACACCACGCGGCCTTTGTGGGCCACCGCGATGGAACAGCCCGGCTGGCGGGTCTGGCCCATCTGGTAGTCGAGCCATTCGCCGGTGTAGCCCAGCGCGTTCTTCAGCCACGTCTGCACTGTCGGTCTCTCGTTTTTGACTAACCGGCAGCATCACCGAATTTTCTCCGGCTTGCCAGGGTTGACTTTGGGTTTATGTTGAAATAGAACAAAATAAGAACATACGTTCATCGTGATAAAAGGAAATCGGACCGGGCCATGCCACGGGACACCACAGATATTGCTCTCGACGCGCTTCGCGCCCGCATCCGTGCCCTTGAGCTCGGCGCCGGCAGGGCTGCCGTCGAGGCCGTACCCCTGGATCTGTCGGCGGTCGATGACGTGTTGCCCTGGGGCGGTCTGCCCCGTGGTGCGTTGCACGAGATCGTCGCCAGCGGTCCCGGCGCGGCGGAGGGTTTTGCCTCGGCGTTGCTCGCCCGCTTTATCGACGGCCGGGGCCCGGCGCTGTGGTGCCTTGCGCGGGGCGACCTGTTCGGCCCCGGCCTCGGCGCCTTCGGTCTCGGCCCGGACCGTCTGATCGTTGCCCGGGCGCGCCACGGCGACGATGTGCTGTGGGCCATGGAGGAAGGCCTGCGTTCCGGCGCTCCCGGCGCCGTGCTCGGCGAGCCGCGCGGCCTCGATCTCGCCGCCGGCCGCCGCCTGCAACTCGCCGCCCGGGCCGGCGGCGTCGCCTGTCTGGTGCTGCGCCTGTCCGAAATTACGACGTCTGAAACATCGGCGGCGGTGACCCGCTGGCGCGTGTCCGCCGCCCCCAGCTTGCCCCTGGACGATTTTCCGGGTCTCGGCATGCCGCGCTGGCGGGTCGAATTGTTGCGCTGCCGAGGCGGCGTCCCCCAGGAATGGTTTTTGGAGTGGAACAATGAAACGTGTGATTTCGCTGTGGTTTCCCTACTGGGCGAGCGAGCGGCTGGCCCGCCGTCGGCGACACAGCTCAACATCGCCTGAGGGTGCACCCCCTGAGAGCACGCCACTCGTCCTCTTTGAGTCCACTAACGGTGGCCTGCGGGTCACCGCGGTCAACCCCGCCGCTCAGGCCGCCGGTCTCGGGCCGGGCCTGACCCTGGCCGACGCCCGCGCTCTGGTTCCCGGCCTCGACGCTGAGACTGCCGATCCCCGGTCGGATGCCCGCGCCCTAGGGGCGCTGGCCAACTGGTGCCTTCGCTTCACGCCGACGGTCGCTCTCGACGGTGGTGGCGGCCTGACTCTCGACGTCACCGGCTGCGCCCACCTGCACGGTGGCGAGGCGGTGATGCTGGCCCGGATCATGGGCGCCCTGCGCGGCCTCGGCTTCACCACCCTGGCGGCCCTCGCCGACAGCCGGCGCATGGCCTGGGCCGGGGCGCGTTTTTTGGCCGACGCCGGTAGCCGGGGCGGCGTCATCGTACCCCCAGGCGGCGCCCGCATTGTGCTGACGCCGATGCCCGTTGCCGCCCTCGGCCTCGGCGCCGAGACCGCCGCCGGCCTGACCCGGCTCGGCTTGCGCCGCATCGGCGATGTGCTCGCCATGCCCCGGGGCGAACTCGCGGCCCGGTTCGGCGCCGTTGTCGGCGATCATCTCGACCAGGCCCTGGGTGACGCCGCCGAGGTCCTGATCCCGCGCCGCCCGGCGCCGCCCTATCAGCTCCGCCAGGCCTTCACCGAGCCGCTCATCGACCACGGCGGTGTCGGCCGCGCCATGGCCGAGCTGCTCGCCGAACTGTGCCGCCGCCTCGAAGCCGAGGGCCGGGGTCTGCGCCGCCTCGAGGTCAGCCTGTTCCGTCTCGACGGCGGCCGCCGGGTGGCGGCCATCGGCACCGCCCGGCCAAACCGCGACCCGGCCCACCTGCAAGGTCTACTGGCGTCCCATCTCGACAAGCTCGATCTCGGCCTCGGGGTCGAGACCGTGACCCTGGCCGCTCCGGTCACCGAACCCTTGAGCGCGGCCCAGGTGGCGCTGATGGATGACAGCCGCACGACCGGCGATCTCGCCACCCTGGTCGACCGCCTGTCCGGCCGCCTCGGGCTGTCCGGCGTCATTCGTCTGGCGCCGCGCGAAAGCCATGTGCCGGAACGCTCGGTCGCCCCTGTGCCCGCCCTGGCGCCCCGTGCCGGCATGCCGTGGCGCGACGACATCGTGCGGCCGCCGCGTCTGTTCCCCCGACCCGAACCGGTCGAGGCCATGGCCATGGTACCCGACGCACCGCCGCTCCGCTTCAACTGGCGCGGCCGGCCCCACCGGGTCGCCCGGGCCGAGGGCCCTGAGCGCATCGCCGCCGAGTGGTGGCGTGAGACCCGGGCGCCGGACTCAAATAGCTGGCGCGACTACTACCGGGTCGAAGACGACGCCGGCGCCCGCTTCTGGCTCTACCGCCACGGCCCCTACGGCCCCGAAGGCCAGGCCAAATGGTATCTGCACGGGGTGTTCGCGTGACCACATACCCGCCAACAGTCGGGCTGGCACAGTTGCGGGATGTTCGCATATGTTATTTCAACAATTAGTGGGTGTCGGGTGTTTGCTGGCGTCCCATTGACCTCGATTCGCCACAAGGATCATTCGCCCCATGTTCACCTTCTTTCGGAAAAAGAACTGGCGCTATGTGACTATTGCGCCGCAGGTCGATGGTGGGATCATTGTTTCGCCCGGTTGGGTCCATGGCGGTTCGTTTCGTCTTACTGAAGATGAGATCGAGCCCTACCTTGCCTGGGAGGCCCGCCGCGGAAAGACGGAAGCGCGTATTGGCTGGCTGTTTGCAATCGTCGCCTTTCTGATACTTCTGCTGTCGATGGACTGGTATCCGATGCCTGCTATGTTTGTCTTGATCGGTCTCATTATCAATGTCGTTGTTATGGTTACCGCCATCAATAAGTGGAAGATGCGGTCCTTTGCCGAGCAGTTTCCTAATTTCCCACCGGCACGCGACGACAACAGACGACGCCGTTCCACGAATTATACGCTGGTTGGCATGTCGCGATGGTGGTGCATTATTTCTACTGTTGTTTTGTGGTGGGCAGTGTGGGGCTATGCGGCTCGATTGGTGACGGATACCTCCGAGCATTCTGCCCTCGATATTCTTGATCATATTCTGTTTGGCGGCGTGGTCCTGGTATTGGCCGCATACGGTACTTCTCTATGCTTTGAGCATTTCCGGTTTCGCCGCCGCCATGGCCGCGCGCCGAATAGGGACGATATCGCATCGCCGTTTTAACGGCTGCTACGCCGGTTCCTGAAACAAACGGATTTTGCCGCTTGACGCGGTGGGTGGCGGCTGTCACATTATAAGAACAAATAAAGAACATATGTAATTGACAGACGTGATTGGTATGACCAGCGCCACGCCCTACGCCGAGCTTCAGGTGACGTCGAACTTCAGCTTTTTGCGCGGCGCGTCCCATCCGGACGAGCTGGTTGCCGCCGCCGCCGCGCTGGGTCATGGGGCTATCGCCATTGCCGACCGCAATACCCTGGCCGGGGTGGTGCGGGCCCATGGCGCGGCGCGGGAGCTTGGGGTGCAACTGGTGGTCGGTGCGCGGCTCGACTTCACTTGCGGTTTCAGCGTGCTGTGTTTCCCCATGGACCGGGACGCCTATGGCCGGCTGTCGCGGCTGCTGACGGTGGGCAAACGCCGGGCGCCCAAGGGCCAGTGCCACATCACCCGCGACGACTTGTATGAATATGGTGAGGGTCAGATCGTTGTCGCATTGCCGCCGGACCGGGCCGACTGCTCGCTGGTTTCCAGCCCGGCCTTCGCCCGGCGCCTTGAGGAACTCCACTGGCAGTTCGGCGACCGTTGCTATCTCGCAGCCCAGCATCTCTACCGGGGTGACGATAGCCGCCGCCTGACCCAGCTCGCCCGCCTCGGGCGGCGTATCGGCGTGCCCCTGGTGGCGGCCAACGACGTCCACGCCCACACCCCGGAGCGCCGGCCGCTCGTGGATGTACTGACCTGCATTCGCGAGGGCAAAACCATGGCCGAGGCGGGCTTGGGTCTTGCCGTCAATGGTGAGCGTTACCTGAAGCCCGGCGCCGAGATGGCGCGGCTGTTCCCCGGCCATGAGGACGCGGTGGCGCGGACCATGGAGATCGCTGGGCGTTGCCGCTTCTCCCTTGACGAGTTGGCCTATGAATACCCCGACGAGATCGTGGCGCCGGGCCACACGGCGCAAAGCTGGCTCGCCGAACTCACCGAAGAGGGCGCGGCCGGGCGCTATCCCCAGGGCGTGCCACCCAAGGTGCGGGCCCAGATCGACCACGAGCTCGGGCTCATCCATGAACTCGGCTACGCGCCCTATTTCCTCACGGTCCACGACATCGTCGGCTTCGCCCGTTCGCGCGGCATCCTGTGCCAGGGCCGGGGTTCGGCAGCCAACTCGGCGGTGTGCTACTGCCTCGGGGTCACCGCTGTCGATCCGGACCGCATCGACCTGCTGTTCGAGCGCTTCGTTAGCGCCGAGCGCGGCGAACCGCCGGACATCGATGTCGACTTCGAACACGAGCGCCGCGAGGAGATCATCCAGTACATCTACGGCAAATACGGCCGCGAGCGCGCCGGCCTCGCCACCACCACCATCACCTATCGCGGGCGCGGCGCCATTCGCGATGTTGGTAAGGCCATGGGCCTGTCCCTCGATACGGTAGGGGCCCTGGCCGGGACGCTCGCCGGGCGTTACGGCAACGAGGCGTTTTGCGACGAGGATCTGGCCGGCATCGGCCTCGATCCGGCGGACACCATGCTCGCCCGCACGGTCAAACTCGCCCGCGAGCTGATCGGCTTTCCCCGTCATCTGTCGCAACACGTGGGCGGCTTCGTCATCGCCCGGGGCCGGCTCGACGAACTGGTGCCCATTGAGAACGCGGCCATGAAGGACCGCACGGTGATCGAGTGGAACAAGGACGATCTCGATATGCTCGGGCTGCTCAAGGTCGACGTCCTCGGCCTCGGCATGTTGAGCTGCATCCGCAAGGCCTTCGGCCTGCTCGCCGATCACCACGGCCGCGATCTCGACCTTGCCATGGTTCCGGCCGAGGACGCGGCGATCTACGACATGCTGTGCCAGGGCGATTCCCTGGGTGTCTTCCAGGTCGAGAGCCGGGCCCAGATGACCATGCTGCCACGCCTCAAGCCGCGCAATTTCTATGACTTGGTGGTCGAGGTCGCCATTGTCCGCCCCGGCCCGATCCAGGGCGACATGGTGCACCCCTATCTGCGCCGCCGCGACGGCCTTGAGCCGGTCGAGTACCCGTCGCTCGAACTGGAGGCGGTGCTGGGCAAGACCCTCGGCGTACCGCTGTTTCAGGAGCAGGCCATGCGCATCGCCGTGGTCGCCGCCGGCTTCTCGCCCGGCGAGGCCGATGCCCTGCGCCGGGCCATGGCGGCGTGGCGCCGGCCCGGCCTGATCGACAGCTTCCAGGACAAGCTCATCGACGGCATGGTTGCCAATGGTTATAGTCGCTATTTCGCCGGCCGCTGCTTCAAGCAGATCCTCGGCTTCGGCGAATACGGCTTTCCCGAATCCCACGCTGCCAGTTTCGCCCTGCTGGTCTATGTCTCGGCCTGGCTCAAGCGCCACTACCCGGCGGCCTTCACCTGCGCCCTGCTCAACAGCCAGCCCATGGGCTTCTACGCCCCGGCCCAGTTGGTCGGCGACGCCCGCGACCACGGCGTCACCCTACGCCCGGTGGATGTCAACTATAGCGACTGGGACTGCACCCTGGAAGCGGATGACGAGAGCGGCGGCGTCGCTCTGCGTCTCGGCCTGCGCCAGATCAAGGGCCTCAAGCAGGCCGATGGCGAGCGTCTGATGGCCCGGCGCGGCGCCGGTTATGGCGATGTAGCGGCCCTGGCGCGGGGCGCCGGGCTCGGCCGGGCGGTGCTTGAACGCCTCGCCCGGGCCGATGCCTTCCGCTCCCTCGATCTCGATCGGCGTCAGGCCGCCTGGGCGGTCAAGGGCGTGGACGGCGCTCCACTGCCGCTATTTGCCGCTGCGCCGCCCCCCGCGCCGTCAACCGCGCCGGAAATCCGCCTGCCAACCATGGCCCTGGACGAGCATGTGGCCGAGGATTACGCCACCACCCGGCTGTCCCTCAAGCGCCACCCGGTGGCCTTTCTGCGCGATGAGCTTGAGGCCGAGGGCGTAACAGCGGCGGCCGATCTCGCCCACGTCAAACCCGGCGCCCGGATCACCGTGGCCGGGCTGGTGACCATCCGCCAGCGCCCGGCCACCGCCAAGGGTATTATCTTCGTCACCCTCGAGGACGAGACCGGGGTGATCAACCTGGTGGTCCGTCCGCCGGTGTTCGAGCGCCACAGCCGGCCCCTGCTCGCCGCCGTGTTGCTCGCCGCCAGTGGCCGGGTCGAGCGCGAGGGCCTGGTCATCCACCTCATCGCCCACAGCCTGGAAGACCGCAGCCCCGACCTCCGCGCCCTTACCGAGCCCGACATCCCGGCCATTCCGATCATCCCCAACCCGGTCCTCGCCGCGCCCTCGCGGAATTTCAGATAGGGGTGAACCCCCCAAACTGACGCTACGTTTGACGCTCCCCGCACCCTTCGCCATAATCCATCTCGCAAGTGCGAGATAGGAATTGGCGATGAGCGGTATGGACGACAAGACGCTTAAGGACTGGCACGAGGCGGTCGCGCGGGAACTCAAGGGCGAGAGCCCGGACTCCCTTGCCCATGCGACCCCCGAGGGCATCGCCATCAAGCCGCTCTATACGGCCGATGATCTGGATGGGCTTGACCATCTCGGCGGCCTGCCGGGTATGGCGCCCTATGTGCGCGGGCCGCGCGCCACCATGTATGCCAACCGGCCGTGGACTATTCGCCAGTACGCCGGGTTCTCCACCGCCGAGGATTCCAACGCGTTCTATCGCCAGGCCCTGGCCGGTGGCCAGAAGGGTCTGTCCGTGGCCTTCGACTTGGCTACCCACCGGGGCTACGACTCCGACGACCCGGTGGCCGTGGCCGATGTCGGCATGGCCGGGGTGGCGATCGATTCGGTCGAGGACATGAAGGTGCTGTTCGACGGTATCCCGCTCGAGGAGATGACCGTCTCCATGACCATGAACGGCGCGGTGCTGCCGGTCCTGGCCGGCTATATCGTCGCCGCCGAGGAGCAGGGGGTGAGCCAGGACAAGCTCGCCGGGACCATCCAGAACGACATCCTCAAGGAGTTCATGGTCCGTAACACCTATATCTATCCGCCGGCCGCCTCCATGCGCATCGTCGCCGACATCATCGAGCACACGGCACGCCATATGCCGCGCTTCAACTCGAT
>CAZYDR010000045.1:0-29712 GCA_964645285.1 uncultured Alphaproteobacteria bacterium
AGCCGGCCACGTTGTCGAGGAAATAGCGGTCATGGGTGACCGCCACCACGGTGCCCTCGTAGTCGTGGAGGAAACGCTCGAGCCAGGCCACGGATTCCGCGTCCAGGTGGTTGGTCGGCTCATCGAGCAACAGCATGTCCGGCTTTTTCAGCAACAACCGACAAAGCGCGACACGGCGGCGCTCACCGCCCGACAGGGTCGTCACGTCGGCGTCGCCCGGCGGGCAGCGCAAAGCGTCCATGGCGATCTCGACGGTGCGGCCGATGTCCCAGCCGTCGGCGGCCTCGATCTTCTCCTGAAGCTCGGCTTGCTCAGCCAGCAGAGCATCCATCTCTTCGGCGTCGATATCCTCACCGAAGCGTGCCGAGACCTCATCAAAACGGTCGAGCAGCCCCTTGATGGCGCCGACTCCCTGCATGACGTTGCCCTCGACGTCGAGGCTTTCATCGAGCTCCGGCTCCTGGGGCAAATAGCCGACCCGGACGCCGTCGGCCGCCCAGGCCTCGCCGTCGATGTCGCTTTCAATCCCTGCCATGATCTTCAACAGGGTCGACTTGCCGGCGCCGTTGAGACCGAGAACGCCGATCTTGGCGCCGGGCAGAAAGGCGAGCGTGATATCGCGCAACACCTGGCGTCCGCCTGGATAAATCTTGTTCAGGTGGCGCATCACATAAATGTACTGATAGGCGGCCATGGTCGTCTCCGTCGGGGAAGGGGCGCGCGGTTGTAGCTGATTAGACGTCCCTAGCGCAACGTAGGGTTTCGAATAATGTCCGACACAGGCCACGGACGCATTTGCCTTGGCCCGCGAATCCGTTAGGTTCCGGGTCGGTTTCAACGCGGACCGGACGATGAGCAGCAACAATACAATGCCGAATTTAGCGGTGATGATGTCGGGCGTGGTGTGGGGCGTCACCTGGCTGCCGCTGCGGGCATTGGAGAATGGCGGCTTCGACGGCGCCTGGACGCCCCTGCCGCCGATCCTGGCCGGCGTCATAATGCTCCTGCCGTTCGTGCTGTGGCGCTGGCGGCGGGCGGCGGCGGCGGGCTGGCCCTTGGCCGTCATGTGCATGGCCAGTGGCACCGGCTACGCGCTTTACTCCGACGCCCTGCTGCTAACCGAGGTCGTCACCGCGATTCTGCTGTTCTACCTGACCCCGGTGTGGGGCACGATTCTGGCGCGGCTGTTCCTGGGCCAGCCGATTACGACCATTCGCATGGTCGCCATTGCTCTCGGTTTCGCCGGGCTGTGGGTCATCCTCGGCGTCGACGGCGGCTTTCCCATACCCCGGGGGCTGGGTGATTGGCTCGGGCTGGTATCGGGCATAATCTGGGCCGGCGCCACGGTCGGCTTCCGCAAACGCCCAGAGACCGACCCCACCCTGATGGCGTTCTACTACCTTCTCGGCACGCTGATCGCGGCGCTGATTATTGTTTTCGCATTCATGCCGCTTGACGGCGGCGTTTGGCATCGCCTGGCAACGGCAACCCTGGCCAACGTCCCGCTGATCCTGCTCAGCGGCGCCATTATGTATGCCGCCACCATGGTCCTTCAGGTATGGGCCAGTCAGCGTCTCGACCCGGGACGCGTCGGCGTGCTGCTGATGATCGAAGTACCGGTGGCGGTGACCACGGCGGCGCTATTCACGGACGAGCCGTTCGGCTGGCGCCAGGTTATCGGCGGCGGCCTGATCCTGTCGGCCGCCGGCGCCGAACTATTGTTTCCCACCGCCTTGGCGTCGCCGAAGAATTCGTAGTAGAACGGAGGACATCCGAATACCCAAAGCCCGATAGAGGAGGGGTGGTGATGGCAAGGCTGGTAGAGTTCCCCCAGGACATGGAACGCGAAGTCCGGTTCGTCGAAGACACCGATCCCGGTCAGATCATTCAAGCGACAATCGACAAATTGCGCGCCGGTGAAGCACCCAATACGCTGATGACTGCCGCGGCCCTGGCGATCAGCCGGTCATGCGAGCTGCCGCCCGACAATCACGGCGGGCCGGTTCATCCCATCGCCGGCATTCACGCCACCCACCAACAGGCCGGCCGGCTCGACGGTGAATGGGGCTTTGTTCCGGTGATCCAGAGCGTGGCTCTGGCCAACAAGCATATTCATTCGCCCGACATGGGCCCGACAGTGATGGCGGCCATCGAGCCGGTTGAGGACAGCGGCGATGTCGAAGCCATGCTCGACGCTTTCGCCGTCGCCCTGATGAAACGCCAGTCGCGCCAGGCTGAACGGCTCCTCGTCGCCTTGATCAAGACCGTCAAACCGGGCCAAATTCTCAACGCCATGCTGACCGTGGCGCTGCCGCAGAATGCCTTCGACGACCATTTTTCCTCTATCCCCTGTTTGCCATCCGGGCCCTCGACGACATCGGCTGGAAATGGGCCGAGGCGGTATTGCGGCCGCCCGTACGCTATCTGTCGCGCCATCCCATGGTCGAACAGCGGCCCGGTTTCAACTCCGATTTCGTCGCCGGCGACATTAAGTTTTATCGGCGCTTCGGCGAACTCGAGGCGATGATCGACGAGTTCGGCCTGACCGATGGCAGTGTGACGGTCGAAACGTCCGGCGACGAATCCGAGGCCATTGCTGCCCTAACCGAGACCATCGGCCACGTCGATGACATCACCACCATTGGCCGTCTGGTCGCCAAGGGACTTGGCGACGGCCTGTCGTTGACCGGCGCCGGCGAAGCTCTGTCCATCGGCGGCGCCATGCTGTTCCTGCGCTCGCGCTCGGGCAATCCGTTCGACGTTCATATCCATACCGGCATCAACGCCCGCCGCTACCTGATCGGGCTCGATGGCATCTCCGTCCGTAACAAGATTCTCGGCCTGTTGACTTGGTGCTGGGGCAACGAGGTCCGCTTTATCAACGACATTATCGACTGGCCCGTGGGCTGCGATGTGTCGGCTACCGACCTCGGCCAGGTCGGCCTGCTGGCCGCCATCGAGGCGAGTATCACGACCCAGCCGGTGGTCCATGCCTTCGACAGCGGCGTCAATGTCGACGCGCTTGAACTGACCGACGCGGCGCAGGAACCCATGGCCCTGGCCCAGCAATATGCCGAGGCGGGCTACGACGCCGCTGCATTCTTCGCCATGATCAGCCAGTTCACCTGCCACGACGACGTCAGCGAGATGCACGCCTACAAGCTGCAGCAGGCTGCCTTCGAGGAATACAACGCCACCTGCGAGCGGTACCGCTGGATGCACATGGTCTCGGCCGCCAAGCACGCCGCCTGCGTGGTCGAGATGGTGCCCAAGGAAGTCTATCCCGAGGTTCGCGCCCGGCTCGACGCCTAGGTGATTGAGGAAGAGTGAAGATGGCGACCCGTTCAATTGCGCGCCTTGATCGGGGCGACCGGTTCCACCCGGACCCCGAGCGCTCCTACACTCTACCGTCGCGCTACTACTACGACGAAGACATCTATCAGCGCGAACACGAGGCAATTTTCTACAAGAACTGGCTTTATGTGTGCCATAGCGAGACCGTGCGCGAGTCCGGTGACTACACCACCTTCGAGACAGCCGATCAGAACATCATCGTGGTGCGCAGCAAAGATGGCGTGCTGCGGGCGTTCTATAACGTCTGCGCCCATCGCGCCCACGAACTGCTCAAGGGCTAGGGCCGCACCAAGGTTATCACCTGCCCCTATCACGCCTGGAGCTACCATATCGACGGCACCCTGCGCACCGCCCGGGGCAGCGAGAAGGTCGAAGGCTTCAACAACGACGAATTCTGCCTGACCCCGGTCAGGGTCGAGGAATTCTGCAACTTCGTCTTCGTCAACCTCGATGACCAAGCAGCGTCCTTGGCCGAACAGTCAGGTGGACTCGAAGCCGATATTCGCGGCTTTGCCCCGGACCTCGAACAACTGACCCACGCCCACCGGCTAACCTTCGACATGAAGGCCAACTGGAAGAACGTCATCGACAACTTCCTGGAATGCTATCACTGCCCGACCGCCCACCCGGCGTTTGTCGGGCTGATCGACCTCGACACCTATCGCATCGTCAACCACGGTATCTATTCGACCCATCACGACCGCGCCGGAGGCCGCGAGAACAACGCCTACGACACAATTGACGCAGACGTGCAGGACCACGCGGTGTGGTAGCTGTGGCCCAACACCTGCATTCTGCGCTATCCGGGCAGTAGCAATATCATGACCATGCGCATGATTCCCAGCGGGCCCGAGACGACCCATGAAATTACCGATTTCTATTTTCTCGACAACACCCCGAATGCAACCCAGACCGAGGCTATCGCCTACGTCAACGACGTGCTCACCCCCGAGGACATCGCCATCGTCGAAAGCGTCCAGCACGGCCTCCACAGCAGGGGCTACAACCAGGGCCGTTTCATGGTCGACGAGGAACGCTCCGGACTGAGCGAGCACGGCGTGCATTATTTCCATTCCCTGGTGCTAAACGCGCTGGCAGAATGACAATCAGGGAACCCAATGTATAGACGAGCATGGTGGATTATGAGTAACCTTAGGGTCAGATATTCGGCCCGCCGTGGAAGACAGGGCTGTTGGGTGGGTTTGTGCCTATCATCACGCACAATAATTCAAACTGAAATTTTAGGGAGAAACTAATGTTTTGCACGATCAGAAACGCCATGCTCGGCCTTGCCGGGCTCGGTTTGCTTGTTGCGATCGGCCTGGCGATGCCAGCCACCGCCGGCAGCATTCCGGAAGACAAAGATCCTATTAAGCTGGCAATCAACGAATGGACCGGCCAGCACATCTCGACCCACGTCGCCGGCGAGGTTCTCAAGCGCATGGGCTACAACGTCGAGTACGTGATCGCGGGCTATTATCCGCAGATGACAGCGCTTGAGGACAACACCATCAGCGCGACCCTGGAGATCTGGAGCTCTAATATCGGCGAGAACTACGACAAGGCGCTGGCCTCGGGAAACGTCATCGAGATTGGTGATCTCGGCCTTGAGCCGCGGGAAGCTTGGATGTATCCCAAGTACGTCGCGGACATGTGCCCGGGTCTACCCGATTGGACAGCCCTGAAGAACTGCGCCGATCTGTTCTCATCCCCGGAAACCTTCCCGCAAGGTCGCTTCCTCGACTATCCGCTGGATTGGGGCACCACCAACGTCGATCGCATTAATGCCCTAGAGCTCGATTTCGTATCGATCCCGTCGGGTGGCGAGGGTGCGCTGGTCGCCGAGATCAAGAGCGCCGTATCGCGCAAGGCCCCGCTGCTATTGCAGTTCTGGGCGCCGCATTGGCTCCATGCCGATATCGAGATGGAGATCGTCCAGCTACCGCCCTATGCGGCGGGTTGCCACGACGACGCATCCTGGGGCGTCAATCCCGATTCCACCTGGGACTGCGACTGGGAGCTCGGCTACATCAAGAAGATGGTGTGGATCGGCCTCGGCGATAAGTGGCCTGTTGCGCTCAAGCTACTTCAGGCATACACCCTGACCAACTCCGCGCAGAATGCCATGATGGCCCAGATTGACGTCGAGGGCCGCGACATCACCGAGGTCGTCAACGAGTGGCTCGACGCCAACGAGTCTACGTGGAAGCCCTGGGTCGATCAGGCCATGATGTAAGTGCCTTCGGGCAATCGAAGCAATGTACGGGGCTGGGCAGTTGTCCGGCCCCGTCGCATGCGACAATATTAAGGATGACGAGTAACAACACCGCCGGTGGCGACATCAAACTGTCGTGCCGCAACCTGTGGAAAGTCTACGGCAAACAGCCCGAGGATTTTTTCCCGGCTTCAAATGGCGTCGTCGCCGACACCCACGACCATACCGAACATATCCGTAGCTCGGGCCATATAGCCGCCGCCTGCAACGTCAGCTTTGACGTTCGGGAGGGCGAGATATTCATCATTATGGGGCTGTCGGGCTCGGGAAAGTCGACGGTGGTGCGCTGCTTGTCGCGTCTCGTCGAGCCGACCGCCGGCGAGGTGATTTTTGATGGCGAGGACCTGCTCAAGGCCTCGCGCACAGAACTTATAGAGATCCGCCGCCACAAGATGGGCATGGTGTTCCAGCACTTCGGGCTGATGCCTCACCTGACAGTGCTGGAGAACGTCGCTTTTCCTCTCAAGGTTCAGGGCATCGGCCGCGACCAGCGCTTTGCCCGGGCCCAGGAGATGCTTGACTTGGTCGGTCTCGAAGGCCGCGAGGCAGCGTTTCCGCGCCAGCTCTCCGGCGGTCAGCAGCAACGGGTCGGCATCGCCCGCAGCCTCGCCGTCGAACCCGCCGTGTGGTTTCTCGACGAGCCGTTCTCGGCCCTTGATCCGCTGATCCGACGTCAGATGCAGGACGAATTCCTGCGTCTCCAGAAGCTGCTTCATAAGACCATCGTGTTCATTACCCACGACTTCCTTGAGGCCCTGCGACTGGCCGACCGTATCGCCATCATGAAGGATGGTGAAATCGTCCAGATCGGCTCCCCGGCCGACGTCGTCATGCAGCCCGCCGATGACTACGTCACCGAATTCACCCAGGACGTACCGCGGGTCAAAGTCATTACCGCCGGCGATATCATGTCGGCGGACATCGCCGGAGCCAACGGCAGCGCGGCGGTTAGCGTCGATACCACCCTCGAGAAACTCATGCCCCACTTCAGCCGGGGCATGACTCCGGTGGCGGTCGCCGGTGATGACGGCACCGTGATTGGACAAGTCTCGGCCCAGGATGTTCTGTCGGCTCTCGCAACCGCCGAGAACGAGCCGCCATGACGACCGTCGAAGAAGTCCGTGGCCTGACCGACGAAGCGCCGGTTCAGCGCGCCGATTCCGGCCTGATCACCTGGTTGGTTATCGCCGCCTTCGCCGCCGCCTGTTTCTACTTTCGCGGCGACTACAAATGGCTGATCGCCTATCCGGACAGTTTCGTGCTGCCGTTCGCCGACTGGTTCAACGTTATGGCGGATTGGTTCGTCGCGGTCTTCAAGCCACTGTTCCGGGCCCTCAGTTGGGCTCTCGAATGGCCCATGGTCTGGCTCAGAACCCTACTCCACTGGCTGCCCTGGCCGGCCACAGTAGCCATGGTCGTTGTCATGGCCCACGCGGCGGCCGGTTGGCGCCTCGCCCTGTTCAGCACCATTGCCCTGGCCTATATGGTCGTCGTCGGCTACTGGGACGAGAGCATGAACACGCTGGCCCTGGTCGGTGTGTCGGTGCCGCTGTCCGTCGGTAGCGGGTTCCTCATCGGACTGCTCGGCTTCAAGTCGCGTATCGCACGCCGCGTCATCGATCCGACCCTCGATGTCATGCAGACGGTGCCGACTTTCGCCTATTTGGTGCCGATCATGCTGCTGTTCGGTTTCGGCCCGGTGGTCGGACTGGTGGCCAGCGCCATCTATGCGATTCCGCCCATGGTGCGCAACGTCATACTGGCGCTCAGTCGGGTGCCCGACGAAATCGTCGAGTCCGGCCAGATGTCGGGTTGCACCAACCGTCAACTGCTGTGGTCGGTGCAGGTTCCAGCCGCCAAACGAGGCATCATGATGGGGGTCAACCAAACCATCATGGCGGCCCTCTCCATGGTCATTATCGCCGCCATCATCGGTGGTTTCGCCGACATCGGCTGGGAGGTACTCAGCACCATGCGCAAGGCCCAGACCGGCCAGAGCCTGCTGGCCGGCGCCGTCATCGCCCTGATGGCCATGATGATGGACCGCATCAGCCGTGGCTTCACCGAGCGCTCGGGCGAAGTCCGGGTACAGAGCCGGGCCAACTTCTGGCAGACCAATCGCCATCTATCCCTGGCGCTTGGTCTGGCAGCCGTGTTTGTTGCTGCCGCGGCGCTCATTCCAGCGCTCCGCACCTATTCTGACACCTTGGTAATCTACCCGGCCGCGGCCATCAACACCGCGGTCGAGAGTTTCACCATGAAATATTTCGACGCCACCGAGACCTTGAAAACCTGGGCGCTCTACTACTTCATGTTGCCTATCCGCCTCGGCCTCGACCGCGTGATGATTCCGCGCTTTTGGGGTTTCGCCATGACGCCGACGGTAGCGGCGGGATACGCGGTTCTCATCTTTATCCTGGCCGGTGCCGCGTGGCGCAGTTGGAACTGGCGCCCGGCGGTCGGCATCGTCATCGCCGCCACCGTGTTCTTCTTCGGCACCATGGGCACGCCGTGGCCGGCGTTCATCCTGGTTGTCGTCGTTCTGGCCTACCAGGTCAGCGGTTGGCATCTCAGCCTATTTGCCTTGCTCGGTTTGCTGTTCATCTTGATAGCCGGCATCTGGGACCGCGCCATGCTGACCGTCTATCTGGCCTCGGCGGCAGTCTTCCTGTCCTTCACGCTGGGCGCCACTCTGGGTATTCTAGCGGCCACCAACGACCGCTTCTCGGCCTTCATCCGACCGATCAACGATACCCTTCAAACCATGCCGCTGTTCGTCTTCCTTATCCCGGTCATCATGGTCTTTCTAGTTGGTGAGTTCTCGGCCCTGCTGGCGATCATCATGTACGCCATCGTACCGTCGATCCGCTATACGGAATTCGGCCTACGCAACGTCGATGCGGAGGTTGTCGAGGCCGCTGAATCCATGGGCTGCACCCGGGGCCAGATCCTGCGCCAGGTGAAGCTGCCCCTGGCGCTGCCCGAGATCATGCTGGGCCTCAATCAGACCGTTATGTACGGCCTCGCCATGTTGGTCATCACCGCGCTTATCGGCACCAAGGGACTTGGCCAGCTCACCCTTGAGAGCGTAACCAAGTCCAACTTCGGCATCGGCGTCATCGCCGGCGGCGGTATGGCCCTGATCGCCATGATCACCGACCGCATCATCCAGGCCTGGAGCAACCGCAAAAAGCAAGAGCTCGGCCTGACCTGACTCGTCAGGCGACAATCCCCGCGACGTTGTCGTTGACTGCGGTGGCGTGACTTGCCGACGGGGGCTCAATGACCAGCCGGGACCGACTAACGCGGGCCGCTTTTGGCGTATCCAATAGGCCGTCCGCCGCCGCGATGATCGCACCACGGGTTATGCCGATGTCGCGCAGAATATGGTCACTCAGCCCCGACAGCTCAGCGATGGCCTTGCGCCGCTTGTTCCAGCGGGTGATGCGCTAGTCCAAGGCCGTCACCGCGCCGATGACCGTATCGACAAGCTTGTAAACCAGAGTGCTCACGTCCGAGCCGAGCACGGTAGCTCGCGGGGTCGTCAGGAAGTACAGGGTGTAGGAGTTCATGGCTTTCTCCGTTCATTTGAGAATATCTATGGTCACTAGAGACCGTTGTATTTCCGTTGACTGTTGATATATACTCTGTAGGCAGTACCAACAAACGATAATTTCTTATCGTACGATTTAGATTTTCTTAGGTGAATTTATGGCCCGCCGCCTCCTGCCGCTAAATGCGCTCCGCGCCTTCGAAGCGGCCGCCCGCCACCTCAGTATTTCCAAGGCGGCGGATGAGTTGAACGTCACCCCGGCAGCGGTAAGCCATCAGGTCAAAGCTCTGGAGGACACCCTCGGCCTGTCCCTGTTCCGCCGCCTCAACCGGGCCCTTATGCTGACCGACGCCGGCCAGTTGCTGCTGCCCGGCCTGCGCGACGGCTTCGACGCCCTGGCCCGGGCGGTGACCCGCATTGAGGCCGAGCAGGACCACGCCACCGTGACGGTGAGCACCGGCCCGTCCATCGCCGCCCAGTGGCTGGTGCCGCGGCTCGACCGCTTCCGTCGGGCCTGTCCCGACATCGACCTGCGCATCGACGCCACCGACCGGGTCGTCGACTTCGCCCGCGAGGAAGCCGACGTGGCCATCCGCTACGGCACCGGCGACTATCCCGGCCTGCGCACCGAGCTATTGTTCACCGACGAGATCGTCCCTGTCTGCAGCGTTAAGCTGTGCAAGGGGCCGCCGCCCCTGCGCCAGCCCGGCGACCTCAAGGACCACACCCTGCTCCATGTGGAATGGGGCACCCACAAGGACTCCGCCACCAACTGGCACATGTGGCTGCTCGCCGCCGGCGTCACCGACGTGGACGCCAACCGGGGGCCACGCTTCAGCCAGGAAAGCATGGCTGTCCAGGCCGCCATCGAAGGCCACGGCGTCGCCCTGATCGGTAGCCGTCTGATCGCCGACGACCTCGCCGTGGGCCGCCTAGTGCGCCCCTTCGATCTCAGCCTGCCCAGCGCCTTCGCCACCTACGTGGTTATCCCGGAATCAGCCATATCCCGCCCCAAGGTGGCGGCCTTCTTCGACTGGATTCTCCAGGAGGTAAGGGGCGACGACGGAGAGCACTGAGCCACCCCGCCACTCCCAATACCCTGAGTTCGACACAATCCCGCCTTATTGGCGCCGGATTCGGCTGTCATTTTTGCGGGTATTGGGCGGCCACTGGGAGGCGGGGCGCCGGCTCTCATGAAGGAGACTTCGATGATGTCCGCAACCGACCAGCGCCTCCCGTGGCGCCTTTTGTTTCTGTTGATCGCCGCCGTTTGGCTGACGGCGCCCGCCCCGGCCCAGGCGACAGCTACCGCCACCCCCGCCGCCATGCCGGCGATCACGTCGCTCGACGATGTCGGCCGGGGCAGCCTTTTGTTCAAAAGCGGCGACGGCGTGCCGTTGCTTGAAGCGCCCCTGATCGGCACCCAAGTCGAGATATCCGTCAGCGGCCTGGTGGCCCGGGCCCGTGTGGTGCAGTCGTTCCTTAACACCGGCGATGACTGGGTCGAGGGCATCTATGTCTTCCCCCTGCCCGAAACCGCCGCTATCGACCACCTCACCGTGCGCATCGGCGAGCGCGTCATCGAGGGCATCATCAAGGAGCGTGAGGAGGCCCGGCGCATCTACGAGACCGCCAAGGCCGAGGGCAGGAAGGCCGGTCTGCTGGAGAGCGAGCGGCCCAATATCTTCACCACCGCCATCGCCAACATCGGCCCCGGCGAGGAAATCGCCGTGGAGATCGAATACCAGCAGGTGCTGGCTTATGACCAGGGTGCCTTCATCCTGCGCTTCCCCATGGTGGTCGGGCCGCGCTACATCCCCGGTGACATCCAGACCGTGAACCTGGGCAATGACGGCTGGTCACTGGCCAGCAGTCGGGTGCCCGACGCCGAGCGCATCACCTCGTCGGTGATCCACCCCGATCAGGGCAAGATTAACCCGGTGCGCCTGTCGGTGACCATCGACGCCGGCTTCCCCCTGGCTGCCATTGACAGCCTCTATCACGCCGTCACGGTCAACGAGCAGGACAGTGGCGTCGCCACGGTGACGTTGTCCGAGGGCGCCGTGCCCGCCGACCGCGACTTCGAACTGACCTGGACTCCCGATGTGGGCGCCGCGCCGGGTGCCGGCCTGTTCAGCGAAACCGTAGGGGACGAGCAATACCTGCTGGTCATGGTCATGCCGCCGGACGCCGATGATGACTTGGAGCAGGTGGTGATACCCCGCGAGGTGATTTTCGTCATCGACACCTCGGGCTCCATGTCGGGCGGCTCCATCGTACAGGCCAGAGCCGCGCTTGACCTCGCCATCGACCGGCTCAAGGACGGTGACCGGTTTAACGTCATCCAGTTCAACTCCTATACCGCCGCCCTGTTCCCCATGGCCGTGGCGGCGAGCCCGGCTAACCGCGCCCAGGCCCGGCAATACGTCGCCCATATGACCGCCGAGGGCGGCACCGAGATGGCGCCGGCAATGCGCCGGGCGCTGATCGGCAAAGCGCCGCAAGGCTATTTGCGCCAGGTGGTGTTCCTCACCGACGGCTCTGTCGGCAACGAGGACGAACTGTTCCGCATAATTTACGGCAACCTGGGCGATGCCCGGCTGTTCACCATCGGCATCGGCTCGGCGCCCAACAGTTACTTCATGCGCGAAGCCGCCGAAACCGGACGCGGCACGTTCACCTATATCGGCGACGTGGGCGAAATCGGTAAGAAGATGGGCGCGTTATTCAGCAAGCTGGAAAGCCCTCTGCTCACGGACCTGGTGGTGACTTGGCCCGACGACACCCAGGTCGACATTTCCACCGATACCATCGCCGACCTCCACGCCGGCAAACCGGTGATGTTTACCGCGCGCACCACCGACACTCTCGATAGCGCCATCCTCAGTGGTCGTATCGCCAACCACCTGTGGCAGGTCGAGCTGCCGCTCGGCAACGCCGCGGCCAATTCCGGCATCGCCAAGCTGTGGGCCCGTGACCGTATCGACGCCCTCATGGCCGACGGCAACCGTAGCGGCACGGATGTGCGCCCCCAGGTAGTCAGCCTCGGTCTGGTCCACCATCTGGTCACCAAGTACACCAGCCTGGTGGCCGTCGACACCACGCCAAGCCGCCCGGACGGCGAACCTCTGAATAGCCACAAGCTGCCCCACAACCTGCCCCATGACTGGGACTACGGGAAAGTCTTCGGCGGTGCCGAGGCGGATAGGCTGCAGGAGGAAGTGGCAATTATGCCATCACTCATGATCGCCGACGCCGGGTCTGTGTCATCGTCGGCGCAGTTGTTTGCCGACGTCTCGGCCTCCGGGGCCATGTCAGCCACAGCCCGGGTCGGACTCGCCCTGCCCAAAACCGCGACTCCGGCGCCGCTGCACTTCGCGGCGGGCCTCGCCCTGGCGCTGTTCGCCCTTGCCGTGATGATGCAACGGCGACGTCTGGCATGAACCGACACCGGGCGCTCACCGCCGCCACCTGCCTGCTGTTGGGCCTCAGCCTGTGGCAGGCGGGCAGCGGCGGCTATATCCACGCCAAGGCCTGGCTCGCCCAGGGCCTCATCGATGACGCCTGGGCCCGCAGCCAGGCCGGCGAGGCGCACACCCGCCCCTGGCCCTGGGCCGATACCTGGCCGGTGGCCCGCCTTGAGTTGCCGAGCCTGGACGCCGCCATGACCGTGCTGGCCGGCGGCAGCGGGCGCACCATGGCCTTCGGCCCCGGCCATGTGGATGGCTCCGCCCTGCCCGGCGAGGCGGGTATCAGCCTCATCGCCGGCCACCGGGACACCCATTTTCGCCTGCTTGAGGCGCTCCGGGTAGGCGACGACATCGCCATCGAGGACCGCGCAGGGCTGTACCACCGTTTTCGGGTCACCTCGTTCCAGGTCGTCGACTCCCGCCGGGTTCGCATTGACCCCCATGCCGAGACCCCGCGCCTGGCCCTCTCCACCTGTTATCCGTTCGACGCCCTGACCCCCGGTGGCCCGCTGCGCTATGTGGTCTTCGCCGACGCGGTGGAAACCCCATGAACGGCTCACTATCGCTTTCTGGCGACGCCCCACCGGTTTACAATCGCTACAAATATCGAGGAGATGGACTGTTGAGGTTTTCGGGCAAGCGCATCGTGGTGACCGGTGCGGCGTCGGGTATCGAACTGGCGACGGCGGCGCTTTTGACCAGCGAGGGCGCCGAGGTCATCGCCATCGATATTGCTGGCGAGCCACCATTGGAGCGCTGCGACTTATCTCGCCCGAGCGACATTGACGCCCTGGTCGAGCGGCTCGAAGGACCCATCCATAGCCTGTGCAATGTGGCGGGTCTGCCCGGCAGCCGTACGGGGGAGCAGGTCATGGCGGTAAACTTTCTTGGTCTCCGCCATCTGACCGAGGCGCTATTGCCGCGCCTGGCTGACGGCGGCGCCGTGGTCAATGGGGCCTCCGGCGCCGGCAGCGGCTGGCGCGACCGCATCGATCTCAGCCGCGAACTGATCGCCACGCCGGACCTCGAGGCCGGCCTCGCCTGGTGCCGGGCCCAGGCCTTGGACGGGCCGGACGCCTACGACTTCTCCAAGGAGGCGGTCATCGTCTACACCATGGCCGCCTCGACGGCCCAGCGGGCGCGTAGTATTTCCGTGAATTCCGTCAGTCCCGGCGCGGGTCTCTCTTATCTTCCAGATCGACCTCAACGCTCCGTCGGTGGCGGCTGACGCCGAACACATCACAGCGATACTGGAAGCCCTGATCGCCAACGCTCTGGCCGCGACCGGCTTCGGCGGCCAGATGACGGTTGCTGCCCAGCGTGGCCGAAATGGCGACTTTATGATTTCGGTCAGCGATACCGGCGCGGGCATGAGCGTCCCGGAGGCAAACGCCGCCCTAGCCGGCGACACCACGCCGGGCGGCGGCCTGAGCCGGGTGCGTAAGATGGCCGGGCACCACGACGCCCACATGATCCTTCACAGCAGGCCGGGCCTCGGTACGGTGGTGACGGTGAGTTTTTCGCCGGCGGGTTGAACACCACCCTGCTTGCCAGCACCGTCCCATCCAGCCACAATCGCCCGCCTTAATCCGTCATCAGGAGCGATTGTCCATGGCCGACCTCATCAAGGTCGATTCCCACGTCCATCTTTATCCCACCGAGGCCGCCGGCCTTGCCGATAAGGAAGGCTACGAAATTTTTGAATATGGCGAGCGTGACGAGGTCGCGTTCAGCGATTTTTCGGGGACACTGGACGACGCCAAGCAGGCCATGGAGAAGTCCGGCATCTCCAAGGCGGTGATCGTCAATCTGTTCATTGCGAAACTCCACGGCGGCGCGACCGGCGCGTCGCCTGCCAAGCTGGCGGACGGCATGAAGACGTTCAATCGCTGGTGCTGCCAGGTCGCCCGCGACCACCCGGAATTCGCCGCCTTCGTCGCCTCTGATGCCCACGTCCTGCCCGGCGAGACCGGCGCCATTCATTTTCGCGATATGGCCGAGAATATCGGCGCCCGGGGCGTCAAACTCCACGGCATCGCTCAGGATTTCAACATGTCGGATGAGCGCCTGTGGCCGATTAATAAGGTCTGCCAGGAACTCGACCGACCAGTTATCGGCCACTCCGGGCCCGATAAGAACGGCACCGGCTTCGCCGAGCCCAAGGCCTTCGGGCGGTTGCTCAAGGATTTTCCCAACCTCAACGTGGTGCTGGCCCATATGGGCGGGGCGAGTTGGGACCAGGCCCTGGAGATCGCCGAGACCTACCCCAACGCCTATTTCGACTGCTGTGAGATCATCGAGTGGACCGGCGGCAGCAATGCTCCGACGGCCGAGCAACTTGGCCAGTTGATCCACGACATCGGCGCCCATCGAGTGATGATGGGTTCGGACTTCCCGTGGTACGACCTGGACAACACGGTGGACCGGATCATGGATATGCCGGTGCTGTCGAACGAGGAGAAAGAAGGCATTCTCGGGGCCAACGCCGTCACCATCCTCGGTCTCTAGCCTCACATCGCGATGAGGGGGGCCCACGCCGCCATTCCGGCGCTGTTCGTGCTGTTGTGGAGCAGTGGTTTCATTGCCCCTCCAAGGCCGGCCTTGCCCATGCCGAGCCCCTGACGTTCCTCGGCCTGCGCTATGCCCTGGTCACCGTGCCGATGCTTGGCGTCGCCATGGCCATGCGCGCGCCGTGGCCGACCAGTTGGCGCCAGGTCGGTCACATCGCCATGGTCGGCGTGTTGCTCCAGGCGGTCTATTTCGGCGCTGTCTGGCTGGCCATGGGCAAAGGGACCGGCGCCGGAGTGGCGGCCCTGATTGTCTGTTTGCAGCCGGTCGTTACCGCCGCCGTGGTCGGGCCGCTGTTGGGCGAGCGGGTGTCAAAGCGGCAATGGCTGGGCCTGGTGCTCGGCCTCGCCGGCGTTGCCCTGGTGGTAGCCCAATAACTGACGCTTGGCCTGGGCACTGCCGATGGCATGGCCTGGGCCTTCGTCGGCCTGTTCGGCATTACCTGCGGCACCCTCTACCAAAAGAAATTCTGCGCCCACATGGACTCGCGCACGGGCGCCACCATTCAGTTCATAGTCGCGACGGCGCTGGTGACGCCCTTGGCCCTTATTTTCGAAGACGGGGTGATTCACTGGACCCCGACCCTGATCGCGTCGCTGGCCTACGTGGCGATGTTCCTGTCGCTCATATCGATGATCCTGCTGACCGTGATGATCCGCCGCGGCGAGACCTCGCGCATGACCAGCCTGTTCTTCCTGATCCCGCCGATAGCGGCGCTGCTCGCCTACCTGATGCTCGACGAGCCGGTCGGGTTAACGACGCTCGCCGGCATGGCCGTGGCGGTCGTCGGCGTTGCCCTGGTCATGGCACCCAAAACTCAGAAATAGTTACGGTCCGGCGTCTCTGCCTTGCGCCGGGCGATGTAGTCACGCAGCCCATCGTCAATGACCTCGTCCAGGGGCGGCTGTTCATAAGCGTCGAGCAGCCGTTTCCATTCCGCGTTGGCACGCTGGGCGGTGTCGAGGGAACCCTCGGCGCTCCATTGTTCGAAGGAATCACTGTTGCTGCTGGTCGAACGGTAGAAGGCAGTCGCGAAATTGGCCTGGGTGTGGTCGCTGCCAAGGAAGTGCGACGCCGGCCCCACCGCCTGGATGGCGTCCAGCGCCAGGGCGTTTTCCGACAGATCGATGCCCTCGAAGAAACGCTGAACCTTGCCGCAGAGGTCGGCGTCGATAATGGTCTTTTCATAGCCGGTGCAGAGGCCGCCTTCGAGCCAGCCTGTCGCGTGGTTAATAACATTGGCGCCGGCGAACAGCGCCATGAGCAAGCCCCAGGTGCCCTCCTGCTCGGCCTGGCCGTCGGGCAGTTTAGAGGCCGACAACGAGCCCACCGTATGGAACGGCACGCCAAGGCGACGCGCCAACTGTCCCGAGGCCAACACCATCTTGGCCGCTTCGGGGGTGCCGAAAGTGGGGGCGCCGCTCTGCATGTCGATAGTGCTGGCGAAGCTGCCCATGAGGCAAGGCGCGCCGGGATTGACCAGCTGCACCAGAGCCAGGCTGGCCAGGGCCTCGGCCATAACCTGGGTCAGGGTGCCGGCCACCGTGCACGGGCTCATGGCGCCGGCCAGGGTCCACGGCGTGCAGGCCACCGCCTGATTGTTGCGGGCATAGACCTTGAGCGCGCCCGACATATGGGCGTCGAGCACCAGGGGGGCGTTGGTGTTGCTGACCGTGTAGAGACAGACGTGGTCGGCCAGGAAATTTTCGCCGAACAGGATCTTAGCCATGTCTACGGAGTCCTGAGCCCGCTCGGCGCCGATGGTGGCGCCGTAGAAGGCCCGGTCGGAATAGCGGATGTGGGCGTAGAGCATGTCGAAGTGGCGCTTGTTGGCGGGCACGTCGACAGGCTCGCAGACCACCCCGCCGGAATGGTGGAGCCAAGGGATCATCTGGTGGATTTTTACCAGCTTGTGAAAGTCCTCGATGGTGGCGCAGCGCCGCCCGGCGTCGAGGTCGTGGACGAAGGGCGGCCCCCAGGACGGGCACAGTACCGTGTTGTCGCCGCCGATCACCACGTTGTTGGCCGGGTTACGGGCATGCTGGGTGAATTGCCGCGGCGCCGTCGCCTGAACAAGCTGACGGCACATACCGGGCTCGAAGCGCACCCGCTCGCCCTGCACGTCGGCGCCGGAATCCTGGAAAATCTCAAGAATTTCCGGATCGCCGACGAAGTCCACGCCGGTTTCCTTGAGCAGGATATCGGCATTGTGCTCGATCAGGCTCAACCCTTCCTCGCCGAGGATGTTGAAGGTGCCGAGCCGGCGGTTGATGTAGGGCGCGCGCGAAACCGGCTCGCTGGCGCCGCTTCGCCGGCCCTCGCTGCCGCCCCTGCGTGGCTTTCTAGCCATGACGAGGCAACTTGTTGTCGGGGTCATAAGACGCCTCATCGAGCACCGTGGCAGCAACGGCCTCGCCGAGCACCAGCACGGACAAGCCACCTCCGTCGGGCCCGGCCTCGGGCGTCAAATAAGCCAGGGCGAGGGAACGGCCGGTGCGATGACCATAAGCAGCCGTGGTCACCATGCCCACGGCCTGGTCGCCCCGCAGTACGGTATGAGAGGCGAACGGATAAGCCGTACCGTCCAGTTCGAGCAGCGCCATGCGCCACGCCTCACCCGATGCGGCCCGCGCCAGCATGGCGTCGCGGCCGATGAAGTCGCGGCCCTCGGTCCTGACTAGGTGATCGAGCCCGGCTTCGAGCGGCGTGCGCTCGGTGGTTAGATCGCCACCCCAGCCGCCGTAGCCCTTCTCCATACGCATGGCGTTGAGGGCATAGACGCCGAAGAGCCGCGCGCCGGTACCGATCAGCGCATCGTAAAGCGGCGCCATGTCTTCGAGCGCCACATGCAATTCCCAGCCCTGCTCGCCGGTATAGGACAGACGAAGCGCGCGGACTTCGACACCGGCGGCTTCAATCTCACGGGCCGACAGCCAAGGGAATTCGAGATCGTCGCCGGTCAGCCCCGACAGCAAATCCCGTGAGCCCGGCCCGGCAAGAGCGAGAATGCCCAAGGCTTTGGTTCGGTTTTCAATGTCGACGCCGTCATAAGCGGCGGCGCGTGCCCGCAACAGGTCTTCATCGTGGCGTTCGGCGGCGGCGGCGCTGGTCAGATAGAAACGGTCATGAGCCAGCTTGGTCACCGTGAACTCCGAGGCCACGCCCCCCGCCGGTGTCAGGACGTGAGTCAAACCGATGCGGTCAACGGTCCGGGGCGGCCGGTTGGCGCCGAGACTGTCGAGAAAGGCTGCGGCGCCAGGGCCGGAGACCTCGAATTTGGCAAAGGCGGAGAGATCGATCACACCAGCCTCGCCCTGTACCGCTCGGCATTCCTCGGCGACGGCATCGAACCAAACCGGCTTCCGGAAAGTGAGTCCGGCATCACCGCCGAACCAGTTGGGCCGCTCCCAGCCATAGGCGCAGCCGAACACCGCGCCGGCCTTGGCCTGACGGCCATAAATCGGCGTGACCCATCGGGGCCGCCCGGCCGCGCGTTCCTCGTAGGGGTAATGGACACCGAACTGGAGGGCGAAGCATTCCTTGGCCTTGTCGAGACGATAGTCGCGGTCGGCGTAATCGCCGAAACGACGGCTATCGATGGCCAGGGCATCGCTCGGCGGCGCGCCGTCCGTCATCCATGCAGCGAGGAAGGCGCCGGCGCCGCCGCCTTCCATGATGCCCATGCTCGTGCCGGTGAGCAGCCAGCTGTTGGTCAGGCTATAGGCCGGACCGATCAGCGGATTGCCATCCGGAGTGAAGGTGATGGGGCCATTGACAATAGTCTTGATGCCACCCTCGGCCAGGGACGGTACCCGCGCCATGGCCATGGCGACGATATGCTCGACCCGGTCGAGGTCCGACGGCAGCAGTTCCATGCCGAACTCCGGCGGCATCCCGTCCACGGACCAGGGTTGGGCCGCCTTCTCGTAAGGCCCGACGATGTAGCCGTCGCGCTCCTGGCGCAAATACCAACTTTCATCTGGATCGCGAATGAAAGGCAACTCCCCGGCCCCGCTTGCAATACGCTCGGCAATGGCCTCGACCCGGTCGGTCACTACGTATTGATGCAACATGGGCACCACCGGCAGGTCGATACTCATCATGGCGCCGATCTCACGGCACCAGGTGCCGGCGGCGTTGACCACGTGCTCGGCGCGGATGTCACCCTGGTTGGTCGACACCAGCCATTCGCCCGAGGGCGTCCGGGCAACGGCGTCGACGGTTGTGTGGCGGTAGATCACCGCGCCCCCGGCCCGCGCCCCGGCGGCCATGGCGTTAGTTGCCAGGGTCGGATCCACATAACCGTCCTGAGGCTCGTGAAAGGCGCCGATCAGGCCGTCGGTTTGGCACAGCGGATAAATTTCCGCCAGTTCGCCCGGCGTCAGAATGTTAAAATCATGACCGACAAAGCGGCCCAGCCCCTGGACCTGGCGAAACTCGTCCATGCGATCCTCGGACCGGGTCACGCGCAGGGCGCCGGTGGCATGAAAGCCGGTCGCGAGCCCGGTCTCCTGGGGCAGAACATCGCGATACAGACGGATTGACGTGGCGCGCATTTCCATGATCGGCAGGTTATGAGCGAAATGGGTGCAGAGGCCGGCGGCGTGCCAGGTTGAGCCGGCCGTGAGCTCGTTCTTCTCGACCAGCACCACGTCGCGCCAGCCGAGCTTGGTCAGGTGATAGGCCAGTGAGACGCCCATGACGCCGCCGCCGATGATCACCACTTGTACCTGGGACTTCATGCCACCACTCCCAATCAACCGCGCACTCGCGCGCCATCGGGATCATAGGGCGGGCGGCGCAGCGGCGAAATCGCGAAACGCTCGCCGGCCACGGCGACCTCATAGCGGCCTTCGGTCGGCAGGGTTACCATGCCGAGGCACAAGGACAGACCGGTACGGAACCCATAGGCGCCGGAGGTCGTGCGGCCGAAGAGTTCGCCGTCGCGATAGATCGGCTCGTCATGGAGCAGCAGCGGATGGGCGCCGTCGTCGACCGAGAACAGCACCAGGCGCCGCTCAAGGCCGGCATCGCGGCGCGCCAACAACGCCTCGCGCCCGAGGAAGCCATCGGGCTTGTCCCAGGCCACGGCGAATCCGAGACCGGCTTCCAGAGGCGTGTTATCCGGCCCCATGTCGTGGCCCCAGTGGCGATAGCCCTTCTCCATGCGGCAGGCGTCGAGGCAGTAATGGCCGGCATGAGTGACACCCGTCAGGGCGCTGTGAACAGCGTTTGCATGATCGTGCGGGATATAGAGCTCCCAGCCCAACTCACCGACGAAGCTCAGGCGAGTGGCCCGCACGGTCGCCCCGGCGATGTCCATGAGTTGTGAAGTCGCGAAGGGAAAGGCCGCCGACGACAGATCGGTGTCGGTCAATGACTGCAACAGCGCGCGAGACCGGGGGCCCATGACGCCGAGCACCGCTTCGTCCTCGGTGGCGTCGTAAATGTCGACCGCTTTGGCGACGCGGCTTATCCAGGCCAAATCCTTCCACCGGGTAGCAGCGCCGCTGACGACGCGGAAATCCTGCTCGGCCCGGCGGGTCACCGTGACGTCGGCCTCGATACCGCCATGGCGGTTGAGCATCTGGGTGTAGACCGTGCGTCCCGGCGCCACATCCACATCGTTAGCGCAGAGATGTTGGAGTAGGCCGAGAGCGTCGCCGCCGGTGACGTCGAACTTGGCGAAAGGCGACAGCTCAAGCATGGCGACGTCGGTCGATAGCGCCTCGGCCTCGCGCCGGGCCGGCCCCCACCAGCCCTGGTCGCCGTAGCTGTAGGGACTATGGCGCTCGTCATCATTGGCGGCGAACCACAAGGGCCGCTCCCAGCACGTCGACGCGCCGAATACGGCGCCGGCGGCAGCGAATGCGTCGTGCAGCGCCGAGCGTTGGATGTCGCGGCCGGTCTTCTTCTGCTTGTAGGGCCAGTGCATATCAAACTGGTCGGCCACCGCCTCGCGGACCCGCGACAGCAGGAACGACGGCTTGGCGGAGTCGTGGTCGAAACGCGCCACGTCGACCTCCCACAAATCCATGGGGGCTTCCCCGGCGGCAATCCACTCGGCCATGACCTTGCCGACCCCGGCCGACGACATCATGCCGATGGAATTGAACCCGGCGGCGACGAAATAGCCCTTGAGGAACGGCGATTCACCCATGGCCTGGCGGGTATCCGGAGTGAAGCCCTCGGGACCGTTCATGAAGCGCTGGATACCGACCTGCTCGAGGGCGGGAAAGCGATGGAGCCCCGCCGTCATGAACGGCTCGAACAGTTCCCAGTCCTCGGGAAACTCGAGGTAGGCACCGCCGCCGTCCGGGCCCTGGGCGTCCCACGGTTTGGCGTTGGTCTCGAAGCCGCCGAGCACCAGCTTGCCGGCGTCTTCCTTCAGGTAGAACCCGGCATCGAGATCGCGGATGATGGGAAAGGGCTGGATCAGGCCGTCCATGGGTTCGGTCACCACATACATGTGCTCGACCGCCTGGACAGGTACCGGCACCCCGGCCAGGTTGCCGATGGCACGGCTCCACACACCGGCGCAATTGACCACGGCGTCGCACGCTACGGTCTCGCCGGTGGACAGGCGCACCGCGCTGACCGCGCCGTTTGCGGTATCGATGCCGGTGCAGGCTACGCCTTCGTGGATCCGCACGCCGCCGGCCCGGGCGCCCTTGGCATAGGCCATGCAGATATCCACCGGGTTGGCCTGGCTGTCTTCGTCAACCCACAGGGCGCCGGCAAGGTCATCGACCCGCAGGCCCGGCGCCCGTACGGCGACCTCATCGGGGCCGATGACCGTGGCATGAAGGCCGGTCATGTCACCCATGGCGGCAATCCGCCGGACTTCGGTGAGACGGTCCTTGGATTGGGCCAGCCACAGGCCGCCGGTGCGGGTGTAGCCGGTGCCCTGACCGGTTTCGGCCTCAAGCTGGCCGAACAGTTCGGTGGCGTAGATCGCTAAATGGGTCAGGTTCATGCTGGCACGCAGGGGACCGACGACGCCGGCCGCGTGCCACGAGGTGCCGCTGGTCAACTGGTTGCGCTCGATCAGGACGACGTCGCCCTCGCCCAGCTTGGCCAGGTGATAGGCGATGCCGAGGCCGATGACCCCGCCGCCGACAATGACGACCCTTGCATCCCCAACCTTGGCCATGTGTTCCGTTCCCGTTGTCGCGTATGGCAGTGTCGCCGCGAATGGCGCATAATTTCAACCTTAGTTAATCAAGGATCCGAGCCATGAGCGACCCCATTACCGACTGGTCGAGCGACGCCATCGTCGCCCGCCGCGACCGCTACTATGCGGCGAGCCAAAGCAAGTTCGTGCCCTACGAGACGCCGCAGATCTTCCAGCGCGGCCAGGGCCAGTACCTGTGGGACGAGAGCGGCAAGAAATACATCGACCTGCTGGCCATGAACGTGTGCATTTCCGTTGGTCACGCCCACCCGGAGGTGGTCCGCGCGGTGACCGAGCAGGTCGCCGAGCTGACCCACTGCACCACCATGTTCTATCACCCGGTGCCGGCCCATTTCGCCGAGGAGCTGGCGGCGACCATGCCCGTGGGCCACGACTGGGTGGTCCATTTCACCAACAGCGGCGCCGAGGCCATCGACCTGGCCCTGCTCATGGCCCGCTCGTCGACCGGCAACGTGGACATGCTGTCGCTGCGCACCAGCTATCACGGGGCGACCTTCGGGGCCCAGTCCTTGACCGGCATCGCCGGCTTCCGCCACAACGTGCCGCAACTCGGCGGCGTCGGTTTCGTGGCCGAGCCGAACCAGTACCGCGGCGTCTTCGGCCCCGGGGTCGAACCCTATCTCGACGACATCGACAGCGCCATCGGCCATCAGACCAGCGGCGCCCTCGCCGGCATGATTATCGAGCCGGTCCAGGGTTACGGCGGCATCGTGCCCATGCCCCAGGGCTATCTCGCCGGCGCCTTCGAGCGGGTCCGCGCCGCCGGCGGCCTGACCATTGTCGACGAGGTCCAGTCAGGTTTCGCCCGCACCGGCGACAATTTCTGGGGCTTCGAGGCCCACGGCGTGGTGCCCGACATCGTGGTCATGGCCAAGGGCATCGGTAATGGCATTCCCCTCGGCGCCGTAGTCGCTAAACGCGCCGTCGCCGATGCCATGGCCGACAAATTCCTGTTCCACACCTACGGCGCCAACCCGGTGTCCTGCGCCGCCGGCCGCGCCGTACTGCGCATCATCGCCAATGAAGGACTACAGGAGAACGCCCGCACAGTCGGCGCCGCCCTCAAGGCCCGGCTCCAGGATTTGCAGGAGCGCTTCGAGGTCATCGGCGATGTCCGCGGCTCGGGGCTCATGGTCGCCATCGAACTGGTCAAGGACCGCAAGACCCGCGAACCCGACACGGAAACCACGGTGCGGGTCTTCGAGCAGACCCGCCGCCACGGCCTGGTGGTCAGCAAATCCGGCCCTCACCGCAGCGTGCTGCGCCTGGTGCCGCCGCTGTGCCTGTCCATGGAAGATGTCGAAGAAGTCGCCGACAAACTCGAGCGCTGTTTCCTGTCGAACTAGAGCGCCAGCGCCCGAAGCTTCTCGTAGAACGGCATGTGGTGGTCAAGGTAGGACGCCAGTTGCGGCGCTTCCTTCGCGGCGGCTTCGAATTTTGATCGGCTGGCCACCGTCTCCTCCGGGGTGTCGGCGACTATGCCGCCCCGTGACAGGACTTTGCTGTGCCAGCCGGAGACCTGCTCCCAGCCCTCGGGTACCGCGCCGACCGCCCACTCGTGGAGCCCGGCCACCGGGGTCAGGCCGAGACGTTGGCAGTAGTCGCCGATGACCGCCTCGGGATCCTGCTGGACCGCCTCGGCCTCGATCACCACCGGGGTCTCGCCGGTGGTTTCCCTGAGCCACTCCACGTGGCGCCACTGGGCCTCAAGTCCGCCCTCATCGAGGATGAAGCCGGCGTCGAGCTTGTAATAGGACAGCAGCGCCTTGACCGGATCGCGGATCAGAAAGCTGTGGGTAATGCGCCCGGTGAAATCCGGATCGTCGAACAACGCCGGCACCACGTAATAGCTCATGTCCTTAAAGAACACCGGCCCCTCCCCGGCCGCCGCCAGTATCATGGCCTTGATGTCGCCGTAGTCGGTCGGCGTCGCCGGGTCATGGTCCAGGTGCGGCATCTCCCGCACCCCCCGGCCCAAATAGTAGTGATAGAGAAACGGCTCGTGAAAACAGCGGCAGTCGCCGCGCTCACGCATCACCCGCTCCATGGCCGTAGACATGGAGCGCGGGTGGCACCACAGGGCGTAGATCGGGTTCATGGCCCTCACCGCAGCATGTAGTTGCGATTAAGCGCCACGGTCTCGGCCAACTCCGCTGTCGCCAGGACGCCGTCGGCGAAGACTTCGAAGGTTTGGTTGTCTACCCGGATGTCCGGGCAGGCATCGTTGTGCAGCATGTCGGCCTTGGTCAGTTTTCGGGTGCCGTGCAGCGGCAGCAGGGGGATGGCGATGTTGTGGCGCCCGGCAAGGTCCTTATCGATGGCGTGGGGATGGACGAAGGCCGCGCTCAGGGTCGTGGCAGCCGTGCCCGTGGCGCCCCAGCTTGGTCGCATGGCGACCGGCTCGACCGAGCCGAGGCAGGCCGCCGCGTCGCCCATGGGACCCCACACCATCATGCCGCCCTTGATGATCATGGCCGGCTTGGTGCCGAAGAACGCCGGATCCCAGAGCACGATGTCGGCCATCTTGCCGGTCTCCAGGGAGCCCACGTAGTCGTCGATGCCGAAGGTGCGCGCGGCGTTAATGGTGTATTTCGCCAGGTAGCGCAGGATACGGGCGTTGTCGGCGTTGTCGAACGGCTCGCCGGCCAGGGGGCCGCGCTCGCCGCGCATCTTGGAGGCCAGTTGCCAGGTCCGCGCCACCACCTCGGCGATACGCCCCATGCCTTCCGAATCCGAACCCATCATGGAGATCGCGCCCAAGTCGTGGAGCACATCCTCGGCCGCCATGGTGTTGGGTCTGATGCGGCTGCCGGCGAAGGCGACGTCCTCGGGCACGTCGGGGCTCAGCATGTGACACAGCATCATCATGTCGAGATGCTCGTCGAAGGCATTGTGGGTATAGGGGTTGGTCGGGTTGGTCGACGACGGCAGGCAATGGGCCTCGCCATTGCAGCGGATGATGTCCGGGGCATGGCCGCCGCCGGCGCCCTCGGTGTGGTACATGTGAATGGCGCGGCCCTTGATGGCCGCCATGGTGTTTTCGTAGAAGCCGGTCTCGTTCATGGTGTCGGCGTGAAGCTGGACCTGGAAGTCGTAGTCGTCGGCCACCGACAGGCAGGTGTCGATGGACGCCGGCATGGCGCCGATGTCCTCGTGGATCTTGACGCCGATGACGCCGCTTTCCAGTTGTTCGATGATGGCTTCAGGCTTGTGGGCGCTGCCCCGGCTGAACAGGCCGAAGTTCATGGGGAAGCCCTCGACGCCGCGAAGCATGCGCGAATTGGCCCAGACGCCGCCGGAATCCACCGACCAGCAGCCAGGGAAACCGCCGCCGATCATGGTGGTCAGGCCGCTGCTCAGGGCATGCCAGACCTCGGTCGGCTGCAGATAGTGGGAGTGAACGTCGATGCCGCCGGGGGTGGCGATCAGGCCCTGGCAGGTAATCGGCTTGGTCGACGGCCCGACGATCAGGCCGTCATCGACGCCGGCCATGGTCGCCGGATTGCCGGCCTTGCCGATGCCGGTGATCTTGCCGTCGCGAATGCCCATGTCGGCCTTCACGATACCGAGCACCGGGTCCATGATCATGACGTTGTTGAGGATCGTGTCGATGGCGCCGGCGGCGGCGGTATGACCGGCGTTGACCGCCAGGCCGTCACGCATGGTCTTGCCCAGGCCGGTCAGGCATTCCTCGCCGTAATGGGCGTGGTCGCGCTCGACCCGGGTGATCAGGTTGGTATCGCCAAGGCGCACCCTATCGCCGGTGGTCGGGCCGTACATGGCGGCATAGTCGCGTTTTGAAATCATCACCATGGTTCAGGCCCCCCTGTAGCCTTGTTCGCGGGCGCGCTGGAGCGCCGCCTGTTTGACCTGATCGGAGAACACCAGGCCGTTGGTCAGGTTGTTGAGGCCGGTGATATCGCCGCTGCCGCCGAATTCCACCAGGACGACATTCTTAGTCTCGCCCGGCTCGAAGCGGGCGCAGAGACCGGCGGGCACGTCGAGGCGCATGCCGAAGGCCCCGGCGCGGTCGAAGTCGAGGGCCTTGTTGGCCTCGAAGAAATGATAGTGGCTGGCCACCTGGACCGGCCGGTCGCTGGTGTTGAGCACCGTGAACGTTGCCGTGCGGCGTCCGGCATTGAGCTCGATCTCGCCGTCCTCGATCAACAACTCGCCGGGCCGGGCCAGGGGCGAGTCCTCGACAACCTCCTTGCCGGGACGGATCGGGTCATGGATCGTCATCATCTTGGCGCCGTCCTCGAAGTGACCCTCGACCAGCAGGATGGGGATCAGGGTGCGCACGCCAGGCTGTACATCGTCGGTGGTCAACAACGTCGAGCCATGGGCCATCATTTCAGCCAGGGTGCGGCCATCACGGGCGCCCTCGATCAGTTCGTCGCAGATGTAGGCGACCGTTTCCGGGTGATTAAGCCTGACGCCGCGGGCCTTGCGCCGGCGCGCCAGTTCGGCGGCGGTGAAGATGGTCAGCCGTTCCATCTCGGTGGGTGTGAGCATCATGGCTTGTCCTCCTAATTTACGTCGTCGTTCGGGCGCGTGACCGGTCAGGTGAGTACGGGCGACCGTCCACAGGGCGGCATTGTTTTGAAGGCGGAATTGTGGTGGACGCCAGGGAGAAAAGGTTACTTCCTTGTCGACTACCTGTCACCCTGCGCTGGCGACGTTTTCCATTGCCGCCTGGCTCTTCAGCCATCTTTCAAAGACCCGCACGGCTGGCCTCGGCACGTCGGGACCGGTTTCAATATTGAACGTTCCGAAATTCTCGTCCGAGAACAATTCGATCAGTTTCCCGGATCGTATTTACGCCTCGACCCAAGGGCGCATGGTCAAGGTGACTCAGTCGCCGAGGCGCACGGCGTCCATGATCAGGTTGCCCGGCATATGGGTGATCACCAGCGGCTCGTCCGGCGTAACGCCATTGCGGGAAAACCAGTCGCCGATCTCGTTGGTGCCCAATTCCTTCGGCCATGGCAGATCGACGAGCTTTGCCGGGTCAGTGATCTGCCGACCGCCGATCAGAGCAGGCGTCGCCACTACCACGGCATCGGCCGTCAATATCGTGTCCGCCACCTTGCCCGTCGCGCGGGTGTCGCGGTAGCGGATCGCCATATCGATACCACCCGGTCTTAGCTCCATCACCACACCCGTCGGATTCAGTATCAGCGTCACGTCGGGATGGCGCTGCTGAAAAGCCATGAGCCGCGGCATCAACCACTTGACGGCAAAGACAGGCGACATGGTGACCTGAACCGGGCGAAGACGTCAGCCAGTGGCCGGCCGAGGACATCGTCCAGCTCAAGGCGCTCATCAAGGCCGAATAGAACAGCGCGCCTCAAAAGTCGGCGTAGCCGCGCACCAAATGCCGGATCCCGACGTGTTTTTCCTGTTCGCCGGACGGGACGATGTCCCACATCCAATGTTCGCCGCCCTCGGGCAGGACGTTGCCGTAGAGCGCGTCTTCCTCGGCCATTGCAGCCTCGCCTCAAAGGCATTTGAAATATTTTTTCCTTAACCTATTGAAATAATGGTGGGCCCGGCAGGATTCGAACCTGCGACAACACCGTTATGAGCGGTGGGTTCTAACCACTGAACTACGGGCCCGGCGGGACCATACCCCAAGCCGTGACCACGGGGAAGCCGGTCCGATTACCCGGCGTCGGCGTAGGGTGGCTGGGGGTCGTATTCGATGTCGCGCTGGACTTGGCGGGCGAAGTCGGGCTGGTAGAGTTCACCGAGCAGCCACAGCGCCATATCGATGCCGGCCGAGACCCCGGCGGCGGAAACCACGTTGCCGTCGCGCACCCAGCGCTGATCGTCGATGACCTCGGCTGCCTCGCCGGCGGCGCGCAACGCCGGGATGGCAGCGTGGTAGGTGGTTACCCGCTTGTTCCGGGCCGGGCCGGCGGCGACCAGCAGTTCGGCCCCGGTGCAGACCGAGGTGACCCAGCGGCATTGCGCCGCCGTCGTGGCGATCCAATCGAGTATAGCGGGCTTGGCCAGCACCTCTTCCGTACCACGGCCGCCGGGTACCAGGATGATATCGATGTCGGGCGCGCCGGCGAGATCATGGTCGGGCAGAACCCGCAGGCGGTTGGCGCAGGTCACCGACGCGGTGGTCTCGGCGACGGTAAAGCAATCGAGACCCGGCTGGCGGTCGGCGGCGACCCGAAACACCTCCCAGGGGCCGATGGCGTCGAGCTCCTCGACGCCATCAAACAGCAAGACGGCGATATTGGTGCGTTGGTCGGTCATGACTTTGCAAATCCGATCCGCGCGCCATCGTGAACCAGAACGCGCCCGCCGATGTCGTAAGCCATGAGGTCCTCGCCGACGATCACCGGCCCCGCGAAATCCGCCGTGGCTTCGGCGAGCAGCGCGTCGCGATCACCGGCCGGCGGCACGATGTGGGTCAGCATGAGGGCGCCGACACCGGCCTCGGCGGCGATCTTGCCGACCTCCGACGAGCACGTGTGATAGCTCGCCACGGCGGCCCGTCCGGCTTCCGTGCGGACCCCATCGACAGCCGGTATGTCGCGGTGAACAAAGACCTCGTGGAGCAACAGATCAGCGCCCCTGGCCGCTTCGACCAGGGCATCGCAGCGTCGGGTATCGCCGGAGATCACCAGACGCTCGCCCGGCACTTCGCAGACGAAGCCGAAGGCATGGCGCACCGGGCGATGATCGACCCGGAAGGCGGAGATGGTCAGGCCGTCCCTATCGAATACCTGTTCGGGGTCGTCGCCGGGCTCGATCTCTTCAACTCCGATCTCAAGGGCAGCGATCGACGGCCGTTGCTCATGGGCGATGCGGCGCGCCCGCTCAGACGCCCACAGCGCCATGGTGCCTTCGACAAAGGCGCGCGTACCCGGCGGGCCGATAACCCGCTGAGGGCGATCACGGCCCTGGTGCCAGCTCGATACCACGAGCTGATAGAAATCGACCAGATGGTCGCTATGGAGATGAGTCAGCACCAGGGCGTCGATATCGCGCCCGGAGAGCCCGGCTTCGACCAGACGATGGGTGACGCCCGCGCCGCAATCAATCAGCACATGGCGGCCGCCATGGCTGACCACCTGGGCCGGCCCGTGACGCCCGGTATGGACAACAGGACAACCGGTGCCGAGCAAAGTCAGGCGCACGGCTTCGCCCCCGCCGTGATAAGGCTAGAAGTCGAGGAAGCTGCGCAGTTTGCGCGACCGGCTCGGATGCTTGAGTTTTCGCAGGGCCTTGGCCTCGATCTGGCGGATGCGCTCGCGGGTGACCGAGAACTGCTGGCCGA
>CAZYDR010000046.1:0-29106 GCA_964645285.1 uncultured Alphaproteobacteria bacterium
CGCTCGGCCTCGAATCCACGGGCGACGCGTCGTTCAACACCATCTGGACCCTGTGCGGCACACCCGCCATTACCCTGCCGATGCTTCAGGGGGCCGATGACATGCCTCTTGGCGTCCAGCTTGTCTCCTACAAAGGCGATGACGCCCGACTGTTCCGGACCGCCCGCTGGCTCCTGGAACTCTTCGCGGACTGAAGCCTAACTGGCGTAACCAATCCCCTTCAGGGCCTCGGAAATCTCGTCGAGCACGGCGGCGTCTTCTATGGTTGCCGGCATGCGGTAGTCCTCGCTGTCGGCGATTTTGGCCATGGTGCCGCGCAGGATTTTGCCTGAGCGCGTCTTGGGCAGGCGGGCGATGACGGTGGCGGTCTTGAACGCAGCCACCGGGCCGATCTGGTCGCGGACCATTTGCACCACTTCCTTGATGATCTCAGCGGCGTCGCGATTGACGCCGGCATTAAGCACCAGGAAGCCAAGGGGGAGTTGGCCCTTGAGTTGATCGGCGACGCCGATGACCGCGCATTCGGCGACGTCCGGGTGGGCCGCCAGAATTTCCTCCATGCCGCCGGTGGACAGCCGGTGGCCGGCGACGTTGATGATGTCGTCGGTGCGACTCATAATAAACAGGTAGCCGTCTTCGTCCTCGTAACCGGCGTCGGCGGTCTTGTAGTAGCCAGGATAGTCTTTGAGGTACGACGAGATGAAGCCGTCGTCGTTATTCCACAGAGTCGGCAGACAGCTCGGCGGCATGGGCAGCTTGATGGAAATAGCGCCAATACCGCCGCGCGGTACTTCGTCGCAGTTTTCGTCGAGAATCTTGATTTCGTATCCCGGCACCGCCTTGGTTGGCGAGCCGGCTTTGATCGGCAGGGCGCCAAGGCCGACACAGTTGGCGCCGATGGCCCAGCCGGACTCGGTCTGCCACCAGTGATCGATGACCGGCACGCCGAGATGCTTCTCGGCCCAATGCAGGGTGTCCGGGTCCAGGCGCTCGCCGGCCAGGAACAGGGTGCGGAAGCAGCTCATATCGTAGTTTTTTAGGTAGGACGCATCGGGGTCGTCGCGCTTGATGGCGCGGAACGCCGTCGGCGCGGTGAACAGGGCCGCCACTTTGTGCTCCGATATGACCCGCCAGAAAGCCCCCGGATCGGGCGTGCCCACAGGCTTGCCCTCGTAAAGAATGGTCGTGCAACCGTGGAACAGGGGCGCGTAGACGATGTAGGAATGGCCGACCACCCAACCCACGTCGGAGGCCGCCCAGTAGACCTCGCCGGGCTCGATGCCGTAGACGTTGAACATGGACCATTTCAGCGCCACTAGATGGCCGCCGTTGTCGCGCACCACGCCCTTGGGAATGCCCGTGGTGCCTGAGGTGTAGAGAATATAAAGCGGGTCGGTGGCCGCCACCGGCACGCAGTCGACCGCTGTTGCCGCCGCCATGGCCTCATCCCAATCAACATCACGGCCCGCTATCATGTCGGCGGTTTCCTGTTCACGCTGCAGCACGAGACAGGCCGAGGGCTTGTGGTCGGCCATGTCGATGGCGCCGTTAAGCAGCGGCATATACGGGATAACCCGGTTGGGTTCGATACCGCAGGAGGCGGTGACGATGACCTTGGGCTTGGCATCGTCGATGCGCGTTGCCAGCTCGTTGGAGGCGAAGCCGCCGAACACAACTGAATGCACCGCGCCGATGCGGGCGCAACTCAGCATGGCCACCGCCGCCTGGGGAATGGTCGGCATGTAGATCAGCACCCGATCGCCTTTCTCAACACCGAGAGCGCGCAGGACGCCGCCGAAACGGGCGGTTTCGTCCTGGAACTCGCGGTAGGAAATATGGCGAATGGTATCGGTGAGCGGGCTGTCGTAGATGATTGCCGCTTGGTCGCCGCGGCCTTGTTCGACATGGCGGTCGACGGCGTTGTAGCAGGTATTAGTCTCAGCCCCGGCGAACCAGCGATAGAACGGCGGATTGGATTGGTCGAGCACCGTGTCCCAACGCCGATACCAATGGATATCTTTCGCGGCCTCGGCCCAGAAGGCCTCCGGGTCGGAAATGGAACGGGCATAGACGTCGTCGTAGTGGCTGGTCATCGATTGCTCCCTGTAGCTGATCGCCGCTCTACGCCGGCGAGTCTGTCTGGGCTGAATTTTGCGACAATTTTCACCGTTAGGAAAGGGTAGGCAATACCAAACCGAGCTTGATCTAGCTCAAGGCGAGCCCCCATGCCGAGCAGTAATTTGAAGCTATGTCGATAGTGGAAATCGAAAGGCGACAATAATTCCCACCTCGATTAGGAAAGGCAGGGACAAGGCGATGCTTACCACTAGCCCCGAAAAGATCTGCTACATCATCGTCAAGGCGCGAGAGTATGACGCCAAGAGCGACCCTGTCGAAACCGACCAGGGCCTTGGCCCGGCGGACGAAGAGGATCGCGAATTGCTGGGCGCCTACTGGGACGACACCACCTATCAGGAACTGGCTGGCGCTATCGAGTCCCTGAACGAGGACAAACTGATCGAACTCCTGGCCCTGGACTGGTTCGGCCGTAGCGACGAAGACAAGGGGTCGTGGGGCGAATTTTTCGAGCAGGCGCGCCAGAATTACAACGAGCGCACGGTCGGATACCTGCTGGGCACGCCCCTGCTGTCGGATTATCTCGAAGAAGGCCTCAGCCGCCTCGGCTATTCCATCGAGAAATTCGAGGCCGAGCGGCTGTAGGCAACAAATACGGCAACTCTTCCCCTCTTTCTATCGCGCGAAAGAGCAAGTGGGTTCGCCTGATCCGGCACTATGACCGGGATGCCAATTGGTCAATTCAAAGAAGCCGCCGGAAGCCGTAAAGCTTGCCCGCACGTCGCGGTCGGAGATCGGCTGGCCTGGAATTCCCGGCCGCAAAAGCGCCGAAGTTCTGGCCCTGCAATACCAACTGGAAGACAGCCAGTGGTGGCCGGTGGAGACGCTGCGGCGCCACCAGCTTAATCAGCTCGAGCTGGTGCTCGGTCACGCGCTCTCGACCGTGCCGTTCTATGGTGAGAGCTTGGCGTACCTGAAAGGCGCCAAGTGCGGCACTCTGACCTCCGAGATGGTGCGGCAGATTCCCATCCTTGGCCGGGCCGACATTCAGGGTGCCGGTGATCGTCTGGTCAGCCGCAAGATTCCCGCGAACCACGAGGCCGTCCGCGACATTCGCACGTCCGGCTCCACCGGGCGTCCGGTCGAAATCAAGGAGACCGACGTTACGGCGACCTTCTTTTCGACCATGAACCTGCGGTATCACGTCTGGCATGGCCGACGTTTCGGTGGCACGGTTTGCAGCATTCGCAATCTCCCTGGCAGTCTGGTCAAATCCGCCGAAAGCGGCAAGGGCAGCTCCTGGGTGCCCGGTTTCCGTTCGGGCCCGATGTTTCAGTTCAACATCAATAATCCGATCACCGCACAGCTTGACTGGCTGGTCGAAAAGAACCCCGATTATCTGCTCACTTTCCCTTCCAACCTGGCGGCGTTGCTACGCCACAGCGAGGAATACGGTGTTGTTTCCAAGCGTCTGTTCCAGGTGGCGACCATGAGTGAAACCCTCGACCCGACCCTGAGGGAGACCTGCCGCCGGGTCTGGGACACCTCGATCTCGGATGCCTATTCGTCGAGGAGATTGGCATGATCGCCATTCAGTGTCCGGAAAACGACCACTACCATGTGCAGGCTGAGAACCTCTATGTGGAGGTCATCAATGAGGACGGCGCCCCCTGCCGGCCCGGCGAAATCGGCCGCATGGTGTTGAGCGACCTGCACAACTTCACGACACCGATGATTCGCTATGAAATCGGCGACTACGCCGAGGTTGGCGAGGCTTGCGCCTACGGCCGCGGCCTGCCGGTACTCAACCGTACTGCCGGTCGGGTGCGCAACATGCTGACCCTGCCGTCTGGCGATAAATTCTGGCCCAGCTTTCCGGAAGGCGAGATGATGCCGATCGCTCTGATCCGCCAGTTCCAGGTGATTCAGCACGATCTTGAGCGGGTCGAAGCCAAACTGGTGACGGCCCGGACCCTAAGCGGCGACTGGTTCTATCCCATGGATCTCGCCACCATCAACGAGGATCGCTACGTGTTCCTCAAGAGGCGGGCCGACGACATTATCAGTACCGATGGCATCAAGTTTTGTCCCATCGAGGTGGAAAATGTTCTGATGTCTCATCCGGACGTCACCGCGGCAGCCGTCTTTGACTGGCCTCATCCCAGGTACGGACAGGTCCCGGTGGCAGCGATCACCAACAGCGCACCGATTACTCATAATGACCGCGTCGCCTACTACGGAAGGCAGATCGCACCTTACAAGATTCCGGGCTCATTTATGTTCCTGCCTGAAATGCCGAGAAATTCCATGGGCAAAATTCTCAAGAGCCGGCTCAAGGAAATGTTGAAACAGGAACTAGCCAAACAATCATAGCTGCCCTGCTTGTTTTGATGATGCATACGCCGTCATGAGGGCTACCATGCGGGTCAGTGTTTTCACCAACCGGGGCCGTGTTGTGACCGATTCCTTTGCTCACCTCTTTTCGCCGCTGACCATCGGGCCGCTGACGGTCAAGAACCGTGTCTTTTCCACCGGTCACATGACCATGATGATCGATGGCGGCGTGCCGAATGATGATTTCGTCGCTTACCACGAGGCCCGGGCCGCTGGCGGCGCCGGGCTGATCATCACCGAGGCGGCGCGTATCCACCCCTCGACATCGCAAAGCGGTCTCGCCATCGATGGTTCCAACGACAACTGCATCGCCGCCTACGCCAAGACCGCGGGTGCGGTCCATGCTCACGGCTGCGCCATATTCGGCCAGCTCAGTCACGGTGGTCGCTCGGCATTCGGCTCCAACGACGGTACACGCGCCGTAGCCTACGCGCCGTCATCAACGCCGGACGAGCGTTTTCACAATCAGCCCCGGGCTATGACCAATGCTATGGCGCACGACCTCATCGACGGCTATGGCGACACCGCCAAACGCATGGCCACGGCCGGGCTCGACGGGGTCGAGATCCTCGCCAGCCATGGTTCCCTGCCGGCCCAGTTTCTCAACCCGCGCCTCAACCTGCGCAACGACGAGTACGGTGGTTCGTTCGACAATCGCCTGCGCTTCCTGCGCGAAGTTATTGATGCCGCCCGGCGTAAGATCGGCGACAGCGTGGTCCTCGGCCTGCGCATCTCGGGCGACGAGATGAGCCATGACGGGCTGACCCCGGATCTGGTCATCGAAGTCATCGCGGCGCTCGATGACGACGGCGTGCTCGACTATGTCAACGTCATCGCCGGCTCCATGGCGGGGCTCGCCGGCGCGGTCCATGTGGTGCCGCCCATGGCCATCGAGACCGGTTACGTGGCGCCCTTCGCAGCCACCGTGAAGGCCAGGGTATCCATGCCGGTGTTCGTCGCCGGGCGCATCAACCAGCCGCAAATTTCCGAGCAGATATTAGACACCGGTCAGGCCGACATGTGCGGCATGACTCGGGCCATGATCGCCGATCCGGAAATGGTCAACAAGACCCGGGCGGGCCGCCTCGACGATATTCGCGCCTGCGTCGGCTGTAATCAGGCCTGTATCGGCCACATGCAGACCGGCTATCCGATTTCCTGCATTCAGCACCCGGAGACCGGCCGCGAGCGCACCTTCGGCGCGCGCCAACCCGCCGCGACCGCGCGCAAGGTGACGATCGTCGGCGGTGGTCCCGCCGGCATGAAGGCCGCCGCCGTAGCCGCTGAGCGAGGCCATGACGTGACGCTCTACGAGACCACGGCGCGGCTCGGCGGCCAGATCCTGTTGGCTCAGCAATTGCCCGGCCGGGCCGAGTTCGGCGGTGTCATCACCAATCTTACCCGCGAGCTGGAGCAGGCCGGGGTGAAGGTGGTGACCAACACCGCGGTCGACCGTGCCATGATCGATCGCGAGGCGCCCGATGCGGTGATCATCGCCACCGGCGCCCGGCCCCGGCATCCGGCTATTGAGGTCGCCGACGAGGCCCATGTGGTCGATGCCTGGCAGGTGCTGGGCGACGACGTCAATGTGGGCGCCTCGGTGGTGATTGCCGACTGGCGCTGTGACTGGGTCGGCCTCGGCCTTGCCGAGAAACTCGCGCGAGACGGCTGTAACGTGAAACTGGCGGTCAACGGTCCGATGGCCGGCGAGTCCATTCAGCAGTACGTTCGCACCAACTGGACCGGTATCCTGCACCAACTCAGGGTCGAGATTATTCCTTATTCCCGGCTCTTTGGTGTCGATGCGGATACGGTCTACCTGCAGCACACCGCCAGCGGCGAGGCGGTGTTGTGCGAAGGGGTCGATACCCTGGTCACCGCCCTTGGCCACGGGCCCGACATGACCCTTGAGAATGCGTTGCAGGACTTTGCCGGCGAGATCCATGTGATCGGCGACTGCCTCGGCCCACGCACGGTCGAGGAAGCCGTGCTTGAGGGCCTCAAGGCCGGCGCGGCGGTTTGAACGCAACCTCGACCGTAACCTTCAAGCGGCGGCCGGTGGGCCGGCCCGTGGCCGATGATTTTGAAATTATCCATGGGCCGCCGCCCGAGCCCGCCGATGGCGAGGTGCTGGTGGCATCGCGCTACGTTTCCATTGATCCCTACGTGCGCACCCAGGTCGACCCGGCCAATCCTTATGGCGAACCTCTGGCTCTCGGCGCCACCATTCCCGGCGATATCGCCGGGGAGGTGATTGCCAGCCGCCATGATGACTGGCCGGAGGGGAGTTTCGTAATCGGTCGTTTGGGCTGGACCAGTTACGCGCTCAGCAATGGCGCTGATCTTCGGGTGCTCGATATCAGTCTGGGCCCGCTGCCTCTGCACCTGGGTGTCTTCTCAAGTTCGGGCCTGACCGACTATTTCGGCATGCTTGAAATCGGCCGACCGGCCGCCGGCGAGACCGTGCTGGTCAGTGGCGCCGCCGGCGCGGTCGGGACCATCGCCAGCCAGCTTGCTCGAATCAAAGGTGCGCGGGTTATCGGCATCGCCGGGGACCCGACAAAATGTGCCTTCCTGACCGATGAATGTGTTCTCCACGGGGCTATCGATTACCGGGCGGCGGACGATTTTGGCGCAACCCTCGACAAACTCTGCCCGGAGGGTATCGACGTCTACTTCTACAACGTCGGCGGCCCCATGACCGACGAGGTCATGCGCCATCTCGCCCGCCATGCCCGGGTCGTGGTCTGCGGCGAATCATCGCAATACGATGCGGGCGGCAACGAATTCAAGCCGGGCATTCTCGGCCCTTTGATGGATACCCGCGCGACCATGACCGGCCTGCTGGTGTCGGATTTTGCCGAGCGCTACGACGAAGGCAGGACCGAGCTCGCCCGGCTGGTGAAAAGCGGCGACCTCAAACACCGCCAGGACATCGTCAAGGGTTTGGAGAACGCTCCCGCCGCCTTCATCGGCATGCTTGCCGGCGCGAATATCGGTAAGCGCATGGTGGAAGTTTAGGCGCGACTGGGGGCGCTTTCGCGCGACCAGGCGCGGTCGGTCTGCCGTAGCGACAAAAATAGGCGTTTTGCGGTTGTCCCATGCTGGCAAGACCAGTTTGGCCCTCGCTGTTTCTCGTGTTGCGCGAGGGTGTCGCGACAACACGATCATGGCTAGGCACGATCCTCAAAAAACCTATTTTGCAAAGGAATGTCGCATCTGTTTCATTCTATTGTGCGTTGTAACATGCGGAAATAACTCATAAAAAAAGACGCATTATTTCTTTATTTTCTACGAAATTAAGATTCGCTTAACCCAGTCCGAACAAAATGGTTATCGGGCCGCGCTAGGAGAACCGTTTTCTTGCTCAGGCCAAGGCGGTTGTCCCGAATACCAGGAGCGCGTGACGGGAAAGCCATTGAAAATTCGAGTGGAGAAGCAAATGTCAGACGTTGCCACGACAGCCAATCATGTTGAGGAATCCCATGGTCCGCGACAGCGAGTGGTGTGGAAGCTGCGGCCCGTGCTGATCGTCGCGACGATCATTTCCGCGGTCGGCGTCTGGTGGGGCTTGCCGCAGGTCATTGAAAACGGCGCGCGCGGCGATGCGGTTGCCGCCGCTGAGAAGACCGCCACCCAGTTCAAGGTCCTGCGTAAATACTACGCCCAGAATGTCATCAAGAAAGTTCTTGGGGCGGGCGGCCTCAAGCCGTCGTTCGACCACAAGGGCGACGCCGGAGCGACCTGCGAGGCGTTCTCAAGATCGTGGTTCCCATCACCGGACAGGTGGCGCGGGGCGAGATGATGGGCGAGTGGGTCTCACTGGCGATCCTGGTGATCCTCATCATTGTGACAATGATCACGTTCTTCCGGCTTCGCTCTGTCATCCTGTCGCCTGTCGGTTCGATGACGGCGGCGATGAACGATCTGGCCGGTGGCGACACCACGGTCGAGGTCCCCGCGACCGAACGCAGAGATGAGATTGGCAAAATGGCTCAGGCCGTCCAGGTGTTCAAGGAGAATGCCATCGAGATGGATCGGATGCGGGCCGAGCAAGAGGAAATGGAGCACAAGGCCGAGGAAGACAAGCGACGCGCCATGACCGAGATGGCCGACAGCTTCGAGAGCAGTGTCATGGGTATCGTCGACGCCGTTGCCGGGTCGGCAACCGAAATGCAGGCGACGGTCGGCAGCATGGCGTCGACGGCGGAAGAGACCAGTCGCCAGAGCCAGGCCGCCGCCGCCGAGCAGGCCTCGACCAATGTCCAGACGGTGTCCGCGGCGGCCGAGGAGATGTCGTCCTCGGTCAACGAGATCGCCCGCCAGGTCGCCCAGTCGGCCCAGATGGCCAAGGACGCGGTCGATGACGCCGAGAAGACCAATTCCTCGGTCCAGAGTCTGCCGAGGGGTCGCAGAAGATCGGTGAGGTTGTTGATCTGATCAGCGACATCGCCAGCCAGACCAACTTATTGGGCCTCAATGCCACCATTGAGGCTGCCCGCGCCGGCGAAGCCGGTAAGGGTTTCGCCGTTGTCGCCTCCGAGGTTAAGAGCCTGGCGACGCAAACCGCCAGGGCGACCGAAGAAATTGCCGCCCAGATCGCTTCGATCCAGGGCGCCACGGACGAGTCGGTGGCGGCCATCGAGGGCATCGGCAAGAAGATCGCCGAGATGGACGAGGTCTCGACGGCCATCGCCTCCGCTATCGAAGAGCAGGGTGCGGCGACCGGCGAGATCAGCAGCAACACTCAACAGGCGTCAGTGGGCACCCAGGAAGTGTCGTCCAACATCGCCGGGGTCAACCAGACGGCGTCGGAAACCGGCACCGCGGCAAGTGAGGTACTTCAGGCGACGGGTGAACTGAGCAAACAGGCGGAACTGCTTCGCGCCGAGGTCGATAAGTTCCTGGCCGGTATCAGAGCGGCCTGACGACGTCGTTCAATCGAGACCAATCGAGGGCGGTGACTTTGGTCGCCGCCCTTTTTTGGCCTGATTACAGCGAGCGGGTGCGGCCACCTTCCACGGCGGCCGCCATGCCGGCGACCCTTGGGCCGTAGATCAGCCGGTTGCTTTCTTCCTTGCTGACGATGCCGGGCTGGTCTTCGTAGGAAAGCACCGCCATATAGCGCGTCCTGGCGCCCCGCACCGGCGTCACCCGATGCATGCTGTAGCGCCCCCGGAAGATACTGAGATCGCCTGACGCCTGTGGCAGTGTCACGTAGCCGGTTGATGAACCATCGACCAGACACTGGACCTCATCGTAATTCTCGTCGTCGGGCACCCTGATATCGGGTGCGTACTGGAATTCGCCGCCGGCCTCGGGCGCCTGGATCAGGATCGATACGAAGAAGTTGCTGGGGTCGAAGTGCCATTGCAGGTTACTGCCTTCGGCCATGCCGGCGACGCTGACGCCTTGCACGGGACAGGCCATGGGATAGATCGGCCCGCTGTCCCGCACTGTGGCGAAGAAGCGATGCAAGTCGGGATGAAGATAGACTTGGCGCAAGCATGAACCGTCGGCCAGAAGATCGAAGGAAAGTTGGCTCAAATTCCGCGCCAGCAAAGCCCGGCGCGGATGGCCCACGGGAAAACCCCTACCGCTCATGCCGTAGTATATGGGCTCCTGCTTCTGACCGGCGTAGGCCATGGGCGCCAGGGCTCTGACCTCGGCGATCATCTCTCCGAGCGCTGGTGGCGTAATGAACCCCGGCAGAACAATCGCGCCGTCCGATGCCAGCCGCGTCGAGTACTCGGCGATAAGCGCGCATCCGGCGCCACTATCAAGGTCATGGATCGGATAATGCTCGAGATCGACCAGGCCGTCGAGCGAAGGCGCCACTACACCCGTTCCAGCACCATGGCGATGCCCTGGCCGACGCCAATGCACATGGTGCACAGCGCGTAGCGTTCCTGGCGCTGGTGTAGTTCCTCGACAGCGGTCAACACCAGTCTGGCGCCGCTCATGCCCAGGGGATGGCCCAGCGCAATGGCGCCGCCGTTGGGATTGACGTGCTCGGCGTCGTCGGGGAGGCCGAGTTCGCGCAGCACCGCCAGGGCCTGTGCCGCGAAGGCTTCGTTGAGTTCGATCACCGCCATGTCGTCGAGCCGAAGGTCGGTGCGCTCCAGCAGTTTGCGCACCGCCGGCACCGGGCCGACGCCCATGATGCGCGGCGCGATACCCGCCGAGGCCATACCGACGACACGCGCCCGGGGCTCCAGACCCTGAGCTTTGGTGGCGGCTTCCGAGGCGACGATCAGCGCCGCCGCGCCGTCATTGATGCCCGAGGCATTGCCCGCCGTCACCGTGCCGTCCTCGCGGAACGGCGTCGGCAGCTTGGCCAGCGCTTCCATGGTGGTATCGGTGCGGGGGTGCTCGTCGCTGTCGACGATGATTGGGTCGCCCTTGCGGCGCTTGATGCTCACGGGAATGATCTCGCGGGCCAGGCGGCCTGACTCCTGGGCGCGGCCGGCACGCTGTTGGCTGCGCAGGGCAAAGGCATCCTGGTCGGCGCGGGTGATCTGGAATTCCTCGGCCACGTTCTCGGCGGTCTCGGGCATGGAATCGACGCCGTACTCGTTCTTGATCTGCGCATTGACGAAGCGCCAGCCCATGGTGGTGTCGTAGATTTCGGCGCGGCGCGAAAACGGCGTGTCGGCCTTGGGCATGACGAAGGGCGCCCGCGACATGTTCTCGACGCCGCCGGCGATGGCGGTCTTCGCCTCGTCGAGCCGGATCGCGCGGGCCGCCGCGCCAATTGCCTCGATGCCTGAACCGCAGAGCCGGTTAACGGTGACGGCGGGTACTTCGATCGGCAGGCCGGCGACCAGCAGGGACATGCGGGCGACGTTGCGATTGTCTTCGCCGGCCTGGTTGGCGCAGCCGAACACCACTTCATCGAGCTTGGGTGTGTCGATACCGGGATTGCGCGCCATCAGGGCCTTGAGCGGCTCAGCGCCCAGGTTGTCCGCCCGGACCGGGGACAGGCCGCCGCCAAAGCGGCCGATGGCGGTGCGGGCGCCGTCGCAGATAAAGGCTTCGGTCATGGTGTCAGTCTCCTGAGTTCGGCGTTGCCGGTACGAACAGGGCGTCGAGAGCAATGACACCTTCGGGGCCGGCGAGCAATGGATTGATATCGGCTTCGGCCAGGGTATCGCCCATGTCAGCCGCCAGCCACGACAGCCGGGTCACCGTATCGACCAGGGCGTCAACATCCGACGGCGCGGCGCCGCGCACCCCGTCGAGCAGCTTGCGCGAGGCCAGGCTGTCGATGGCGTCCCGCGCCTCGGCCGGGCTGACCGGCGCCAGCATGGCCCGAACGTCGCCCATGAGTTCGACGAAGATGCCGCCGGCGCCGACCAGCACCAGGGGGCCGTACTGAGGATCGTTCTTGAGGCCGAGAATCATTTCAACGCCGCCGCCACTGACCTGGGTGGCGACCAGGGCGCGCGGGCCCAGCCGGCCGGCAATATCGTCATAGGCATCACCAACCGCATCGTCGCTACCCAGGTTAAGGCGAACGCCGTCCGCATCGGTCTTGTGCAGGACGCCCTCGGCGGCGGTTTTGAGTACGGCGGGCAAGCCGATCTCTCGGGCCGCGGCCACGGCCTCATCCCGTGAGTTCACCACCCGATGGGCCGGTACACCAATGCCGTAGTCCGACAGCAGGCGCAGGCTGTCCGCTTCATCCGGGGTTTCACCGGCGGTCAGGCGTTGGCGCCAGCGGTCGCGAGTTTCATCGGCGATGACCGGCGCCACGGTTTCGCGATTGCCCGCCCGGTGGTCACGGTAGGCGAGGGCGTTACGCACCGCCTTGAGGGCCGGCACCGTGCCGTCGAGTACGGGAATGCCCATGCGGGTAAACTCGATGGCCACGTCGTAATGATCGACGGCGCTGTAGTTGGTGGCGAAGGCCATGGGCTTGTGGGTTGTGGCGAAGGCGTCAACCCCGGCCTGGGCGCAGAGCTGGCTGTAGTCGCTGTCGGTGCGCAAATCCAAAAAGAACACGCCAAGGGCGGTGTCCGGATCGGCCATGAGCGCCGCAAAGCAGTCGCGTATCTTGCCGTCGAAATCATCGGACTCGCCGAAAGCATCGAGCGGGTTCTCCGCCGTCAGGCCGGTGTCGAGCCGGGTCTCGAGTTTGGCCACGGTGTCGCTGTTGATGACCGCGAAGGGCACGTTGTTCTCGCTCGCCAGGTCGGCGATCATCTCGCGCTCGCCGCCGGATTCGTGGATGGTCGCCAGGGCGCCGGGGCCGGGGCGCCGCTGATTCTGCATGAGTAGCATGGTCGCCGCCAGTTCGTCCAGGGTGTCGACCCGCAACACGCCATAACGCCGGCATACCGCGTCGAAGGCCTGATCGTCGCCGACCAGAGCGCCGGAATGGCTGATGGCCATGCGCGCCGCCACCTCGGTGCGCCCGGTCTTGAGGGTGACCACCGGCACGTCGCGGGCCTCTGCCTTTTCCAGGGCGACAATGAAGCCGCCGGGGTCGCGCACGGTTTCCAGGAACAGGCTGATCACCCGTGTCGACTTAAGGTCGAGGGCGTAGTCCATGTAATCGGCGACCGTGACCGACAGTTCCCGTCCCGTTGAGACCGCCATATTCAATGGCATGCGGTCGTTGTTGTCGGCGATGGCGCCATAGGCCGAGCCGGACTGGGCGAGAAAGGTGATGCTCCCCGGTTCGCGGTCGCGCATGCGATAGCCGGTGACGCTGATGCCGGCCTGGTAATTGCAAAAGCCGAGACAGTTGCCGCCGCAGATCGGCAGCCTGGCCTCGTGGGCGATGGCCGACAGGCGGGCGGCGAGGGGCGGGTCGGTGTCGTTCTCAAGCACGCAGCTGCCGAAGATCGAGACCGCCCGTGTGTCGGTCTCAAGAACGATTTCGAACTGCTCCTCAAGCCGCGAATCAGCCACCGCCATAACCGCCAGATCGACGGTCTCCGGCAGATCGCGAAGGGTTGGATAGCAGATCGTGCCGTCGATCTCCTCGTAGCGTGGATTGACCAGATAAAGGGCGCCGCCGTAGCGGTCCGGCGCCAGGGTCTCGATCATCCGCGCGCCGGCGCTCCACTCCCGGGGCGAGGCGCCGACGATGGCGATGGAACGGGGTTCGAGGAGCGGGGTAAGCCAGTGTGACATGGTATTTCTGAACTTGGTTCTTGGGGCGCGGCCCGGCGGCAGCGAATTCCGCTGGCGAAGACGCTGTCATTTGTATACCAACAGTGCCGAATTACCATACCCCGTCGCGGACTGGCCGCGCCGGGGCAATTTATGGGCGCGGGGACGTGACGAACACGACAGACAAACCGGTCGGTGGCGAGCCGACAGTCGAGCGGGCGCAAGTGGCCGCCAGTCTGGGCCACGAGTGCCGCCTGCAGGGCTTGTTGGCCATGCCCCTGGTGGCGACCAGTTTGGCCGAGCTCGGTATGTGGTACACCGACGCCATGGTCGTCGGCCGCATGGGCAGTGTTGAACTCGCCGCCGTCAGCCTCTCGGGTCTGCTCGTTTGGGAGATCCTCCTGGCCGGTGTGGCCGTGATTTCCGTGGTCGGAGTCATCGTCGGAAAGGCGTTCGGACAGGGTGACAGGGTTGCCAGCCGCCGGGCACTACAACAGGGTTTGTGGGTCGCGGTCGCGCTCATCCCGCCTGCGATGTTGGTGGCGTGGTTCCTGATGGATGTACTCGCCTTTACCAACCAGGACCCCGACGTTCTGGCGCTGGGCGAGACGTATCTCCATGCCATGGTGTGGGCTATCCCACCCATGCTGTGCTACGCCGCCTTGCAGCACTTCCTGACCGGGCTGTCGCGGCCTTTCGTCATTACCGGCACCGTGTGGCTCGTCCTGCCCATCAACCTGGCGCTGAACTACGTCTTGGTATTTGGCGCCTTCGGCGTGCCGGCGCTTGGCATTGCCGGAGCCGGGTATGCCTCCAGCATCGTCGGCTGGCTGATGTTCTTCAGTCTTTTGGCTTACATGTCCGTGGCCAAAGCGATCCGGCCCTACAGGATCTTCCACGAGCTTTTCGTCTTCCATGGTGAGACCTGGCGGCAAATCTGGCGACTGGGATTGCCCACCGCCGGCACCTGGATGATCTACGGATCGGTGTTCCAGTTGATCACCATCTTCCTGGGGGCGTTCGGGGCCGTGGCCCTCGCCGCCAATCACATCGCGGTCAGCGCCCTGGCGTTTCAGTCGGTCCTCGCCGAGGCTTTGGGCGAGGCCGCCTCGGTGCGCGTCGCCCAGGAGACCGGCGCCGGCCGTGACGCGGCCGCGACCCGGGCCGGGTGGCTTGCCATCAGCGTTGGCGCGGCCCTTGGCCTGCCCCTTGCGATCTGCCTGTGGTTCAATCCGGATATCCTCGCGGCGGTGTTTCTCGATGTGGGCGACCCGGCAAACCGGGAAACCCTTGTGGCTGCTGCCGGCTTGGCGCAAATCGGCGCCATCATGGTGGTTTTCGAGGGTGTTGAAATTATTACCGGGCGCTGTCTGCGAGGCATTTACGACACCTACGTGCCCATGTGGCTCGCGGCGCTCGGCATCTGGGGCCTGTCGCTTCCCGCCGCTCTTATTTTTGCCTTCACTCTCGATTTCGGACCAGGCGGCCTGTGGTACGGCATGACTGTCGGCGCGGTGGCGACATGCGCACTGCTGCTGCGCCGCTGGCGCCGGTTGCGGGCCGGCTCCAGGGCCTAGTCGGTCCCGAGCTGGTAGTTTTCGACAACTTGAGCCTGGATGACGCCGGCGTGTAGCGCGAGCAGGATGATACGGGCATCGAGGCTGTCGCCTGCGTCAAGAGCTGCCTCCAGGCGCGCCTCTGTCGCTTCGGTCAAGGGCCGGCCATTGGCTTCGGTGAAACCTTGCGAGCCCAACATGCAATAGCTGAGCATCTCCGCCGCCGCGTGGTAATCCCGTGGCTCAGGCTTGCTGCCGCCGTTGGCTGCCTTGAGGAGATTGAAAGTCGTCAGCTGCACCGCATCAGGCACCAGATTGGGGTGCAGGCCTACGTCGCGCACCGCCTGGTCGAGACGCTTCATTTCGTGGGAACGGCCGAACAGTCCAAAGAAGCCGAACATGGGTGCTGGTCGCCTTATGCGGCGTCGCGGGCCTTGGCGGCGAACTTGTAGGACTGGAAGTGCGTGACCGAGGCCGGGCCGGCGGCGAAATGGAGCACCGGCTGATCCGACAGCTCAAAGATCGCCGTCCCTGCCGTATAGCCGATGATGTTCGGCTTGCTCGGTTCGAGACGCCGGGCGACCGGGTTGGCCGGGTCGTCCTCGGATGCCAGGGCCGCCTTGCAGGAATCGAGATCGACTGCTTGACCGGGTTCGACCAGGCGGCCTTCGATGGACGCAAAGCGCGACATGGAGTTGGTGCCCGTAAAATCGAGGATTTCATCCGTCGACTTGCCGGTTCGCGAGCGATAGTGGCCGGTGTCCGTATTGCTCAAGGGGTGGTTGGTGTGGCATAGCCGGGCACCATCCGCATGGGGGACGTAGGGTGCTACGCTGGCCGCTGAGCATTCCAGGGACATCACCTGGCCGGGCCCGCCGATGACGTAGTTCTGGCCGGACGCATGGTTGACACGGTTGACGAAGGCGGCCGCCGACGCCGGGTCGTCGTGGCCGAGCACGCCGCGCATGACTGCTGCCACGGGTAAGCCCCGGTCGCTGTGGTCGAGTTCGAGCAGGGCGTTGCAGCAGATGCCGACACCCCGGCTGTTGAGGCCGAGCAGACCGATGAAACCGGCGAAGGTGAAGACGTAGGTCTCGCGGCCATCATCGTCGTGGAGATGGAGAAGCGCCTGCAATCCCTCGGACCATGCGGCGATGTCCATGGTCTGGCCCATTAGGGTGGCGCCGGCAGCGCTATCGGTGCTGCCGAAGGAGGTGCAGTTCTTGCCCTCGGGCACGTCGCTTGCCGCCTTGCGCTCAGCGTTAAACCACCATTGCTCGTCCATGAAGTTGAGGGCCAGGACATCACGCACCGGCTGGCCGGCGCCTTCGGCGATACCGTCGATTTCTTCGAGAAGATGGGGGGTCCAGCGTTCCAGGGCGGCGGGAAAACGGGTGCCGCCGAGGAAGCTGTCGATAAAGCCGTCCACGTCAGAATCGTAGGCGGCGGCAATGTCGGCGCGCCAGCGGGCCATGGTTTCTGCGATCTTCGGCGCCAAAGCCGCACCGTGCGCCTGGCCCTTCTGGCGCGGGGTGCCGCGCATTTCGACGACGGGGGCGTGGCTGGTTTCCATGATCGCCATCCTCTAATTGGCTTATCGCGCCATGATAGGCGCGTGGGCAAACCGTGGCAACGCACGCCTTGCGGCGCGCTACCAACAGTTACTGGCCGTTGATTGCCGGGATCAGTCGGTGGTTGCCCACTCGGCAACGGATTGCTCGGCCTCGCCGCTGGCTGTCGGCATCATGGCGCTGGGGGTCATGCGGCCCAGGGAGAACAACAGCCGTACACCGCGATGCGGGCATCGAATGCTGCGTCAGTTGCGCCGATCTGGGCGTTGAACACCTCGTTCTCGGCACCGAGCACATCGAGCAGGGTTTCCTGGCCGGCCTCACGGCGCTTGATCCGGGATTCGTGAACTTCGACGGCGATGTTGATGGCGTTCTCAAGCAGGGCCACGCGGCTGCGCACGGTCTCAAGCTGGTCCCACGACAGGCGCACGTCTTCGACAATCTTGCGATTGACGAAATTGTGGCTGTCCGTGGCGGCGAGGCGCTGGCAGGCGGCATCGGCGGTGTCCGACCGGGTCGAAAAGCCGGAATAGAGTTCCCAGCGGGCTTCGACCTTGAAAATGTAGTCGCGGCGGGAACCGACCACGCCGGGCTGCTGCACGGCGCCGCCAGCGGTTGCCAGAGCCGGTGGGTAGGCGATAGCAAGATAGTCTTCGATCAGGACCTGGGTGCCGTCCGGACCGACCAGAAGCAGATCGCTTCCCTGGCGCACAAAATCGGCGTCGAGGAGCAGGGTGCCGTGGGGCACTACAAGGGTCCCGGCCGTCCCGGCGTGGACTACCGTGATTGCATTTGTCGCGGCGGCGGAACCGTCGCTCCACGGTAGTATCGTCGACTTACCAGCCTCACTCTTGGCCATTGCACCCTCTTTACTGACGGCCGTGATGGCCGCCGGCCTACTGATGTATCCATGCCTCCGCGCAAAACTCGTGCCAGCCTTTTAGGATGCAGGCGCCATAGTGGGCCGAAGGGTTTAAAATTTTTAACGTTGATGGCGAGTTAACCATCAGGATCGCCGGTACGCTTCAGATTGAGCGTGGCGCGGGCGGTCGAGTGGTCATGCGAGCGACGAATTCAGCGCGCGAATTAGCTGTTGCCGGTTCGACTCATCGTGGGAAGGAATTGCCCAGTTGCCGGCAAGTGCGGCCGGGTTGCCCGACGGCCAAATTATTTCGGCGCCATGCGGATGGCGCCGTCGAGACGGATGGTTTCGCCGTTGAGCATGCGGTTCTCGCAGATGTGGCGGGCCAGGGCGGCGTATTCGGTGGCGTCGCCGAGGCGCTTGGGAAATGGCACGCTGGCGCCCAGGGATGCCTTGACGTCGTCCGGCAAGCCTTGCAACAGCGGCGTATCGAACAGGCCCGGCGCAATGGTGCAGACGCGAATGCCGAGGCCGGCCAGGTCGCGGGCGATGGGCAGGGTCATGCCGACGATGCCGCCCTTGGAGGCGGAATAGGCGGCTTGGCCGATCTGGCCGTCGTAGGCCGCTACCGAGGCCGTATTGATGCAGATGCCGCGCTCGCCGTCGTCCAGAGGCTCCAGGGCCGCCATGGCCTGAGCGGCGCGGCGCAGGCAGTTGAACGTGCCGATGAGGTTGACCTCGATAGTTTTGCGGAAGCCGTCAAGCGGGTGAGGGCCGTCGCGTCCCACGGTACGGGCGCTGATGCCGATGCCGGCGCAATTGACCAAGATGCGGGCCGGGCCGTGGGCCATGGCGGCGACTTCGAAGGCATCGGCCAGGGCGTCGTCGTTGGTGATGTCGACGGTGCAGGCGACGCCGTCAATTTTCGACGCCATGGCTTCGGCGGCGTCCGCGTTGAGATCGAACACGGCGACCTTGGTGCCGGTTTCGGCCAAAACTCGCGCCGTGGCGCCGCCGAGGCCCGAAGCCCCGCCGGTGATAATTGCCGCCACACCTGAAATATCCATGGTCTGCTCCTTACGTCCTTGATGAGTTGGCTTCGTCGCGCAGCTTGGCCTTGTCGACCTTGCCCACGGGCAGGGTTGGTAAGGTATGGCGCAGGATGAAGCGTTTGGGAATCTTGTAGTTGGCCAGCTTCTCGCGGCACAGGGCCTCGAGACCGGCCATATCCAGCGTCGCCCCGGTCTCGGGCTGAACATAGGCATGGCCGACTTCCGCATAGACGCTGTCGTCCACCGCCACCACCGCGGCGATGGCTACACCGGGGTGGCCTTCCAGGACGATTTCGATCTCCCGGGGATAGACGTTGTAGCCGCCCGACTTGAACATCTCCTTGAGCCGTCCGGCGATGCGGAAAACGCCGTCCGGGCTCTCTGTCAGGATATCGCCGGTGCGCAGCCAGCCGTCGCTCGTGAAGGTCTCGGATGTTGCCTCAGGGCGCCGCCAATAGCCCGCCATGACGGTCGGGCCGCGCACCTGGAGTTCGCCCCCGTCAGCCAGTCGAACCTCAATGCCCTCGGTCGGGTATCCGACCGTGGACGTCAGAACCTCGTCGCTTTCGCCCGGAACGGTAAACAGTACTTCGCCACCGACCTCGGTCTGGCCGTAGCTGGTAAATAGGTTGGCGCACCAGGTCCGTAGTTGGGCGACCTGATCCCCGGAACAGGCCGAGCCCGACCAGATCAGCGCTTGCAGGCTCGACAGGTCGTGACGCTCCGGCTCTCCCCGGTCGATGATCATCTGATACATGGCCGAGACCTGATGGATGACGGTGACGCCTTCGCGGGCGATGAACGCCGGAATTTCCTCGGGCCGAAAGCGGGACATGAGCACATTGGCGCCGCCGGCGACAATGGCCTGGCCGGCAAGCTGCACGGCGCCGCCCACATGGTTGATGGGGATGTTGTTGAGAATACGAAATGGCGCGGCCCACCAGTGATGACACTGGATGCGTCCGGTGGTGACCATGCCTCGGTGGGTGAGCAGGGCTCCCTTGGGCTGGCCGGTGCTGCCCGAGGTATAGACGATGAGCGCCGGGTCCTCGGGTTTTACGTTGTCGAGAGCGGTTTGCCAGGCTTCCGGGTCGATGTTGGTATCGAACTGCTCGCCGCCGCCGATGGTAAACACGGCCTCCAGACAGGCGTGTTCGCGGCATAATCGCTGGCAATCCGAGAGGTGATCGCGGCCTTCGAATTCGCTGATAGTGAACAGTAATCGGGGCTCGGCGTCGGCCACCTGATAGGCCAGTTCGTCATAGGTTGCTTTGGGGTTGAGCCCGAGCCAGATCGCGCCGATGCGGGCTGTCGCCATGAACAGCACCAGATGATCCGCCGATGGCGTCGACAAAGTCGCCACCCGGTCACCGTGGGTAATCCCGGCGCCCAGCAGCGCACGGGCGCAGGCGTCGATGCGCGCGGCGAATTCGCCGTAGGTCAGTCTCTCACCGTCTCCCGCCACCGCCAGGGACATCGGCGCCTTGGACGCATGGTGTGCCGGGTAATCGCTAATCCGCGGCAAGGTGACGGTATTTTCGATCATAAAAATCTTATCTACAACATTAGAAACACACATTAAACATCTAATATTACTAATTTATCGCTGATTCGTTTCCCAATAATCAGCGACATAGACCGGCGCATTGGAGGGATCGACCGGCGCCTTGCCAAGGATCATGTCGGCGGCCTTTTCACCCATCATCATGACCGGTGCATTGAGGTTACCACTGACCATGCTGGGGATGATCGAGGCATCGATAATCCGCACGCCTTCGATGCCGCGCACCCGGCATTCGGCATCGACCACCGCCATGTCATCGATCCCCATCTTGCAACTGCCGCAGAGGTGAAACGCGCTTTCGGCGCGGGACCGGATGTGGGCATCCAGATCGGCGTCGCTGGTGATCTCGGGGCCCGGTCCGATCTCGGGTCCGCGGAAAGGCGCCAGGGCCGGCTGGGCCATGATCTCGCGGGTCAGCGTGATGCCCTGGCGCATGTCTTCGCGATCTCTCTCCGTGGCCATCATGTTGGGGTCGATGCGGGGCGCCGCCGTGGGATCGCCGGATGCCAGGGTGATGGCGCCCCGGCTGGTCGGCCGCATGGGGCCGATATGGACCCGGTAACCGTGCCGGTTGGCGCCCGCCTTGAGGAGATTGCGTGATAATCGAGGGATAAGATGATGCTGAATGTCCGGATGTTTAATGCCGGCGCGGGTGCGAATAAAGCTGCCGGCCTCGAAATGGTTGGTGACGCCCAAGCCGCGCCGGAACAATAGCCAGTTCATCCCGATGCCCAAGGCGTTCCATGGCTTCATATGTTTGTAGAGGGTAATGGGCCGGGTGCATTCGTGCTCGACGAAGGTCTCCACATGGTCCTGCAGGTTCTGCCCGACGCCGGGTAGGTCGTGGACCATGGGAATGCTGTGGCCCGCCAGATCGTCGGCCCGTCCGACACCGGAGAGCATGAGCAGTTGCGGTGAATTTACGGCGCCGCCGCAGAGAATGACTTCGCGGTCCGCGTGCGCCCGTTCCAGCCGGCCGCCGTGGCGGTATTCGACACCGCTGGCCCGGTGTCCGTCGAAGGTGATGCGAGTAGCCAGGGCCCGGGTCTCCACGGACAAGTTGCGGCGTTGGCGTGCCGGGCGAATATAGGCGCTGCTGGTGCTCGCCCGCTGGCCGCCGGCGGTATTCATGTCATAGCGATAGAAGCCTTCCTGGCGGTAACCGTTGCTGTCCTCGGTACGGGCATAGCCGGCCTCGACGCCGGCCTCGATAAACGCTTCATACAGGGGATTGTCCTGGCATGTGGTGACCACGCCCAGGGGGCCGTCGCCGCCGTGGTATTCGTCGGCCCGGCTGGCGTGGGATTCGCAGCGCCGGAAATAGGGCAGCACCTCGGCGTAGGACCAGCCTTTGGCGCCTTGCTCAACCCAGCGGTCGTAGTCGAGGGCATGGCCGCGGATATAGACCATGCCGTTGATCGATGACGAGCCGCCCAGGGTCTTGCCCCGGGGGACATAGATGCGGCGGTTGTCGAGATGAACCTGGGGCTCGGTCTCGTATCGCCAATTGTACCTGCCGCCGTAGAAATTGATCGGCATGGCCGACGGCATGCGGATGGTCCAGCTGTTGTCGGGCCGCCCGGCCTCGAGCAGCAGCACGCGGATATCCGGGTCCGCCGACAGTCGGTTGGCGAGCACGCCGCCGGCCGAACCCGATCCGACGATGATGTAATCGTATGCTGATCCCCTGGTTGCCATGAGCGCACGATAGCAGTCTGGTACGGCGCTTCAATGACGGAGTCGTATGGTCTATTGTCTCCGTCCCCCCCTCTGTTGAGTGAGTACCCGGAGTCAAGCCATGTCACGCGATCCCCGTTACGACGTTCTGTTCGAGCCTGTCACCATCGGCCCGGTTACCGCACCCAACCGGTTCTACCAGGTGCCTCATTGCTCGGGCATGGGGTATTCTCTGCCCAAGACCCTGGCGGCCATGCGCGGGAGCAAGGCCGAGGGCGGCTGGGGTGTGGTCTGTACGGAATATTGTTCGATCCACCCGACGTCGGACGACACGCCGTTTCCCCACGCCACCTTGTGGGACGACGAGGACGTCCGCTCCCATGCCCTGATGTGTGACCAGGTTCATGCCCATGGTTCCCTGGCCGGCGTTGAGCTATGGCACGGCGGCCGGGGCAGCGCCAATTTGCTGAGCCGTGAAATACCCCTGGGCGCCGACAGTATGCCGGTGGGTAAGCCTTTTTCGGCCCAGAGCCGGGCCATGGACAAGGACGACATCCGCAAACTTCGCCGTTGGCACCGGGATGCGGCCCTGCGCGCCAAGGCGGCCGGCTTCGACATCGTCTATGTCTACGCCACCCACGGCTATCTTCTCAGCCAGTTCCTGTCCCAGGCCAATAACCGGCGAAGCGACGAATACGGCGGCTCTCTGGAGAATCGTGCGCGGTTGACCCGCGAGCTTATCAAGGAGACCAAGGACGCGGTGGGCGACAGCTGCGGCATTGCCGTGCGGTTCTCCACCAGCGTCGGCGCCGGCGCGCCGGCGCCCATCGAGCGCGGCGAGCAGCAGGACATCTTCGCCATGCTCGCCGAGCTGCCCGACATCTGGGACATTAATATCAGCGACTACACCCTCGAGGCCGGCGTCTCGCGATTTGTCAACAAGGCGGGTTGGAACGAGCCTTATTACGACGGCTTCAAGGCCATGACCACCAAACCCCTGGTCGGTGTCGGGCGCTTTACCGCGCCGGATGTCATGGTGCGACAGATTACCCAGGGCCGGCTCGATATGATTGGCGCGGCGCGCCCCTCCATCGCCGACCCGTTCCTGCCGAATAAAATCAAGGAGGGCCGCGACGACGACATTCGCGAGTGCATCGGCTGCAACGTCTGTATCGCCAGCGACCGTGCCGGGGTGCCTCTGCGTTGTACCCAGAATCCTACCATGGGCGAGGAGTGGCGCCGTGGCTGGCATCCCGAGACCATCGCCGCCAAGAAGTCCGATGACCGGGTGCTGGTGGCCGGCGCCGGCCCGGCCGGCCTTGAGGCGGCGCGGGCGTTGGGCCAGCGTGGTTATGCGGTGACCGTGGCCGAGGCGTCGGAGACGCCCGGTGGCCGGGTCAGTACCGAGAGCGCTCTGCACGGCCTCGGCGAGTGGGCTCGGGTGCGCGACTGGCGGGTCCACCAGATCCGCAAAATGGCCAATGTGGAGATGTTCTTCGGCAGCCGCCTCGACGCCGAACAGGTGCGCGAGTACGGCTTCCCCCATGTGGTGATCGCCACCGGTAGCCAATGGCGCGGGGACGGGATCGGACGTTCTTATGTCGACCCCATAGCCGGTCACGACCGGGCCACTGTGTTTACCCCCGACGACGTCATGGCCGGCGTCGATATTCCGGACCCGGTGGTGGTGTTTGACGACGACCACGTCTACATGGGTGGTGTGATCGCCGAGACCCTGGCGGCCTCCGGCAATCAGGTGACCCTGGTGACCACCGCCGGCGAGGCTTCGCCCTGGGCCGACTACAGCGAGGAAATGGGGCGGGTGAACAAGGCCCTGGTCACCGCTGGTGTCGATGTGGTGACCAATCATCTGGTGACCGGTTTTCATGACAACGGCGTCGGGCTGGCGGCGGTGTATGGAGATGCCACCAGTCTGCGGCCGGCGGCGTCGTTGGTGATGGTCACGGCGCGTATGTCCGACGATGGCCTCTATTACGCCCTCAAATCCGACAAGGCGGCCCTGTCGGCGGCCGGCATCAAGTCGGTGACCCGGGTCGGCGATTGTCTGGCCCCGGGCTCCATCGCCGCCGCCGTCCATGGCGGCCATGGCTATGCCCAGGGCCTCGACGAGGTGGCGCCAGGCGAGGTGCCCTTCAAGCGCGAGCGCGCGACGGTATAGCTATGAAGCCCGGCCATGGGCTAGGCTGAGAAAACCAAATTTGGGAGGGCAACATGAGCCAGTCACCGATCATCCGGTTCAACAGCGACGGTTCCAAGGGTACAGGGCTTCAATTTCTCGGCAACCTCGAAAACGAGAACGTGCTCGCCGGCAACCCGGTGGAGACCGGCCATGTTTACTTCACCGACCCGGGCGGCGAAATGTCGGCCGGTGTCTGGGAATGCACGGCCTGCACCTCCGAGATCGCCAGCCAGCCCATGCATGAGTTCTGCCTGATCCTCAGCGGCGAGACGACCATCACCGATGGCGACGGCACGGCCCAGACCTTTAAGGCCGGCGATAGCTTCCTTATTCCCATGGGCACCAAGAACACCTGACACATTCCCGACACCGTACGGAAGTATTTCGTGCTGTTCGGCAATAGCGCCAGCCAGGCTGAAGCCGCGGAATAGAGGAGCCATGGCCATGACGACAATCGATGCCAGCTGCAAGGATCTGGTCGAGGAATTCCGCAAGACACCGGCCGGCCATCAAAGCGTCGAGTTGCAGAAGATGATGACCGTCATGCGCGGCGAGCGTTTTCCCGCCAAGCATATTCTGATCTGCACCAAGCCCTGTGAGGAATGGCAGTTGGCCCAACTCACCGGGGTTTGCGGCGCACCGCCCAAGATCATCGCGGGCGTGGTCTACAACAGCATCGAAGAGGCCGAATGGGGCGTCTTCAAAATTCGCTGGAAACTATTGACCGGCGAGGACCTCGATTGATCCAGCGACCGGTAGGGAAGGACTACCAATGAAAAAGCGCATTGTCGGCTATGCCGACCAGATCAGCGTCGCGCCTGGCGAGGCCATCAACTTCAAGATCACCGCCGATGATATTCCGCGCTACCATGCTGATATCGTGCGGCTGGTTTCCTGCGATCATCACCCCGGCGGCTCGGGCACCAAGGAAGAGCTCATCGAGACCGCCGTGAACGGCGACTACGACGGCCGCTGGCAGGAAACTTACGCCGGCTCCTATGCGGTGATCGACGACGCCGCGCCGTTCGATGCTCTCGAAAGTTTCACCCTCCAGGCCATGATCTGGCCGACCATGCCGACCCTTGGGCGTCGTGATTCTCGGCAAGTGGTCCGAGGCCGACGAGACCGGCTATGCCCTGACCATCGACGATGACGGCGCTGTGGCCCTGATGATCGGCGATGGCCCCGGCGCCGCGTGGATCGTCAGCACAGGCCTTGCCCTGTCCGAACGGATCTGGTGCTTTGTCGGCGCGAGCTTTGACGCTTCGAGCGGTGCTGTCCGGGTCTACCAGGAAGCGATGATCGAATACGCGCTCAGCGAAAGTACGGTGGAACTTGAAGTCCACGTGGCGCCCGGCGTGCCGGGCCGCAACAGCGCGCCCTTCATGATCGCCGCGTCTTGTGGCGGCGAGGCGCGGGGCGCGGTCTTCGGCGCCCGCTACTACAACGGCAAGATCGACAGTCCCCGCGTCGGCAGCCGGTCCCTCAGCCTGGAGGAGATGAGCGGCCTGATGCATCGCCCGCTACCCAGCGACCTGCAATCGGATGTGGTCGCCGCCTGGGACTTCGCCCGCGGCATTCGCTCGACCCGTATCGAGGACGCCTCGGCCAACAATCTCAACGGCGCGCTGGTCAATCTGCCGAGCAGGGCCATGATGGGCTACAACTGGACCGGCTCGGAGATGAACTGGCGCCATGCACCCGAGCAGTACGGCGCCATCCACTTCCACCACGACGATATCTACGACGCCGGCTGGGAGACCGATTTTTCGCTGACGGTGCCGGACGGCCTGGCCAGCGGCGTCTATTGCGCCCGGCTCGATACCGGCGATGAAGTCGACCGCATTCCCTTCGTGGTGCGGCCGCCCCGCGACCGGGCGACCAACGACGTGGCCTTCCTGATACCGACCGCCAGCTACATGGCCTACGCCAACGAGCATCACGGCGTCGATAGCGACCTGAGCGAAGTGATGATGGGTCACCTGACGTCGCTCAAACCCGAAGACCTGATGCTCAACGAGAACCGCGAATGGGGTTACTCGCTGTATGAGCACCACGCCGACGGCAGCGGCGTGTGTTATTCGTCGCGGCTGCGGCCGATACTTGGCTGGCGACCGGGCTACACCAATCCGTGGATCGGCACCGCCGGCACCGCCGCCTGGCAATGGCCGGCGGATAATCACATCACCGCCTGGCTCGACGCCATGGGCCACGGCTGCGACTTCATCACCGACGAGGACCTCCACGCCGAGGGCCTGGGGTTGTTCGAGCGCTATTGCTGCGTGCTGACCGGCTCCCACCCGGAGTATTACTCGACCCGCATGTGGGACGCGGTGGACGGCTACCTCGGCCAGGGCGGGCGCTTGATGTATCTCGGCGGCAACGGCTTCTACTGGCGCATCGCCTATCACGATGAACTCGACGGCGTGCTCGAATTGCGCCGCGCCGAGGACGGCATTCGTGACTCGGTGTCCGAGCCCGGCGAGTACTATCACAGCTTCTCCGGCGAATACGGCGGATTGTGGCGACGCAACGGCCGGCCGCCCCAGGGCCTCCTCGGCGTTGGCATGGCGACCCAGGGCTTCGATGTCAGCGGCCATTACCGGCGCATGCCCGATGCGGACAATCCCCGGGCGGCCTTCGCCTTCGACGGCGTCGACGATGAAATTATCGGCGACTTCGGCACGGCCGCCGCCGCCGCCGCCGGGCTTGAGCTCGACCGTTGTGATTTCAGCCTCGGCTCACCGCCTCATACCCTGGTGCTGGCCACCTCAGAAAACCTGTCCCCGCTCTATTATCTTTGCCCCGAGGAGGTCGATAACATCGGCCCCACGATGTCGGCCCAGGACAACAACAACGCCCGTGGCAATATCACGTTCGTCGAGACCGCCAACGGCGGCGCCGTGTTCTCGTCCAGCTCGATCTCCTGGGCCGGCAGCCTGAGCTGGAACGGCTTCGACAACAACGTCTCGAAAATCACCGACAACGTACTCAGGCGGTTCCTCGATCCGGCGCCGTTCTAACGTCGCTCCGCGAGAATGAGATGGCCGGCGATGGTGCAGAATACGGATGCGGTGAACCATTGCTGCAGGCGCCAGACCCTGCGGTGAGTGGCCAGCCAGTCGCCGATGTGACCGAATAGATAAGCCACCGCGAGATTGATGCTGTTGCCGGTGACGTTGAAGATCACTTCCAGCAGGATGAACTGGACGATGACGCTGCCCCGATCAGGGTCGGTGAACTGGGGCAGGAAGGCGACGTAGAATATCCCCGACTTGGGGTTCATGATATTGGTGATCACCGTCTGGCGGAACACCTGGCCGAGGGGGTCGCGATGGACTTTGCTGGCCGGCCCCGGCGGGGCGCCGCCGGCTATCAAGGTGCGGCCGGCGAGGTAGATCAGATAGGCGGCGCCCAGGTAGCGCAATCCGTCATAGGCAATCTGCGACGCGCCGATGATCGCGGCGACGCTGAACGCCGCGGCCAGACAGAGCATGAAGGAACCGGCAGACAGGCCGAGCACCGAGACCGCGCCGGCCAAGCGGCCCTGGCCGATGCTACGGGCGACGGCAAACATCATACCGGGGCCGGGCGCCGCGCCGACCGCCAGGATAGCGATCATGAAAACGCTGAAAGCGGGCCAGTCGGAAAGCAGGAAAAACATGGCGTCGAATACCTTCTGAGTGCCGCCCGATGATAGCCAAGCCATAATTTTGTAGAAACGCAAATCTCTCCGCATCATGGCCGCCGAAGGGTGTACCGTTCGTCTTCGATTAGTCCTAGTTTTGCCTTTTGTTGGGGAACAGACCCATGACCCGCGACCCACGTTATGACATTCTTTTCGAGCCAGTGAAAATTGGCCCGCTGACGGCCAAGAACCGGTTTTTCCAGGTGCCCCACTGCAATGGCATGGGCGTCGTCTACCCCAGTTCCATGGCGGCCATGCGGGCCATGAAGGCCGAGGGCGGCTGGGCGGTGATCTGCACCGAGGAGACCGACATCCACCCGACCAGCGACATCACGCCGTATATCGAGGGCCGGCTGTGGGACGACCGCGATATTCCCGCGTTCGCGCGCATGAACGAGGCGTGCCACCAGCACGGCGCTCTGACCGGTATTGAGTTGACCCACACCGCCGCCCGCGATGCCAGCCTCTATAGCCGCGAAGTGCCCATGTCGGTGACCGCGCGGCCGACCAAGGCGGGCAACTATCCGGCCCAGGCGCGGGCCATGGACAAGGCCGACATCCGCGACTACCGACGCTGGCACCGGAACGCCGCCCTGCGCGCCCGCAAGGCCGGCTTCGATCTGATTTACGTCTATTGCCGGGCCGGCACCTCGATGAACGGTGATTTTCTGTCACCGGTCATGAATACCCGCACCGACGAATACGGCGGCAGCCTGGAAAATCGTGCGCGGCTGACCCGCGAGGTGCTCGAAGACACCCATGACGCAGTCGGCGACACCTGTGCCGTAGCGATCCGTTACACGGTGGACTCTGTCGCCAGCCCCACGGGCGATACCGACCCCCAGGAGACCCGCGACTTCATCGAAATGTTCGCCGAGATGCCCGATCTGTGGGACGTCAATATCCGCGAGTGGCGGCGCGACTCAATGCCTTCGCGCTTTGGTCTCGAAGCCAGCCAGGAAGACCTGGTGTCCTTCGTCAAGGCGATGACCACCAAGCCGGTGGTCGGGGTCGGGCGTTTCACCTCGCCCGACACTATGGTCGGCCAGATCAAGCGCGGCGTACTCGACTTCATAGGCGCGGCGCGGCCTTCCATCGCCGATCCGTTCCTGCCCAACAAGATCGACGAAGGCAGGCTCGATGAAATCCGCGAGTGTATCGGTTGCAACATTTGCGTTACCGCCGACGAACTCATCGTGCCCATGCGCTGCACCCAGAACGCAACCATCGGCGAGGAATGGCGCAAGGGCTGGCATCCGGAAGTGATCCCGGCGAAGGAGTCCGACGACGGCGTATTGATCGTCGGCGCCGGTCCCGCCGGCCTTGAGGCGGCGCGGGTGCTCGGC
>CAZYDR010000047.1:0-28468 GCA_964645285.1 uncultured Alphaproteobacteria bacterium
GCTATGAGGCATTCCCGGGCGATGATGACAGCCTTCGGCTGGCTTTGGTCAGACTAGCAAAGCAATATGGCCGCTATGGCTACAGGAAGATTACCGCGTTGCTTCGCGTTGAAGGCTGGCAAGTCAATCACAAGAGCCCCTGGGAGAACGGATACAACGAACGCTTCAATGGCACCCTGCGCGGGGAAGTTCTCAATGCAGAGTGGTTCACTTCAATCAGACAGGCTCAGATCGTCATCGAAACCTGGCTCAAACAGTACAATCACATTCGCCCCCATCAGGCTCTGAACATGCGCCCACCGGTGCCCGAGACTCTATCAGGAACTGGTACATAGAATGGGGGCTTTACACTCCCTGTTCCGCCACCTCGACCACTGGGTCCAGCTGATCGGTCCGGATCACGTGGGCATCGGCCTCGACTTCGTGTCCGATCTTGAGGTGCTGCAGGCCTTCGTCTCGGCCCGGGCATCGAAGTTTCCCGCCGGTCAGGGTTACGACGAAGAACCACGCTTCGCCTTGCCCGAACAACTACCGGCACTGACCGAACGTATGTTACAGGCCGATTACGACGACGACCACGTGCGCGGCATTCTCGGCGGCAACTGGCTCCGCGTTGCCCGTGCCGTCTGGACCTGATGGACAACCTGCCGCCGGACCCCGGCGCCTATGTATTGATCATCGACCTGGACGAGCCGTTGGCGCTCGATATGCCTCGGAAATCACCGGCGACCCTGACGCCCGGCCGTTACGTCTATTGCGGCAGCGCCTACGGTCCCGGCGGCATGCGCGCCCGGGTCGCCCGCCACTGCAAGCGCCAGAAGGCGGTACGCTGGCATATCGACCGCCTGACAATGGCCGGCCGCATCATCGCCGTCCACGGCGAACCGGGCGGCCGTGAATGCGACCTGGTGGATCAGGTGTTGGCAACCGATGGTGCATCCATACCGGCGCCGGACTTCGGCAGCACCGATTGCCGCCGCTGTCCGTCACATCTGGTCCGGGTGGTAGACGGCTTCGAAATTGCGAGCCACTATCAATTTTCAAGTAACCTACAGGTCACAAGCGACTAATCGACAACGATGGCCGCGGACAATTAGTTACCTTGGGGATGGAAGCTACTGTCGGTAACTTCTTTCAGACCAGCAAGCTCAGCGGTGACGCTTCGGTGAACGCATAGCATATTGATCGAGACAAGAGGCCCGAACTTGTTTTCCTGGTTCGCAAAATAGTTTTCCGGATTGAAGAGCGGAGGGATGTGCCACCAGATTTTGTAATCGAGGCCAAATATGAGCTCAATCAATTGCTTAGATTGGCCGACCCTGTCGTTCTCCACGTAGAGGATCGGCTGGTACGTCTTAATGATTGACTTGCCGCCGGTGATCACATCCGTTTCCACGCCCTCGACATCGATCTTAATCAACCGCAGCCGAGGGCCGTCGAACAGTTCGTCCAGCCGGTTGATCTCCACGGTAACGCCCTCTTCACCGTTAACGAGCGCAATGCCGTCAAAATTTCCTTCGGCGGTATAATCGGTCGGCGGCACCCGAAGGCGCCTCTGTTCGGCACCGCAACCACGGTTAAGAGCATCGACGTTGATCAGACTATTCAAGGCAAGATTAGCGCATAGAGTTTGGTAAATTACCGGCTGTGGTTCAATCGCGACCACACGCCCCGTGGGACCGACAGTCTTCGCCAATGGTATCGTATGACTTCCAATGTTCGAGCCGACTTCGATAGCGATATCGCCGGGGCGGCACAAGCGCTCCAACAACGCCCATTCCAGCTCGCTATATTCGCCGTACTCGATCAGTGCGCGGCCGATAAAGACGTCGTTGCGATTGGCACAAATAGTCCGTGCCGTCCGCGAACCAGAATGTTGAATTCCGAAAGCGGTTCTAACCGAGCTGCTGGATCAAATCCAGTCGACTCGTCGGCTTCGAGCATATGGTCATTGTTTGGCAAACTCGTATGTCCTTGAGCTAATGTAATGCAGAGACAACCTGCCAAATGCTTGCGCCCAACTATTGCCAAATTCTGAACAGATCATATTAATTCAATTTCTTATCGTTTGATCGACAGCCTAACGACTAATCACCACATTATTTAATAGTAGATTCGATTGTAGTTCCCCCAGTCACCATAAAAGCTCCGCCGCTCTCCACAAGGCAGAGTGTGCGTAGGCATTAAGACGGTTTGGAATTGACGGCACGTTGGCGACTTTCGTCTTAAACCGTAATTACGCTAGCGTCTCCGTATTGCCATCCACGGCCAACGCCTGGCCGGAGACCTTGGCGCCGGCGCCCGAGCAGATGAACAGGATCATGGCGGCGATGTCCTCGGCCTGCACGAATGTGTGCAGAGAGATTTTGTCGAGCTCGCGTTCGCGGGCCGCCTCGGCGCTTATCCCGCGCATGGTGCCCTCGGCCTCCAGTACCCGGTCCATGCGGGCGCCGTCCACCGGGCCAGGGCAGATGGCGTTGACCCGGATGCCGGCGCCGCCCAGTTCCATGGCCAGGGACTTGGTCAGGCCGACCACGGCCCATTTGGCGGCGGCGTAGGGCGTGCGGTTGGGATAGCCCATGATGCCGGCGGATGAGGCCAGGTTGACGATCGAGCCGCCGCCCGCCGCTTTGATCAGCGGTACCGCCCGGCGGGCGCAATAGAACTGGCCGTTGAGATCAACGGCGATGGTGCGGTCCCAGTCGGCTACCGCCACGTCCTCGACTCCCGCCGTCGGCCCGGCGATGCCCGCATTGTTGACCAGGATGTCGAGGCCACCGAGGGCCGGCTCGGCCTCGTCGAACAGGCGGTCGACCTGGGCGGCGTCACCGACATCGCAGAGCGTCCCGCTGATCCCGTCCAGGGCATCGATGCGTTCGGCCGTCACGTCGCAGATATGGACCCGTGCGCCGGCGCCGTGAAATGCCAGGGCCACGGCCTTGCCGATGCCGTCGCCGCCGGCGGTGACGACAACGCGCTTGCCCTGCATATCATCGCTCACGGCTGATTGGCCGGACGGCGCATGGCCATGACGCGGCCGACCTGCTCGGGCCTGGGGATCTGTGAATGCTCTTCCATGACGCCTTCAAGACGCTCGGCGACGTCGCGCGGGAACGGCTCGGCACGTGCTTCTTCGTCACTGGTGTCGACGTGGAGCACCAGAATTTCGGAGGTCGCCAGTATGTCCTGGGTCTTGCCGTGATACATGACGTGGAAGATATGCATGCGCTTGTCATCGACCGCGAGCATCTGCGTGGTCACCGGAAGCGGCACCTTGACGCCCACTTCCTTGAGGAAGTTGACATGGGATTCCAGGGTGTAGATGGAAAATCCGCGGCTCTCGCGATAGGCCCGGCCCATGCCCAGATGGTCGTACAGCGCATCCGTGGCGTTGGCGAACACCAGACCGTAATAGGCCTCATGCATATGGCCGTTGTAGTCGATCCAGTCGCGGCGTACCCGCTCGTTGTGAAGAAAGAATGGCGATGGCGTTAACATGGCGCTTGGCCTCCTAGCAGCCCTTCCACACCGGATCGCGCTTCTCGGCGAAGGCCAGAGGCCCTTCCTTGGCGTCTTCCGAACCGTTGACCTTTTCGTATCCAGCCAGACCGCCGGACGATTCAAGGGCCGCGGATTCGGCGAGGGAGAGGGATTCCGTCAAGGTCACCATTTCCTTGAGTGCGGCGATGGCGAGCGGCGCGTTGGCGACGATGTCGTCGGCCAGTTCGCGGGCGCTGTCCATGAGGCCGGCGAGCGGCACCACCCGGCTCGCCAGGCCGACATCGTAAGCCTCCTGGCCGCTCAATCGCCGCCCAGCATAAAGCATCTCAAGCGCCATGGTGCGCGGCAGACGCGACAATAGGCGGCGCACACCGATGGGCTCGGGCGTAATGCCGCGAAGCGCCTCGGGCAGCATGAAGGTGGCATGGTCGGCGGTGACGATCAGGTCGCAGGCCAGAGCCAGCTCGAACCCGCCACCGGCGGCATAACCGTTGATGGCGGCGATGATCGGCTTGTCGAGATCGAAGAACTGGGTCAGGCCGCCGAAACCGCCCTTGCCGAAACCGCCCTCGCTGTCACCGCCTGCCGCCTCGACCAGGTCCCAGCCGGCCGAGAAGAACTTATCGCCGGCGCCGGTCAGGATGGCGACCCGCAGTTCCGAATCCGCGGCGAAGGCCTGGAACACGTCGTCCATGTAGCGGCTGGTCTCGGGATTGATGGCGTTGGCCTTGGGCCGGTCGAGGGTGACCTCGAGCACCGCGCCACGGCGCATCGTCGATACGGGGTTGGTCATGGATTAGTCCTCCGGGTCCTAATTCTCAAACGGGCGCAGCATGTCGCGCGAAATGATGTGGCGCTGGATTTCTGAGGTGCCGTCCCAGATGCGCTCGACCCTGGCGTCGCGCCAGAAGCGCTCGATGGGCAACCCGCTTATCAATCCCATGCCGCCGAAAATCTGCACCGCATTGTCGGTCACCCGGCCGAGCATCTCGGTGGCGTAGAGCTTGGCCATGGCGATATCCTGATCCGGCGCCATGCCCTGAGCCAGCTTCCAGGCGGCGCCGAGGACCAGGTACTCCGCCGCCGCCACCTCGGTCGCCATGTCCGCGAGCTTGAACGAGGTGCCCTGGAACTTGCCGATGGTCTGGCCGAACTGCTTGCGCGTGGCGGCCCATTCGGTGGCCAGATCGATGACTCGCTTAGCCCGGCCAACGCAATGAGCGGCGATGGTCAGGCGGGTGCCGCCGAGCCATTCGTTGGCCACGTCGAAGCCCTTGTGCTCCACGCCCAGCACCTGCTCGGCGCCGACCCGGCAGTCGTTGAACTCCAGCTCGCAATGATGGAAGCCGCGGTGGGAGACGGAATCCGGGCCGAGCCGCGCCTCGAAGCCCGGGGTGCCTTTATCGACCAGAAACGACGTGATCAGCTTCTTGGTCCCGCGCGCGGTCTCTTCCTCGCCGGACGCGGCAAACAGAATCACGTAGTCGGCGCGGTCGGCGTAGCTGATGAAATGCTTGCGGCCGTTGATCACGTAACCGTCGCCGTCGCGCACCGCCCGGGTGGTCATGGAGCGCAGGTCGGAGCCGGCGCCGGGCTCGGTCAGGGCCAGGGCCTCGACCCGATCACCGGCGATAGTCGGCTTGAGGTAACGACCCATCTGGTCGTCGGTGCAGGCCCGCAGGATGTTGGACGGCCGGTGGACGATATATTGCAGGGCGAAGGACGTGCGGCCCAGCTCACGCTCCATCAGGATGGTGCCCAGTTCGTCAAGGTCGCCGCCGCCCAGTTCCTCGGGCATGTTGGCGGCGTAGAAGCCGTGTTCGATGGCTTTGGCGCGAATTTCGGCATCGAGCTCCGGCGTTACCTCGCCGGTCTGCTCGACGGTATCCTCGTGGGGCACCAGCTCCCGGTCAACGAAGGCGCGAACCGCGTCAACGAGAAGCTGTTGCTCGGTATCGAGAGCAAAATCCATGGCTAGCCGGCTTTCCTGAGGCCCATCTCGCGGCCGGCGTTCTCGGGCAAAGGCATGGTTCCATGGGCATCCATGACCGCGCTCAACGCACCATGAACCTCGGGGGCCATGGCCACGGTCTTGGGAATGGTCGAATCCACATGCATGATCACCTGCTCGGTGGTCGCCAGCAAATTGTCATCCACGTCGTACATGGCATGAAAGATATGCATGCCCTTGTCGCTGAGGTCGAGCAGCTGAGTGGTGAACTTCAACAGATCGCCCTCGGAGGCCTCACGGGCATGGTTGATGTGGGATTCCACCGTGAAGAAAGTCAGGCCCGAGGCGCGATAGGTCTCATCAACGCCGACGTAGCGGAACAGGGCGTCGGAGGCTTCGCCGAAGGCGTGGAGATAGAACCCTTCGCTCATATGATTGTTGTAGTCGACCCAGGCGGCCGCCACATGGCGCTGATAGAGCGCCAGCGGCCCGCCCGGAACGTCGCCCGCCCGCCATGGTTCAACAACCAGATCGGCCATGCGATTGGCAGCGTGGCGGCCGAGCCCGGCGCGATAGTTGTCGCGCAGTTCGAACAGGCCAATCAGCTGGTCGTCGCGTTCGAGTTCAAGTTCCTTGACGGTCTTGTTGCCAGCCTGTTTGGCGGTGCCCTCGATGAGCCGCTGGCTCAACTGGTCAGTCAGTTCCGGCGCCACAAGCGAGGTCCAGGGCAACTGCAGGGCCGGGCCAAACTGCTCCAGGCAATGGGCCATGCCGCCGTCGCCACCGGCCATGTGCCGGGTTAAACAGTCGCCCATGATGGCGAGGCGAAATCCGGGGCCGTCCATGAGCGTGGTGTCGATGTCCTCGGTGGTGGCGACGCCGTCGTTGATGAGGTGCAGCGCCTCGCGCCACAAGGCCTCCTGGAGACGGTCGCAGATGTAGCCCGGCACCTCCTTGCGCACCCGCACCACGTTCATGCCGATGCTCGAATAGAAAGCATCGGCCCGGTCCTGGGTCTCAACGGCGGTCTTGTCGCCGCCCAGCACCTCGACCAGGGGCAGGATGTAGACCGGGTTGAACGGATGGCCGATGCAGATGCGCTCCGGGTGCCGGCACTCGGCCTGGATTTCGCTGGGCAACAGACCCGACGAGCTTGAGGCGATGACCACGCCCGGTCGCGCCGCCGCGTCGATACGGCGGTGCAGATCGATCTTGATCTCGATGACCTCGGGCGCGCTCTCCTGGATGAAGTCCGCATCGGCCACGGCTTCGGCCAGATTGGCATTGAAGCTTAGCCGGCCCCGGTCGGCGCCGGACGCCAGGCCCATGCGGGTTAGCGCCGGCCAGGCGTTATCGACCGAAGCCCGCAGTCGCGCCTCGGCCTCGGGATGGGGATCCGTGGCTATGACGTCGAGCCCCCGAGCCAGGGCGCGGGCCGCCCAGCCGGCGCCGATGACACCGGTGCCGACGATGCCCACACGGCGGATATCGGACGAAGCCATGACCCTAGTTGCGCGGCTTGAGGTTCAGCTTCTCGCGGGCCTCGGCCGGTGTTACCGCCCTGGCGCCCATGAGTTCGATGATGTTGATGGCCTTCGATACCAGGGCCTCGTTGGAGGCCAACACGCCGCGCTCGAGATAGAGGTTGTCCTCGAGACCGACCCGCACATGACCACCAAGCAACACCGCCTGGGCGACCATGGGCATCTCCATACGCGAGATACCGAAACCGGCCCACTGGGCGCCGGCGGGCAGCATGTCGCGCATCGCCTTCATGGCGTCGGTGGTGGCCGGCGCACCCCAGGGAATACCGAGGCAGATCTGATAGAGCGGCGGGTCATTGATCAGCCCCTCGGCGACCATCTGGTTGGCGAAATGCAGTTGTCCCGTGTCGAAGACTTCGAGCTCGGGCTTGACGCCCAGTTCCTGAACACGCTTAGCCATATAGCGCAGCGATTCCGGCGTCGAAACGTAAACCGAACCACCGAAATTCAGCGAGCCGCAATCGAGGGTGCACATCTCGGGCAGCAGTTCCTCGACATGGACCAGGCGCTCCTCGGCGCTGATCAGGTCGCTTCCCGGACCGGGTACGCTGGGGTTGTCTTCATCGACCATGAAGTCACCGCCCATGCCGGCGGTCAGGTTGATGATGACGTCGGTGCCGCTGTCGCGAATGCGGTCGACCACCTCGCGGTAGAGTTCGGTGTCGCGGGAGCCCTGCTTGGTTCCCGGGTCGCGAACGTGGCAATGGGCGACGGCGGCGCCGGCCTTGGCCGCGGCGATGGCCGAATTGGCGATCTGCTCCGGCGTGACCGGCAAATCCGGATGTTTGTCGGCGGTGTCGCCGGCGCCGGTAATGGCGCAGCTGACGATAACTTCGGTATTCATCTGATATCTCTCCCTGGACGGTGTGGTGGCCCCGTCAAACACCGCCCGGCAACGGAGGTCAACATGAATCTCACACCGCCGAACCGGTTGCGGCAAATTGTCGCGGACAATAGGCTGCGGCCATGATCAGTACCCACAAACCCCGCCGCGCCTGGCAGCGCATGTTGAGTGGCCGACGCCTCGATCTGCTCGACCCGTCGGCGCTGGATATCGAGGTCGAGGATATCGCCCACGGTCTCGCCCGTGTTGCCCGGTGGAACGGCCAGACCGAAGGTGACCACGCCTTTTCCGTGGCCCAGCATTCGGTGCTGGTGGAGGACATCGTGACCCGCATTAAACCCCTGGCGCCCCAGTCCTTGCGTCTGGCGGCCCTGCTTCACGATGCCGCCGAATATGTCGTCGGTGATTTGATCTCGCCATTCAAGGTCGCCGTGGGGCTCGACTATCGCGACCTGGAAAACAGCCTCATGCGGGCCATACACCAGCGCTTCGGCCTGACTATCCGCTTGCCCACGGCATCCGCCAAGCTGATCAAACGGGCCGACAGCATCGCCGCCTATTACGAGGCGACCCAGCTTGCCGGCTTCAGCCAGCGCGACGGGCTCAAGTTTTTCGGCCGGCCGAGCCGCCGGGTCGGTGATATGGACCTGACGCCGTGGCCGACCAAGACCGCCAAGGCCCGGTTTCTCACACGCTTTGCTGCTCTGAGCCCAATATGAATCAGGACGCGGCCCAGACTATCGCCCTCATGGCCCTGTCGTTTCTTATTGAAGACGACGAGCGCCTGGGCGGCTTCATGGGCGCCACCGGTCTCGACGCCGACGACCTGCGGCGCGGCGCGGCCGACACGGACATGCTCGGCGGCGTGCTCGACTATCTGCTCACCTTCGAGCCTCTGCTCATGGAATTCGCCGACCATGCCGGCATATCGCCGGAAGATCCGATCCGAGCGCGCCAGGCCCTGCCCGGCTTTATGCCGCCCATGTAACCGATACCCCCCGGAGGAGTACCGCCGTGAAGATCGTCACCGAGTTTCCGCGCAAGGTCAGGGTCCTTGAACAGGACGTCTGGATTCCCATCTCGTCGGGCCACAAGCTGGCGGCGCGTATCTGGTTGCCGGAAGATGCCGAGGCCGACCCGGTGCCGACGGTGCTCGAATACCTGCCCTACCGCAAACGCGACGGCACCCGTGCCGGCGACGAACCCAAGCATCACTACTTCGCCGGCCATGGCTACGCCTCGGTCCGCGTCGACATGCGCGGCGCCGGTGATTCCTTCGGCGTCATGCACGACGAATACACCCCCCAGGAGCAGGGCGACGCGGTCGAGGTCATCACCTGGCTGGCCGCGCAGCCGTGGTGCACCGGTAAGGTCGGCATGTTCGGCATTTCCTGGGGCGGCTTTAATTCGCTTCAGGTTGCGGCCCACCGGCCGCCAGCGCTCAAGGCCATCATCACCGCGTGCTCGACCGACGATCGCTACACCGACGACATGCATTATTCCGGCGGCTGCCTGCTCAACGACAATCAGGACTGGGGCACCACCTTCTTCTCGATCCTGCCGCTGCCCGGCGACCCGGCAATCATGGGCGAGGGTTGGCGCGACAACTGGATGGAGCGCCTCGCCGAGGTGCCCTGCCCGATCGAGACCTGGCTCAACCACCCGCGCCGCGACGATTACTGGAAGCAGGGCTCGATCAACGAGAACTACGACGACATCGAGTGCCCGGTGTTCACGGTCGGCGGCTGGCTCGACGGCTACTCCAGCGCCATCTTCCGCCTGCTCACCAATCTTAAGGTGCCGCGCCTGGGACTGGTCGCCCCGCACGCTCACCAGTGGAGCCAGTCCGAACGCCCACCCGGCCCGGCCATCGGCTTCCTCCAGGAGGCGCTACGCTGGTGGGACCATTGGCTCAAGGACCAGGATACCGGCATCATGGACGAGCCCATGCTGCGGGCCTTCATGCAGGAGAATATTCCGGCCGCGCCGTCCTACGACGAATGCCCCGGCCGCTGGATCGCCGAGGCAACATGGCCGAGCCCGCGCATCGCGCCGCTGACGTTCCATCTCAACGGCGATGGCCTGAGCTATACGGCGGGCGACGCCATGGAACTGGTCAATGCTTCGCCGCAGACCTGCGGCATGTCCGGCGGCGAGTGGTGCCCCTACGGCACCGGCGGCACCGGGCCGGAGTTTCCCGGCGACCAGCGCTTTGACGACGGCGCGTCCATATGCTTCGACAGCGCGCCTCTGACCGAGACCATGGAGATCGTCGGCGCCCCGGTGGTCGAACTCGAACTCGCCGTCGACCGGCCAAGCGCCTTCGTGGCGGTCAGGCTCAACGACGTCAAGCCGGATGGCTCGGTGTCCCGCGCCACCTATGCGGCACTCAACCTAACCCACCGGGACAGCCATGAGTTTCCCGAGCCCATGGAGCCGGGCAAGCGCTATCGGGTGCGCGTCCAACTCAACGACACCGCCTACGCCTTTGGCCCGGGCCACCGCATCCGCATCAGCGTTTCGACCACCTACTGGCCCATGGTCTGGCCGTCGCCTGAAATTGTCACCCTGACCCTGTTCGGCGGCGCCGGCACGGTGACCCTGCCGGTGCGCCCCACCGGTGACAACGAACCGGCCACGCCCATATTCGCCGAGCCTGAAGAGGCGGCCGCCATGCCCGTGACCCAGTTCGAACCGGCGCAATCCTCCAATACCGTGTCGCGCGATGTCAGGACCGGGCGGGTCGAAGTCAGCGCCGAGCGCGGTAATGGCCACTTCCGCATCGATGATCACGACATGGTGTATGGCGCCCGCAATTCCGTTGAACGCATGGCCATTACGGAGGACGATCCCCTATCGGCGGAAAGCAAAGCGAATTTCGGCGGCCGCATGACACGAGGTGATTTCGACATCCGGGTCGAAGCCCACACCCGCCTGCGCGCCACCAAGGATAGCTTCGTCCTGACCGCCGATTTGGACGTCTGGGAAGGCGATGAACGCATCCTGGCCAAAAGCTGGAACTGCCCGATCCCCCGCGACCTGGTATGACAAACCTAATTAAGGGGACAGTATACTTAATTAATTAAGTATACTGTCCCCTTAATTATCTGGATCACTGTCGTAGACCTCAAGGCGCATGGGAGTTGATTGGCCGCCGAGGACACGCTCCGACGAGCAGGCGGTGAGCACGACGATGCAATCGATGTCGGCCCGCAGGGTGACGGAATCGCCCGGGTTGCTCATGGTCACGCCGATGAAGAAGGTGCCGTCGGGCGCCGGCGGCGTATTCTGAAAAATATTTACCGGGTCGGGTTGCGTCACATGGTTGATGCCGGCGGCCCTGGCGGCGGTGAAATAGTTGTCGCGGCAATTGGGATGATTTTCCATGCCGCGTTGGGCAAACCATTTAGCATTGCACGAGCCGAACATCATGTCGTGAATGCCCGGTGAATTGTCCCTGGTAAAGGTCAGGATCGGCCGGTCGTCATTTGTGAAGAACGACTGGCCCACGCGGGGGAACAGGGTTCGATTGTGAAGCCGCGTCACCGACGGGCTGAGGAATTCGTCGTGATTGTCCGTAACAATCGCGAACAGATCACCGATCTGCACCCCCTCCAGGTCGATGACGCGAACATACTGGCCGGCCCGGGCAACGACGGAGCCGCCGCTGTAGGCGTCAATATGGGCCGATGACGATGGTTGTTGCGCTGACATAAGACCGTCTCCCTAAGACTCAACGACGGTCATGCTACACCAGCGCTCAGGCGTACATCTACACTCCGATAGGCTCTTCGCGGCCGCGCAGGAGTTGGCGCTCGCCCTGACGGAAACCGTCGAGCAGGCCGTCGCCGAGAAACTTGTCCAGCGTGCCGTTGTTATCGAATACCGCGGTCTCCATACGGGTGTGAAAGTCCCGCAGTGTCGCCACTACCGCCTCGGGCGACAAGCGCTCGGCTATGTGAGTGAAGCCGACAATATCGACGAACATGACGGCGACCGACTGTGTCCGCACCGCGCCCAGGGGCTGATCACGGTCGGCCAGACGATCGACGATGTTGGGCGGGAAATAGCGCGCCAGATTGGCCCGCTCGCGCTCCGCCTCGGCCTGACCCACAAGCAAGCGTTGGGCCCGCCAGCCACCGAGGGCGAGGATCGCGGCGACGATGAGGAAGACCATGACGTTCTGCACCTGGCTATGGATGGGAACCACGTTGGGGTCGAGAAACTCGAGAAGCCGTTCTTCACCGGCCAGAGCCTCTTTCACCGCCACGGACAGCTCGGGTCTGGCGACCGGCTGGTACATCACCCAGACCAGAACGGCGGTCCACAACCCGGTGGTCCAGACACCCATAGCGATGATGGTGCGCCATGAGTAAGCCAGGGCGCCGCCGGCCACCAGAACAAAGAAATAGAGAAAATTATCGAAGCGGTACTGCATGGCCAGCGGCCAGATATCGTAAAACGGGTTGGGGATAACCAAGGTGAAGGTCATCAAGGCCAGATCGCATAACATCAGAAACAGTTCGGGCCGCGAGTAGCCGACCCGGCCCAGCCTGAGCTGAGCCAAGGCGATGGCCGCGAATCCGAGAAGCAGGCACTCGTAATACAACACCGACCAATTGGGATTGAGATAGACCAGGAACACGGCAATGACGGCGAGCGCGATCCAGCGCGCCTTGACGGCAAGGTACAAGCCTTCCCGTTTGTCCGCCGCCATGGCGTCCATCACGACGCTGTTGATTTCTTCCGGGGCTGTCTCCTGTGCCATGACAGGTCCTACCTAACGTTGTGGTTCGCCGACGGTCAGGTGGGTGCCACCATCGATAACCAGTAACTGGCCGGTGATCAAAGCGCCGCCGTTTAGAAACCAGCCCACTGCCTCAGCCACATCCTCGGCCTCGACCACCCGTTTGAGCGGCGATATTTCACGGATTTTTTCTTTGAATTTTTCGTATTCGGCCTCGTCGAAAACCTTGCGCGCCCAGCGGGTCGCCACATAGCCGGGACATACGGCATTGACCCGAATGGCCGGCGCCAGGGTGCGCGCCAGACCCAGGGTCAGGGTATTGAGCGCGCCCTTAGACGTCGCATAGGCGAGCGAACTGCCCGAACCGGAAAATCCTGAGTGGGACGAAATATTGACCACGGCGCCATGGCCGCTGGCCTTGAGGGCCGGCGCGGCGGCGCGGGTCATCTGCCAGGCGCCGCCGAGGTTAACCGAAAAAATCTCCTCAAAGTCGGCGACGTCGAGGCCATCGAGATCCTCGGCGGCGACGAACTTGGTCACCCCGGCATTGTTGACCAGCCCATCAATGCGGCCCCAGCGGGCCAGCGTCTTGGCCACCAGGTCGCGGCAGTCGGCGTCCCGGGACACATCGGCGCGGGCCAACAATACCTCGGCTCCCAGCGCCTCGCAGGCCGCTGCCGTGGCTTCAGCCTCGGTTTCGCTCCGGGTATAGGTGACGGTGACCCGCCAACCCTCGCCAGCCAACAGCCGGGCCACCGCCGCGCCAATGCCCGTGGCCGAACCGGAGATGACAGCAACCTTGCCGGTATCGCTCATTTTGCTCTCTCCCTGCCACCGACCATTGATCTTGAGGGGGTGGTCACTACTATGCTTGTCCTGAGAAAAGGATATAGCAGACATGAGCCGCGCATTCGTCAAGGAACCGGACGGTGATCAGGTCGCCGACGACCAGCCCGAGCTGCCCCATAGCCCCCACCCCAACTATGTCACACCGGCGGGTTTGGCGGCGCTTGAGGCCGCTTGCGCCGATTGGAAGGCGCAGCAGGACGCGACCGACGCCGACGTTCTGGCCAACAAACCGCACATCGCCCGGATCGGCCGCGAAATTCGCTATTACGAAGAACGCATTCGCCGCGCCATTCTCATCGCTCCGGCCGGGCAGCCAGCCGACGAAGTTGCCTTCGGCGCCCGGGTCACCGTCGAGGACGAAGACGACGAAACCCTGACTTTCGCCATCGTCGGCGAGGACGAAGCCGACCCTAACCATGGCAAAGTAAGCTGGGTCTCGCCCCTGGCCAGCGCTCTGCTCGATGCCCAGGTCGGCGACCTGGTTACCTGGGAACGTCCGGCCGGCGACCGCGAACTTGAAATCATCACCATCGACTACACGGCCGCCGATTGAGCGGCCTTTCACCGGAGAGATAACGCCATGGCCCGCGACCCCCGTTTCGACATCCTGTTCGAGCCCGTGAAGATCGGCCCGGTCACCGCCCGCAACCGGTTCTTCCAGGTGCCCCATTGTACGGGTATGGGTCATTTGCTGCCGTTGTCCGACAGCGCCATGCGCGGCATGAAAGCCGAGGGCGGCTGGGCCGCGGTGTGCACCGAGCAATGCTCGTTCCACCCTTCTTCCGAGGCCACCCCCTATCCCGAGACCAAGCTGTGGGACCAGGACGATGTCCTGCGCATGCGCCACTGGACCGACGCGGTCCACGAGCACGGCGCCCTGGCCGGCATGGAGCTTGTGAGCAACGCCTCGGCCCTGCCCAACCTTTACAGCCGGGAGGTGCCGCTCGGCCCGTCCCATACCCCGGTGACCTACAGCTACGACCCGGTACAGGTCCACGGCATGGACCTCGACGAGGTCAAGGAGTTCCGCCGCTGGCATCGCGACGCCGCGATCCGCGCCCGCGACGCCGGCTTCGACATCGTCTATGTCTACTGCGGCCACGACATCGCCATGCCCATGGATTTTCTGACCCGGCGCCACAACCGCCGCGACGACGAATACGGCGGCAGCCTGGAAAACCGAATGCGTCTGCTGCGCGAGCTACTGGAGGACACCAAGAAGGCGGTCGGCGACAGCATGGGCGTAGCCCTGCGCTTCGCCACCGACGAAATGCTCGGCCCCGACGGCATCACCTGGGAGGACGAGGGCACCAAGGTGATCGAGGCCCTGGCCGACCTGCCCGACCTGTGGGACGTCAACGTCAGCGGCTGGGAACATGACTCGGCGACCTCGCGCTTTGCCAAGGAGTCGTTCCAGGAGGACTACATTCGCTTCGTCAAGGGCATGGTCAAGAAGCCCGTGGTCGTCGTCGGGCGCTTCACTTCGCCGGACACCATGCTGTCCCAGGTGACCCGCGGCATCACCGATTTTGTCGGCGCCGCGCGGCCGTCCATCGCCGACCCGTTCATTCCCCAAAAAATCGACGAGGGCCGCCTCGACGACATACGCGAGTGCATCGGCTGCAATATTTGCGTTACCGGCCAGAACGTCCATGCGCCCATGCGCTGCACGCAAAACCCGACTATCGGCGAAGAATGGCGTCGCGGCTGGCATCCGGAGGTCATCGAAGCCAAGGGCTCGGAAGATTCCGTGCTGGTGGTGGGGGCCGGGCCGGCCGGTCTCGAAGCGGCCCTGGCCCTGGGGCGGCGCGGCTATCGCGTTGGTCTCGCCGAAGCCCGGCGTGAGCTTGGCGGCCGGGTTGCCGACGAGTCATCCCTGCCCGGCTTCGCCGAATGGGCCCGGGTGCGCGACTATCGCGCCTATCAGATCGACAAGCTCCATGAAAACGTCGACGTTTTCCGTGAAAGCCCTATGACCGCCGAAACGATCTTCGAGGCCGGCTACAACCATGTAGCCCTGGCCACCGGTTCCCACTGGCGCAAGGACGGCCTCGGCCGGACCCACACCACCACCCCGGTTGCCGGCTGGGACCAGGCCCATGTAATTACGCCCAATGACGTGTTCACCGGCGCTGCGGCTGAATCACCAGTCGTGGTCTACGACGACGACCACTACATGCTCGGCGGCGCCATGGCCGAAAAGTTGGTGGCCGACGGCCACGCGGTCACCCTGGTAACCCCGGCGGCCATCGTTTCGGCCTGGACCGAGCACACCCTGGAGCAGGAGTTTATCCAGGCCCATCTCATGGAGATTGGCGTCGATATCATCACCAGCCACGGCCTCGCCCGCATCGACAGCGACAGCGTTGAAATCGCCAACGGCTATTCCGGCGAGACCCGCCAGCTACCCTGCGCCACCCTGGTCATGGTGACCTCGCGCCTGCCCAATGACGGGCTGTTTTATGACCTCCGCGCCGATCCCGCCAAGCTTGCCGACGCCGGCATCAAGTCGGTCAAACGCATCGGCGATGCCTACGGGCCGGGGCTCATCGCCGCCGCCGTATGGAGCGGCCACCGCTACGCCCGCGAACTCGATGGACCACCGGTTGGCGATGTTCCGTTCAAGCGGGAATTGATAACAGTTTAGTGGTTTATTTTAGAGACTTGGACGTTATTTCGTAGATATCACGCGAAAGACCGTCTTTGGCCAGAATCCGCTCCAGCTGACCTTTCATATGGCCCCGGCGGCCCTCGTCGTAGCGCCGCCAGCGGCCCAGAGGAGCCAGCAGGCGGGCGCCCACTTGCGGGTTGATGGCATCAAGCTCAAGCACCCGGTCGGCGAGGAATTCATAGCCCGACCCGTCGGCGGCATGGAAGCGCAACGGGTTGCCGTTGGCGAAGGCGCCGACCAGGGCGTGAACCTTGTTGGGGTTGGTAATGCTGAATGCCGAATGATCGAGCAACGCTGTGACCCGTTCCAGGGTATCGGGCAGGGATGAGATCGCCTGCAAGGTCATCCATTTGGCGATGACCAGCGGGTCGTCGGCGAAACGGTCGTAAAAGTCATCCAGCGCCCCTGCCCGCTCGGGCCCGTCCATATCGATCAATTCGCGGATCGCGGCGGCCCGGTCGGTCATGTTGTCGGCGCTGCGGTACTGGCTTGAGACCAGATTGGTCATGGCCGAATCGTCGAGGGTCGCGAGAAAAGACAGCGCCGCGTTCTTGAGCGCCCGGCGACCGGCCTCGCCGGCCTCGGGGCTGTAGGGCTGATTGCTCTGGTTGCCATGATAGGCGGCGATCAGCGGCTCGCTGAGGCGGCCGGCGACCGCCCGGCGCAGGGCTTCACGCGACTTATGGATAGCCTCGGCATCGATCACCGCCATGCGTTCAGCAATATACCCCTCGCCCGGCAAGGTAAGCGCCAAAGCGGTGAAGGCTTTCTCCAGGCGGTCATCGGCCAGGGTCTGGCCAAGGGCGTCGAGAAAATTTTCGTCGAAATCGGGCGCCTCCCCGGCCTGGATCGTCTCGACCCCGGCCATGAGCAGATCGCTGGCGTATTGCTGGCCCGTCTCCCAACGGCTGAACGGGTCGGAGTCATGGATCATGAGAAAGGCCCGGCTTTCCGCCGGCGCTGACTGATTGACCTTGATAGGCGCCGAGAATCCGCGGTTGAAGGACACCGCTCGCGGCTCGTCAATGGCGGTGAACCGGAAGGTCTGGCGCGCTTCGGTGAGTTCAATCACGGCGCCCACCTGACCGCCCGGCGCCATGTCGCGGCCCTCGCCGTCGAGCAGGCCGATGCCGAGAGGGATATGCATGGGCGCTTTGTCCTTCTGCCCCGGCGTCTCCGGACAATGCTGGGACACGGTCAGTTCGAACACCTTGGCGTCGCCGTCGTAGTGACTCTCGACCTCGATTTCCGGGGTTCCCGCCTGACTGTACCACAGCTTGAACTGGCCCAGGTCGGCGCCGTTAGCGTCGGCCATGGCGGCGACGAAATCATCACAGGTCACCGCATTGCCGTCGTGGCGTTCGAAATAGAGCTTCATGCCCTTCTGAAAGCCGTCCTCGCCGAGCAGGGTATGGATCATGCGGATGACCTCGGCCCCCTTCTCGTAGACCGTGGTGGTGTAGAAGTTGTTGATTTCGATATAGGCGGCCGGGCGCACCGGATGGGCCAGTGGTCCGCCGTCTTCGGGAAACTGGTGGGCCCGCAGGGTGCGCACATCGGCGATACGCTTGACCGGCCGCGAGCGCATGTCCGACGAGAACTCCTGATCGCGAAACACGGTCAGCCCTTCCTTGAGGCTGAGCTGAAACCAGTCGCGGCAGGTCACCCGGTTGCCGGTCCAGTTGTGGAAATACTCGTGAGCGACGATGGCCTCGATGTTGGCGTAGTCCGTATCCGTGGCGGTCTCCGGATCGGCCAGGATGTATTTGTCGTTGAAGACGTTGAGGCTCTTGTTCTCCATGGCGCCGATGTTGAAATCGCTGACCGCGACGATGTTGAACAAGTCAAGATCGTATTCCAGGCCGAAGCGCTCCTCGTCCCAGCGCATGGAGCGTTTGAGGGAATCCATGGCATAGGCGCAACGTTCAGCCTTGCCGTGCTCGACAAAAATACGCAGATTCACCTCACGGTCTGAACCGGTGGTGAAGCTGTCTTCGAAACAGGCCAGATCGCCGGCCACCAGGGCGAACAGGTAAGACGGCTTGGGAAACGGGTCGTGCCAGGTCGCCAGGTGACGGCCACCGCCCAGGTCCTCCTCGGCCACCAGGTTGCCGTTGGACAGCAGTACCGGGCAGGCCGCTTTGTCGGCGCGGATGGTGGTGGTGTAGACGGTCATCACGTCGGGCCGGTCGGGGAAGAACGTGATGCGGCGGAAACCTTCGGCCTCGCACTGGGTGCAATAGACGTCGCTGGAGACGTAGAGGCCGTCCAACTTGGTGTTTTTCCGGGGTTTGATTTCGGTCTCGATTTCCATAACGAAGGCGGCCGGCGGCGACGGGATGGTTAGGCTTTCCACTGTCAGCACGTAGTCGTCCGGTCCCAGGGCAGCACCGTCCACGGCCACGGAAATCAGTTTCAGCTCCTCACCGTCCAGCACCAGGGGACCGCCACCCTGAGCGGCCCGCAGCTCAAAGCGGGATTTGACCCGGGTCGCCTCGTCGCCAAGGTCGAAATCAAGCGCTACGCTGTCGATGGCATAGGCAGGCGGCTGGTAATTCGCCAGGCGAATGGTCTTGGGCTGGCCGGTTGTCATGGTCGCTCCCTGAATCACTTTGGCGTGGACTATATCATCCCAGCAAATTACCCCAGCAATTTCATTGCTCGCCCCCCTCGCCGCCCCGTATGTTCTGGGGCATTGATTCAACGGAGGCACCATGGTCGACAACGCGATTGCACGACCCTATCTTCTGTTCCTTGGCACCGCCCCGAGCAATCTGTGGGCCAAGACCGCCCATGGGATCGCCCACTGGCGGCCCGAGTGGTGTGTCGGCCAGTTTGGCCTGCCTGGTTTCGAGGCCGATGTGGGTCTTGAGAACATGGGCATCGAGGCCGCGGCCGAGCGCGGCACCAAAACCCTGGTCATCGGCGTGGCGCCCCATGGCGGCATCATGCCGCCGGACTGGAGCGACACGCTCATTGCGGCGCTGGCTGCTGGGCTCGATATCGCCGCCGGGCTCCACACCCGTCTGGCCGAGGTGCCGGAAATTGCCGCCGCCGCCGAAGCCCATGGACGCCGCCTCATCGATGTGCGCCACCCGAACCGTGATTTCGATCTAGCCGGGCCCGAACGCCGAGCAGGCAAGCGCTTGCTAACCGTCGGCACCGACTGCTGCGTCGGTAAGATGTTCGCGGCTCTGGCTATCGAGCGTGAAATGCGAGCCCAGGGCATGAACGCCAGCTTCCGAGCCACCGGCCAAACCGGCATTTTCATTGCCGAGCGCGGCATTTCCGTGGACGCGGTGGTGTCGGACTTCCTGTCCGGCGCGGCGGCGTGGCTGACGCCCCCTAACGACCCGGACCATTGGGATGTGGTCGAAGGCCAGGGCTCCCTGTTCCACGTGTCCTACGCCGGGGTCAGCCTCGGCCTGCTTCACGGCAGCCAGCCAGACGCCCTGGTGCTGTGCGATGACGCCGGCCGAGACTGGAACGACGATTTTTCCGAAGTCAAACTGCCGAGCCTGGAAGACTGCGCTGCCGCCAATCTAGCCGCCGCCAGGATTTCAAATCCCGACGTTCGCTTGGCCGGCGTCGCACTCAATACGTCAGTACTGACGTCCGACGACGCCAAGCGCGTGCTAGCCGATGCTGAAGACCGTCTCGGCGTGCCTTGTGCCGATCCAGTGGCCACCGGTGTCGGGAACATTGTCGAGGAATTGAAATAGCATGATGCGTGAAATGACCGTGCGGCCCGAATCCTGGCCCGTCACCGTTCCCTTCGTCATATCGAAGATGACCTGTCTCACCGCCGAGGTCGTGGTGGTCGAGTTGCGCCAGGGCAACCTGGTGGGACGCGGCGAGTGTGAACGCACCGACGCCTTCGAGGACTATCCCGACGTGGTCGCCGGCATTGAAGCGGCGCGCCATGCCATCGAGGACGGCGCCAGTCGGCTCGACCTCCAGGCGCTGATGCCATCGGGCAGCGCGCGCAATGCCATCGACTGCGCGCTCTGGGACCTCCAGGCCAAGTTCGACGGCATGCCGGCGTGGCGGGTCGCCGGTCTTGAGCCGCCGGAGCACGCGGTCACCGTCCTGACCATCAGCCTGGGCAGCCCGGAGAGCATGGCCGCCGCCGCCAGGGCCGTTGCCGACCGCCCTATTCTCAAGCTCAAGCTTGGCGGCGAAGGCGATATCGAGCGGGTCCGCGCGGTGCGGGGCGCAGCGCCCAATGCGCGGCTGTCGGTGGACGCCAACGAGGCCTGGACCACAGACATGGTGCTGCCCTACATCGACGCCATGGCCGAGCTCGGCGTCGAGATGGTCGAGCAACCCCTGGCCATTGCCGACGAAGGCTACCTCCGCACCATCGAGCGCGCCCTGCCCGTAGCCGCCGACGAGAGCTGCCGCGACCTGAGTTCCCTCGAGCGTATCAAGGGCTGTTACGACCTCATCAACATCAAGCTCGACAAGACCGGCGGCCTGACCGAGGCCATCGCCCTGGCCAAGGCCGGTCGCGACGCCGGCCTCGGCATCATGCTGGGCTGCAACCTGGGCACCTCCATGGCCATGGCGCCGGCCATGGTGCTGGTTAACCAGGCCCGTTTCATCGATCTCGACGGCCCGCTGCTGCTGACCAGGGACCGCGAGCCCGGTTTGGTGTTTGAAGGCAGCTACATCCATCCGCCCGAGCCCGCACTGTGGGGTTAGAGGACAAATTTATGACTGACAATCACGCCCCTGTATTGCGGCGCGCCGCCGAACTGGCTATTGCCTTTCTCGACGAACTGCCTGAGCGTCCGGTCGGACGGCCGGTTGATCATGCCGCCATAGCGGCCGCTTTGGAGCGGTCGCTGGCTGATGACGGCGCCGACCCGTTGGCGGTGATCGAGGACATGGCGGCGGATGCAGACCCCGGCATCGTCGCCGCGGTCGGGCCGCGCTACTTCGGTTTCGTCCACGGCGGCGCTGTGCCCGCCGGGGTCGCGGCCGACTGGCTGGCCACCACCTGGGACAACACCGCCGGCATGTATATCGGGTCGCCCGCCGCCGCGGTCATCGAGCAGGTCGCCGCCGACTGGCTCCGCCAGTTGTTCGGCCTGTCGGGCCACGGCCGCGATATCAGCACCGGCTTCACCACCGGCTGCAACATGGCCAACTTCACCGGCCTGGCGGCAGCCCGTCACGCCCTGCTGGCACGGCACAATTGGGATGTGGAAACCCAAGGGTTGTTCGGCGCGCCGGTGCTCAACGTAGTGGTCGGGGCCGAGGCTCATGGTTCAATCTTCGCTGCTCTGCAAATGCTTGGGCTGGGACGCGAGCGGGTGACCCGCATCGAGGCTGACGACCAGGGCCGTATGCGGGTCGACGCCCTGGAAGCAGCCCTCGACCGTCTCGACGGCCCGACGGTGGTGTGTGTTCAGGCCGGCAACGTCAATACCGGCGCTTTCGACCCCTTTGTCCCAATCATCGAGGCCTGCCACGCCGGTGGCGCCTGGGTCCATGTGGACGGCGCTTTCGGCCTGTGGGTCACGGCGACAAACGAGCAGCGCCACCTCGCCGAAGGCGTCGAGAAAGCCGACTCCTGGGCCGCCGATGCCCACAAGTGGCTCAACGTACCTTACGATTCCGGCATCGTCATGACCGCCCATCGCGACGCCCATGAAGCGGCCATGACCATCAGCGGCGCCTACCTGGTAAAGAACGAGGACGGCGACAGGGATCGCAGCAACTGGGTGCCGGAAGCCTCGCGGCGACTGCGCGGCGCCGCCATTTACGCCACCATTCGAACGCTGGGACGCAACGGCATTGCTGCCATGATCGAGGGCTGTTGTCGCCACGCCCGGCGGCTCGCTGATCGGCTGGGCGCTGAACCGGGCATCGAGATTCTCAACGACGTGGTGATCAACCAGGTGATGGTGCGCTTCGCCGATCCCGGCGATGACAGCAACGCCGCGACCAACATCTTCACCCGCCGGGTCATCGCCGCCGTCCAGCGCGACGGCACCTGCTGGATGGGCGAAACCATCTGGCGCAACCAGGTCGCCATGCGGGTTTCGGTGTCCAACTGGCGGACCAGCGCCGACGATATGGAACGCTCCATCGATGCGGTCCTGGCCTGTTATGCGGCGGAAAGAAAGTCCTCATGAGCGATAACAGCGCGCTTCCCGACGGCGATCAGGCCGGCGCCAAGATCATGGCCCGGGCCGACGCTATTGCAGTCCACAACGAAGGCGCTCAAGGCGTCACCCGGCGTTTTCTGTCGTCGCAGCACCGCGGCGCTGCCGATATGATCATCGGCTGGATGCGCGATGCCGGCATGGACAAGGTGTGGCTCGACGACGCCGGCAACGTGGTCGGTCGCTATGAGGGCGCCGAGCCCGGCCTGCCGGCGCTGATCGCCGGGTCGCATCAGGACACGGTCAGCGAAGGCGGGCGCTACGACGGCATGCTGGGCGTGTTGACCCCCATTGCCTGCATTGCTGCCCTGAGCGAGCGCGGCGAGCGCCTGCCCTACGCCATCGAAGTGGTGGCCATCGGTGACGAGGAAGGTCTGCGTTTCAATACCGGCCTGTTCGGCAGCCAGGCCATGGCCGGTATTCTCAAGCCCAGTGAGTTGGACAAGCAGGATGACGACGGCGTCACCGTGGCCCAGGCGCTGCGCGACTTCGGCCTCAATCCGGACGCCATTGGGGCGGTGGCGCGCCGTCCGGAAGATGTGCTGGCCTATGTGGAACTGCATATTGAGCAGGGCCCGATCCTTGAGGCCGAGAGACTGGCCATGGGGGTGGTCACGGCGATTACCGGCAGCATCAACCTGACGGTCACCATCAACGGTACCGCCGGGCACGCCGGCACGGTTCCCATGAACCGGCGCAACGACGCCCTGGCGACGGCGGCCGAAGCGATCCTCGCGGTGGAACGCAATTGCTCGGGCCAGGAAGGGCTGGTCGGTACCGTCGGCACCATATCCGTCGGCCCCGACGCCACCAATGTGATCCCCGGCGTGGTTCGTTTCTCGGTCGATCTACGCTCGGGCGATGCCGGGCTGCGGGCCAAAGCGGTGGCTGGTATCGAGGCCGATATCGCGGAAATCTGTACCCGGCGCGGGGTCGAGGCCGACGTCGAGAACCACGGCGAGTCCACGGGCTGCGCCTGCGCCCCCTGGCTGATAGATCAACTTGAGACGGCGGTGACCGACGAGGGCATCGCGCCGCGCCGGCTGTTCAGCGGCGCCGGCCACGACGCCCAGGCCATGGACGCCCTGACCGATGTGGGCATGCTATTCCTGCGCTGCAAAGCCGGCGTCAGCCATAACCCCGACGAAGCCATCACCGCCGAAGACGCCGGTACCGGTGTTCGCGTCATGCTGCGCTTTCTGCAGGCCTTTAGGCGACCTGAAGCAGCCTAAGGCGGCTGAACACCTCGTCACGATCGACGTGGTACTGGCGGATGTGGCGGCTACCGCCAAAGGCGGTGCGGGCATGGAGAACGCGGTGATTATCGAACACCAGCGCCTCGCCTGAGCGGAGCTGGAATTCTATCTTCATGACCGGGTCGTAGACCAGGGCCAGCACCGCCTGTAAGGCGTCGTAAACCGGTTTGACCTGATCCTCGGGCAATTCCAGGGGCGCCATGGTCCGCTCATTACAGCGAAACGCAGTCACCGCGCCGGCGGCGTCGAGGCCGACCATGGTCGTCTCGGCACGAAGGTCGGCGGCGCCATCGATGCGACGGCGATGGGGCAACGGCACCCGTGACAAAATATCGAAGGCCGCCGGGTTTTCGTCCTGCAGCCGCGCCGCGACGTTGAAACCGTCGACCAGTACCGAAGCCCCGCCGCCATCGGCACTGGCCTCAAGGCAGTGGAACAGGATGACGCCGGGCGGCGCGTCACGGAACAACTCATCGTTATGGGCGGGATGGCATGCTTGGTCTCGGCCAGGGTGACGTTTTTCTCCCGCGAATTGATTTCGAACACCCGCCCGTAGTGGGTCTGGCGGATGAAACCGAGCAGACCGGCCAGGCATTCGATTACGTCGCTATCCGGCGGCATGCCGCGAACCAAGGACAAGCCGTGGCTGCGCAGGTGCTCGAGCATGGGCAGCACACCGGCCTTAACGTCGCCATGTGTCACCTCGGGAACTGCGCCCAAAAGGTCACTGTCTCATAGCGCCGGCGGTTGAGCGGCGTCATAGCGAGCTCGCAGCCACGCCGGGTCGTAGCGGCTGGCGTGGCCGCCGTCAGTCCAGGTAATGCACAGAGCGCCGTCGGCGTCGATCGCGGCATCGGCGGGCGCGATTTGGGCGGGCAGATCGGTCAACCGGAGGAAGCGCCCACCGCTGGTCGAGACTTTGTTGCCGCAGTCATCGCAGCCGCAATTGTCACGCAGCCCGATGAAATGATGGGCGCTCTCGCCGCCGTCATCCCAGCCGACTACCAGCTTGCCGTCGCCGTGGCTGATTTCCTTGATGCCGTGGGCCATGATCCGCTCCGTTCGGTGAGATTTCACCAAACTCTAGCGCTAACGCTCACAAAGCAAAATACCCTCGCAAACGAGGGTATTTTACGAAACAATTTCAGATACTTGAATCTAGTTCTTCGAGTAATACTCAATGACCAGATTGGGTTCCATCTGTACCGGATAGGGCACCTCGGCGAATTCCGGCGTGCGGATGAAGGTGCCGTTCATCTTGCGGTGGTCGACGTCGAGATAGGCCGGCACGTCGCGCTCCGGCGAGTCGATGGCCTCGAGCACGATGCCAATCTCGCGGGACCTCTCCCTGACCTCGATAACGTCGCCCTCGCGGACCCGGTAGCTGGCGATGTTGACCCGCTGCCCGTTGACCTTGATGTGGCCGTGATTAATGAACTGGCGTGCCGCGAATACCGTGGGCACGAACTTGAGCCGGTAAACCACCGCGTCGAGCCGACGCTCGAGCAGGCCGATCAGGTTTTCGCCGGTATCGCCGCGCACCCGAGCCGCCTCGGCATAGATCCGGCGGAACTGGCGTTCGGTGATGTTGCCGTAGTAGCCACGCAGCTTCTGCTTGGCAGAAAGCTGAATGCCATAATCGGTCGGCTTGCGGCGGCGCTGACCATGCTGGCCGGGGCCGTACTCGCGCTTGTTGGTCGGGCTCTTCGGACGGCCCCACAGGTTGACACCGAGCCGGCGGCAAATCTTGTACTTGGACGAGACGCGTTTGGTCATTCGCGGACCTTTTAAATCGATAGAAAATGCAGGAATGTCGCGGGAGGCCGCACTATACGAATCGCTCTCCCCTTGTCAATTCGATTCGCCGGGTTTGGCGCCACCCGAATTCACGCTATTTCGCATTATACTGCAAACCAAGCAAGGGAAATCCTCGAATGACCGCTACGAGCTATTCGGCCCCCCGCCTGACCGCCGTCTATGATCCCCTGAATCCGGACTCAACGGACAGGGATTTCTATGTTGCCCTGGCCGGGGATGAGCCCAAAACCGTACTCGACATGGGTTGCGGCACGGGTCGATTGACCTGTGCCCTCGCCGCCCGTGGCCACCGAGCGACCGGGGCCGAGCCGGCGGCGGCCATGCTCGACATCGCTCGCCATCGTCCGGGCGGCGAGGCTGTGACCAGGATCGAAAGCGGCGCGACTGAGTTGTCGGTGGATGCCCGCTTCGATCTCATCATCATGACCGGCCATGTGTTCCGGGTCTTTCTCGATGATGTTGATGTGGTTTCGGCCCTCAATAATCTGCGCCGCCATCTCGCTCCCGGCGGCCGGATCGCTTTTGAGACCCGTAACCAGGCGGTGCAGGACTGGGATACGTGGCGCCCGGAACAGACTTTCGAGATGATTGAGGTTCCTGGTGTGGGCATGGTTGGCTACCACTGTGATATCGCCTCACTCGACGGTCAGTTGCTGACCTTCGAGAGCCATTTCCGGTTCGCCGCCAACGATATCGTGGTGGCGTCCCACACCCTTCGATTCATGACCCAGGGCGAGTTGGCGGGGCTTCTGTCGGACGCGGGCTATAGGGACATCACCTGGTATGGCGACTGGGACAAATCGTCCCCCGGCCCGACCCAGCCGGAAATCATTGTCATCGCCGACCAATGACCGATCCTCTAATCACCTTCCGCAAGGCGGGACCCGCTGATGGCGCCATATTGCTTGGATGGCTCGACGAACCCCGTGTACGGAAATTCTGGGACCTCAGCGATGAAGGTCGCGCCAACATGCTGAACTACCTTGAGGGGACCAAGAATATTTTCGATTACTGGATCGGCGACATCAATGGGGCGGCGTTCTGTCAGGTGATGACCACCGATGCCCGTGACGGTGAACCACGCCATCTGACGCCCTTTATCCCACCCCATGGCGACCAATACGAGAGCGATCCATGTGTACGAGAAAGCGGGTTATCGCAAGGTCTCCGAATTTGCCCCGGCGAGCGGCCCGCTCGCCGGGGAACCGCACATCCTTATGTCCCTGACGCTTTAGGCAACCGAATTGGCATTGCCCACGGCGGCTTGGTCCGCGGCACTGTCATCAACTCTATCGTCATCGCTGGCGCGCCTACCTTCGCCCCCGAAGAGGTTTTCACGACGGCGCCGGTCGGGACCGAAATAGTTGCCGATACGAACGAACGACCGTGTGCTGTTGAGCACCGATATCAAACGCTCGTAGACGTTGCGCGGCGATACCGGCTTGGCGAGAAACTCGTAAACGCCGGCGTCACGGGCGGCCGCAACATGCGCTTTGTCCGCATGCCCCGTGAGCATGATGATGGGAACGTAGGGGTTGGGGCTGTCCGCGGCGGTGCGGACCTTAATGACAAAATCCATACCACTGTCCGGCGGCATTTCCCAATCGACAAAAAGCAGGTCGATGGGACGAAGCGTAAGTTCGCGGTAGGCGGCGTCGACCGTGCCAGCGTCATACACCGCGCTGACGCCTATGGCGCGCAGGATGCCCGCCAGCAGTGTCCGCATATAGATTTCGTCGTCGATGACGAAAACGTTCAGTTGATCGATACCCATGATTGCCATGGTCGCGCCACTTTCTTTGGCCAGGCATTCAAAAATTAGCGCAAGTCGGCCCGCTCGCGTCGCGATGATCGTGACGTATTTGTCTTAACAATCATTTAAGCCCGGCCCGCCGACGCGCGCAGCTTTATGGGCCGCTCGGCTCACCTTGACATACGTCATGGCGAGATCGACTCCCAAGGCCATGATTGGGGCAACAGTGCTTAGTTTTTCAGGAGGGTCGGGCCATGCCACTGGCTAATGTTCTCGTCCATGTGGACGGCGGCGCACAATCCAGCGCGCGCCTTGATGCAGCCGCCATTTTCGCTCGTAATCTTCAAGCTCACCTGACTGGTCTTTACGTTATACCCGAGTTCGAAATACCCGGGGTCGCCTACGCTTATGTGGGCAATGAGGTTATCGAGCGCCAGCGGGAGCTCGCGGCTCAGGACGCCGCCGAAGCCGAAGCCGCCTTCCGTGTGCGCGCCGATGGTCAGTCGTTGTGTAGTGACTGGCGCTGCGAGGAAGGTGACCTCTACGAAATTATCACCCAACTGTCGCGCTACACCGATGTAGTGGTTCTCGGCCAGGCACCGCCGGACGAGGTTAGCGGCCGAATCTTCATCGAACTCCCCGAACAGGTAGTCTTGTCCTCGGGTCGGCCGGTTCTGGCGGTTCCCTATGCAGGCGCCCACCTCGGCATCGGAGACCGGGTGTTGGTTGCCTGGAACGGCAGCCGCGAGGCCACCCGGGCGGTCCATGACGCCCTGCCTATTCTCGTCAAGGCAAGCAAGGTGACGGTTCTCAGCATCGACGCCAAGGACCCGGGCAGTGCATCGAGCATCGACATGGCGGCTCATCTTGCCCGCCACGGGGTCGCCGTCGAGGCCAGCGAAACCACCAGCGCCGACCTGACCGTCGGTGACACCCTGTTGTCGCGCGCGGCCGAGCTCGGCGTTGACCTCATCGTCATGGGCGCTTACGGCCACTCCCGGGCTCGGGAATGGATCATTGGCGGCGTCACCCGCCACATCCTCAGCCACATGACCATGCCGGTACTGATGTCCCACTAATACCAAGGAGCAGTAATAGAGACCCATAGAGATCGCGTCCGCTTTTCGCCGGGTAGGAAGAGCGCCGCGGGCGACGCGGCGCATCGTCAAGGCGTTCTGACACTCTCCGGCGATAAGCGGACGCGACCGGAACAGCGGCTTCCCGTGGCCTTCGCCAATAATTCCCCTGGCGGACGGCGCCTATCCGAAAACCACGGGAAGCCGTCTCTATGAGTCTCTATTACTACTCCTTGGTATAAGGTTCGCCAGGCTGGGCGAAGCCCTGCAACACGGCTATCCTTG